>NZ_CP063362.1:5580770-5929040 GCF_016807805.1 Xanthobacter dioxanivorans | reverse complement strand
CATCTGCCGTCCGCAGGCCCGGTCACCAGCTCGGGCGGCGCCTTGCCGCGATGGCCGTCCCTTTCGTGCGCTCCGCCCGCGGGCTATCATTCCGTCCATTGTTCGAAGCAGCATCCACGGCGGGTGTCGCGGGCGGGGAAGGCGGGGATGGGGGAAGTCTTCAGCGGGCGCGGCCTGGCACGATGGCTGGCGTTTTTCGCCGGCTGGGTCGTGCTCGGCCCGGTTCATGCGGCGGACCTCGCGGCCGGCGTGATCGTGTCCGGGCTTGCGGCGGCGGCGAGCCTGCGCCTCCTGCCGCAGGGACCGGGGCGCCTGCGCCTGTCGAACCTTCTCTCCTTTGCCGCCGGTTTCATGACGGGGTCGTTCCGCGCGGGCTGGGACGTGGCGCGGCGCGTCGCGGTGGTTCCGCCGCGGGTCCGCCCCGGGATCGTGACCGTGCCATGCGCCGTGCCCGAGGGCCTGGCGCGGGACACCTTCCGGGCCATCACGAGCCTCCAGCCGGGCATGCTCCCCTTGTCCGGCCATGGCCCGGAGCTGAGGGTCCACTGCCTTGACCTCACCTCCCCGGTCGCCGCCTCGCTCTCGGCGGATGCGGCGGCGTTTCTCGCGCTCGCCGATGCGCCGGGCCATGGCACGCCGCATGGCTGATCTTCTCTTCGCGGCGGGAACGGTGCTGCTGCTCGTGACCGCCGCCGGTCTCGCGGCGCTGTGGCGGGCCGGGGGCCGGGACGCGGATCGCATGCTCGCCATCCAGCTGCTGGGTTCCGCCGGCATCGCGGTGCTGCTGCTGCTTGCCCCGGCCATGGGGGACGCGGCGATCCTCGATGCCGCGCTGCTGCTCGCGCTGCTCGCGGCGCTCGCCGCCTGCGCCTATCGCGCATCCCTCGGCGCATCCGCCGGGGCGGCGCGCCCGGCCCGCGGCGCGCCGCCGGAGCTGCGGCGGCCATGAGCGCTCTCGTCAACGCCTTCACCCTGCTCTGCGTCGCCGCCGGCATCGCCTTCTACGCCGCCGGAACGCTCGGCCTGGTGCGGCTGTCCGATACGTTGTCGCGCATCCACGCGCTCACCAAGGCGGACAATCTCGGCCTCGCCCTCATCGTGCTCGGCCTGCTGCCGCAGGCGGCCAGCCTGCTCGACGGCGCGAAGATGGTGGCGGTCTGGCTGCTGGCCCAGCTCGCGTCCGGCGCGGTGGCGCAAGTGATGGCTGAGGCTGTGATGGCTGAGGCTGTGATGGCCGAGGCGGTGGAGGTGGGGGAGGCGTCCGCGCCCGGGGACGGACCGACGTGAGCCTGCTGTTCGACGCCGCCCTCTGCCTGCTCCTCGTCGCCGGCGCGCTCGGCGTGGTCACCGCCCGCGGGGCGCGGCGGGCGGTGCTCGCCTTCATCGGCTACGGCCTGCTGCTGGGCCTCGCCTGGGTGCGCCTCGACGGGCTGGACGTGGCCCTGACCGAGATCGCCATCGGCAGCGGGATTTCGGGCGTGGTGCTCCTGCGCGCCGTCCGCGCCGTGCCCGAGGCGCCCCGCCCGGGCGCCAGGCCGCTCACCGCACTCCTCTCGGTCGGGGTGGCGGCGGCCCTCTCGGTCATGGTGCTGGCCCTGCCGGAGCCGGCGCCGACGCGCGCCCACGATGTGGCGGCGGCGCTGCCCGCCACCGATCTCGGCAATCCGGTCACCGGAGTGCTCCTGGTGTTTCGCGCCCTCGATACCCTGCTGGAGAAGGTGGTGCTGCTGCTGGCGCTGGTCGGCGTCTGGGCCCTGTCGCGCGATCCCTCCTGGAGCGGACGCCCGGCGCCCCTGTCGTCCGAACCCGCCTCCGCGCCCTCCGCCTTCCTCGCCCGCGTGCTGGCACCCATCGGGCTGCTCGTGGGCCTCTATCTGCTGTGGGTGGGGGCCGACGCGCCCGGCGGCGCCTTCCAGAGCGGCGCGGTGCTCGCGGCCATGGGGCTTCTGCTGCTCATGGGCGGCCAGATCCGGCCACCGCGGACCTCCAGCCCGCGCCTGCGCCTGCTGCTGCTCGCCGGGCCGTTGGGCTTCCTCGCGGTGGGCTTTTCCGGCTGGGCGACGGCGGGCGTCTTCCTGGGCTATCCGCCGGGCTGGGAGAAGCCGGTGATCATCGCCGTCGAGGTGGCGATCACCATCTCCATCGCCGTCACGCTCTGCCTCATCGTGCTCGGGCCGCCCTCGGCGGAGGAGGGGACATGACCGGGGCCACCCTCTTTGGTCTCGCCGGGGCGATCCTTGCCGGGTGCGGCGTCTACGGGCTGCTCACGGCGGGCGGCGGGCTCGGCCGCATTCTCGGCTTCAACGTGCTGGGCGGCGGGGTCTTCCTGATCTTCGGCGCCGTGGCGCGGCGCGGCGCGGCGGCGGGGTTTCACGCCGATCCGGTGCCGCAGGCCCTGGTGATCACCGGCATCGTCGTCGCCTTCTGCGCCACGGCCCTCGCCCTGGCCCTGCTGGTGCGGCTGCGCGAGGTCGAGGCGGGCCCGGCGCCCGACGACGGCAAGCGGGAAACCGAAAGGTGAGCGCGCTACTGGTCCTTGCGGTGACCGTGCCCCTGCTCGGGCTCGCTCCCCTTTTCCTCCTCCGCCCCGGCGCCGGCGCGCGCATCGCCGTCGCGGTTCTCGGCCTCGGCTGCGCCATCACCGGCGCCATCGCCGTCCAGGTGGTGCGGACCGGGCAGGCGCTGCACTATTTCGTCGGCGGCTTTCCCCCGCCTCTGGGGGTGGCGCTGCGGGCCGACGGGTTCTCGGCCGCCATGCTGTGCATGTCCGCCATGGTCCTCCTGCTCACCGGCCTGTTCGCCATCGCGGGAGGAGGAGGGAAGGCGCCGCGCATGCCGGCCGCCTTCTTCACGCTGCTCCTGGCGCTTTCGAGCGCGCTCAACCTCGCTTTCCTGGCGCAGGACCTGTTCACCCTCTACGTGGCGCTGGAGCTCCTCACCTTCGCCGCGGTGCCCCTCGTCTGCCTGGAGGGCAAGGCGGGGCAACTCTCCGCGGCGCTCACCTACCTGCTCTTCGCCCTGTTCGGCTCGGTGCTCTATCTGCTCGGCGTCGTGCTGGTGTACGGCCTGTTCGGTACCCTCGACCTCGCGCTGCTGGCGCGACGGCTCGCCCAGGCGCCGCCGTCGGGAACCTTCATCGCGGCGCTGGCGCTGATGAGCGCGGGCCTGATGGCCAAGGCGGCCCTGTTTCCCCTGCACCTGTGGCTGCCGCCGGCGCACTCGGGGGCGCCCCCGGCCGCCAGCGCGGTGCTCTCGGCGGTGGTCATCAAGGCGCCGCTCTTCCTCCTGGTGCGCCTGTGGTCGGACCTCGCGCCCCTGCCGCTGGCCCAGGCGGGCGCGCCGGTGCTCGCCGCCTTCGGCGCGCTGGCCATCCTGTTCTGCGGGGTGGTGGCGCTGGCGCAGGACCGGCTGAAGCTCCTCATCGCCTATTCCACGGCGGCGCAGATCGGCTACCTCTGCCTCATGTTCCCCCTCGCCGCCGCGGCCGACGGGCAATGGAGCGCGCTGGCCTGGACCGGCGGCACGCTGCACCTCGTCTCGCACGCCTTCTCCAAGGCCGCCATGTTCCTGGCCGCGGGCCTCATCGCCGAGGCCATGGGCCATGACCGCCTGTCCGGCCTCGCCGGCGCCGGGCGGGTGGCGCCAGTGAGCGTCGCGGCGTTCGGCATCGGCGGCCTCTCGCTGATGGGGCTGCCGCCGTCCGGCGGCTTCATCGCCAAGGTGATGCTGCTCACGTCCGCCATCCACCAGGACGCGTGGTGGATCGCCCTGGTGATTCTGGCCGGCGGCCTGCTGGCCGGCGCCTACGTGCTGCGGGTGGTGGTGATCGCCCTCCAGCGGCCGGAGCCGGCGGGGGCCGGACGCGTGCCGCCGGCGCGGGAATGCGGCGCGCGGGCCGGCATCGCCCTGGCGCTGGCGTTCGCGGCGGTGCTGCTGGGCTTCCTCCCGCTCGCGCCGTTCGCGTTCCTGTCCATCGGCCGTCCCCTGTCCTGGACGGGGCTGCTGCCATGACCGGCGCGCCGCTTCTGCTTCCCCTCCGGCTCGTGTCCGATGTGGCGGGCTTTCCTGAGGCGCTGCTGGTGACGGCCATCGCCCTGCCGGTCGTCCTCGCGCTGGCGCTGCTGGTGCCGGCCTTGCGCCGGGCGGCACCCCGCCTCCTGTTCCTGGCGCCGCTGCCGGCGCTGGTCGCCGCCCTCGTGGTCCCGCGCGGCGTGACGCTCCTCGTCGCGCCCTATCCCTTCCGTTTCACCCTCGCGCTCGACGCGCCGGGGGCGCTGCTGCTCGGCGGGGCGGCCCTCCTGTGGATGACGGCGGGCGCCTTCGCCACCGCCTACCTGCGGAAGGACCCGGCGCGCCTCGCCTTCGCTGTCTGGTGGCTGTGCACCATGGCGGGCTCGTTCGCGGTGTTCCTGGTGGCGGACGTGGCGAGCTTCTATCTGGCTTATGCCCTCGTCAGCTTTTCCGCCTTCGGCCTCGCCGTGCACGACGACACGCCGCAGGCACGGCGGGCGGGCACGCTTTACCTCGCCTTGACCGTGGTCGGCGAGGGCTGCCTGATCGCCGCCTTCGTGATGCTGGCCTCCGGCGCGCCTGAGGCCAACCCGCTGATCCGCGATGCGGTGGCGGCGCTGCCTTCCTCGCCATGGAAGACACCGATCATCGCTTTGCTGCTCCTGGGCTTCACCATGAAGATGGGCGTGTTCCCGCTCCATGTGTGGATGCCGCTCGCCCATTCGGTGGCGCCGGTGCCGGGGTCGGCGGCGCTCTCGGGGGTGGTGGTGAAGGCGGGCGTCATCGGCCTGCTGCGCTTCCTGCCGGAAGGCGTGCCGCTGCCCGGCTGGGGCATGGCGCTGTGCGGCGCGGGTCTGTTCACCGCCTATTACGGTGTCGCCGTGGGCGTCACCCAGCGCCATCCCAAGCGTGCGCTCGCCTATTCCACGGTGAGCCAGATGGGGGTGGTCGCCGCCGTGCTCGGGGCGGGGATCGCCTCGGGGACGGCCGGCGCCTTCACCCTCGCCGCCTTCTATGCGGTGAACCACATGCTGCTGAAGGGCGCCATGTTCCTCGCCGTCGGCGTCGCCATGGCCTCGACACCGGGACGGGCGCGGAGCGTGGCGGTGGTGGCCGGGCTCCTCGGCCTCAGCCTCGCCGGGCTGCCGCTGACCGGCGGCGCGCTGGCGAAATACGCCATCAAGATCGTGGTGCCCGACGGCATCACGGGGGGGCTGCTCACCCTCTCGGCGGCGGGCAGCACGCTGCTCATGGCGCGCTACGCCCTGCTCGTGGCCCGCTGCGGCACGCCGGGAGCGCGGCCGCGCGGCCTCCTGTTCCCCGCCATCGCGCTTGCCGTGCTGGCGCTCGCGGCGCCATTCGTCCTGTTCACGCCGGTCACCGGCCTGCCGGTCTCGGTGGCCTTCGCGCCCGCCGCCGTGGCGCAGGGGCTTTGGCCGGTGGCGCTCGGCCTGGGAGCGGCGGCGCTCCTGGCCCGGCTGGCCCCGTCCCTTCCGGAGGTGCCGGCCGGCGATATCCTGTTCGCCTTCGCGCGGCTGGGAGGAGCGGGCAGGGCGGTCCTGGCGCGGGCGGTCACGGCCGATGAGTGGCTGCGCCGCTGGCCGGTCGCCACGGTCGCCCTGCTTGGGGTTGCCCTGGTGCTCGCGGCTGCGTTGCAGTCCTCCGCCGCCTTCAGGTGACGCCTCCCCGCCGCGCGCGGCCATGAGCCGGTGCCGGGGGGCAAGCCGATGCGCGAAGCCATGCGCGTCCGATCCATGCTATCCAGCGCGAGGTGCCGGACCCGACACGTCCGGACCAGGGCGCAGGGGTGATCGCAATGGCCATGCCGGCGGCGGTCGGTTCGTTGCAGGTCCGCGTCGGCGCGGCGGTGCTCCTCGCGGCCCTGGCCGTCTGGGCGTGGGATGGCTTCGGCTTGCGCGGCGCCCTGCGCGAGACCGCCATCGATGCCGTGCTCGCCCTTGCCCCGCCCAAGCCCGCGCCGCTGCTCACGGTGGTGGACATCGACAGCGACACCCTCGCCCGATACGGCGACTGGCCATGGAACCGCGCCCAGATGGCCCGGCTGGTGGCGCAGGTGGCCGGCGGCGAGCCCGCCGCCGTCGCCATCGACATTCTCTTTGCCGGGCCGGACCGTCATTCGCCCGCCGCGGCGGCGCGCCGGATCGCCGCCGAGACCGGCCGCGCCGACATCGCCGACCTCGTGCCATCCCTGCCGGATGGCGACGCATTGCTCGCCGTGGCCCTCGCCCGTCGCCCCGTCGCCCTGGGCGCGGTGCTGGAGACGGTGCCCACGCCGGATTTCGAGCCCCTGACCCCGGTGCTGGCCAGCACCGCGCCGGCCCCGACCGAACTCTGGCGCACCGCCGGCGCGTCGGGACCGCCGCCGATGCTGCGGAATGCGGCGCAGGGCCTCGGCATCATCGCCATCGCGCCCGACGGCGACGGCGTGGTGCGGCGGGTGCCGTTGCTGGCGCTGGCGGGCGATGCGCCCGTGCCCGGCCTTGCGGTGGAGGCGGTGCGGCTGGCGGAGGGCGCCGGCGCCCTCATCCTCGACGGGGCGCAGAACGTCCTGCGCATCGGCGGGCGCGTGGTTCCGCTCGGCACCGATGGGCAGCTTCGCCTCGGCCCCGCCTTGCCCGCGGCGTGGGCGGCGCGGACGGTGCCGGCGCATCGGCTTCTCTCCGGGTCCGCCGATGCCGCGTCCCTGTCCGGGCGCGTGGTGCTCATCGGCAGCAGCGCGGTGGAGGTGGGGGCGCTGCGGCGCACCGCGGGCAACCCGGCGGCTCCGTCGCTGCAGATCCAGGCCGACGCGGCCGCGGCGCTTCTGGCAGGTGATGTTGCGCACCGCCCCGGCTGGCTCGCGCAGGGGGAGACGGCGGGCGCGCTCCTCCTCGGCCTCGCGGCCCTCGCCGCCGTCGCCGCGCTGCGGCCGCTGGGCGGCCTTTGCGCCGGGCTCGGCGCCGGGCTGCTCTGGATGGCGGCCGCCGTGGCGCTCGTGCTCGCCCGCGGGCTCCTGGTGGATCCGCTGGGGCCGCCCGTCGTCGGCGCCGTCACCCTCGCCGTGGCGCTGGCGATGGGCTTCATCGAGACCGAGTGGCGCGAGCGCCGGCTCCGCAGCCGCTTCGAGCAGCATCTGGCGCCGGCCGTGGTCGCACGCATCGCCGCCGATCCGTCGGCCCTCAAGCTCCGCGGCGAGCTGCGGGTGATCACCGCCTTGTTCACCGATGTGGAGGGCTTCACCTCCATGACCGAGCGGGCACAGCCGGAGGCGCTGGTGGCGGTGCTGGATCGCTATTTCGACCGGCTCAGCGAGGTGGTCGTCGCCCATGGCGGCATGGCCGACAGGTTCGTCGGCGATGCCATGCTCGCCTTCTTCAACATGCCGCTCGATCTGCCCGACCACGCCGGCCGCGCGCTCGCCTGCGCCCTGGCGTTGCGCGCCGAGACGGAGAAGCTGCGCCGGGAGCCGGCCTTCGCCGCCCTCGGCTTCGGGCGCACCCGCATCGGCATGGAGACCGGTCCCGCCGTGGTGGGCGACGTGGGCGGGCGCCGCAAGCTCGACTATACCGCCCACGGCATGGCGGTGAGCATGGCGGCGCGGCTCGAGGCCGCCAACAAGGACCTCGGCACCTCCATCTGCATCGGCCCCGGCGCCGCGGCGCTGCTGCCGCCGGGCGCGGCGCGCAGCATCGGCCCCATCGCCGTGCGCGGGCGCGCCGCGAAGCTGGAGGTGTTCATCCCCGCCGGGGATCGCGAGCCGCCGGGGCCGGGCTGAGCCGCTCGGCTATTCCACCAGGGCCAGAGCTGTGCGGATGCGCGCCTCGCCCCAGCGCCGCGGGGGCGTCGGCGGCGCCCCGGCGGCCTCGAAGTCCGTGCCCTCGCCGGGGCCGAGATCGACGATGGCGTCGCCGGCGGAAACCCGCACCGCGCCGCGGGCGACGAAAACGGAGAAGCGGCTGTCGCTGGGGCCGGCAAAGAAGCGGGTGCCGCGCACGGCGAGGCGGCCGAAGGGCGTCGTCACCTCGCCGCCCGGTCCGCCTTGCGGCCCGTCGAAGAGCATGGCGCCGTCCCCGAGCGCGAACACGCCGCCCTGGCTCACCAGGAAGCGATCGATGCGCAGGCGCGTCCGGCTGCCGAGGAGGATGCGCGCGGCGCCGAAGCGCATGGCCAGCCTGGCTTCCGCCGCCGTGGACACCGCATCGCCGACGAGGACGGCATCGCCCACTGCAAGGTCGAGGCTCCGGCCGCCGCGCTCGGCCCGGCTCTCGCCCGAGACGGCGATCACCGCGCCGGCGTCCCCGGCGGCGCCGGCGTGGCGCGGCAGCAACGATGGCATGACGGCGGCGGCGGCAAGCGAAAGCATGGAACGGCGCGAGACGGTCATGGCGGCAGGCTCCGACCCGAAGGGCATCCGCGGCGAGGATAGCCCGGCGCGCCGCATTCGGCCATCTCGCGCTCCGCCGATGCCTACCGCGCCGCTTCCGTCGCCGGGCGCAGCACGACGCGATTTCGGCCTTCCGCCTTGGCCTGGTAAAGGGCCTTGTCGGCATCCTCCTGGAACTGCCGCAGGGACCCGTCCGGCTTCGGGTGGATGGTCGCCACGCCGATGCTCACGGTGAAGGGCGGGAGGCCGGTATCGCTGCTTTCGGATTTCGCCCGGATCGTCTCGGCGACCAATGCCGCGCCGCTGGCGTCGGTATCCGGCAGGATGACCGCGAATTCCTCCCCGCCGTAGCGGGCAGCCGTATCCCCCGGTCGGCGGATGCTCTCGCCGATTACGCGCGCGAGGAGCTTGAGGACCTCGTCGCCCCGGGCGTGGCCGTATTTGTCGTTCAACAGCTTGAAGCGGTCGACATCGATCATCAGCAGGGCGAGGGCCGCGCCGGTGCGGCTGGTCCGCCGCCACTCCCTCTGGATCATTTCGTCGTAGCGTCTTCGGTTCACGAGCCCGGTCAGGCCGTCCGTGATGGACAGGAACGCCAGCTCCGACTCCGCGATGGCGCGGCGACGGAGCTCGCGGCGCAGGACCGTCGCCAGCACGATGATGACGATGCAGGTGAGGAGCGTGATGAGGCAGATCAGCGCCGACCGCCGCCACCAATCCTCGAAGATGTCCCGGGTGGCGAAGGCGACATTCAATATCAGGGGCTGATCGGGAATGCGCGCGAAGGTATAATAGCGCTCGACGCCGTCGGTGGCGGCGCGGGCGATGAAGGCTCCGGCCTGTTCCTCGAGCATTCTCTTGAAGACGGGGGTTTGCGACAGGTCGGTGCCGACCGCGCCTTGCCCTGCCCGGGGCGGTTGCCGCGCGAGGATCCGTCCTTGTGTGCTTTCGAGAAGCAGGGCGCCGTTCGGCCCCATATCGATGCTCGAGAAGAAGGCCTGGATGTAGGCGAGCCGGACCACGATGACGATCACGCCGGCGAAGCTGCCATCGGGGGCGGTGAGGCGTCGGCTGAAGGAAATGCTGGCGTCCCCGTCGCGGGATCGGCTGCGAAAGGGCTGGCTGACGGAGACGCCGGGATGCGGATTGTCGCGCTGGTCGGTGAAGAAATCGCGGTCGGCGAGGTTGGCGATTTCCGCGCTGATCGGACGCGCGCTGCGGACGACGTCGCCCTTGGCATTGAGTTCCAGCACGTTCCCCACATAGTCGGTGCTCGCCGCGATCGTATTCAGCACGCGCTGCTTGGCCTGATCCGACAGCCCCACGAACTCCGAATCACGGAGCGATTCCGCGACCATATCGAGGGCAAGGGTGTAAAGCCGCATGTGCCGGTCCACATAGCCGGTCACGCTGTGCACCAGGTTCTCGGACGTGCGCTGGGCCCGTTCCCAGGTGTCCTGGCGGGTCTGCCAGAGCGAGAGGGCGGCGAGCATGATGACCAGAGCCACCGCGAGCAGGCTGCCGAGGACGAGGAAATGCGCGATCTTCGGCGCACCCGGCCGGCCGGGTGCATCCGTCCTCTCAGCGCAGGCGTGGAGGTCCTCCGGTCTTGCGCCCGACATGTGACCCGGACCCCTTCGGCTCGGTGCTGGATTGGGAGCGCTTGAGCCGCCTTCGAGCGGTCGCGTGTTGATGGTTGCCCTCGAACAAAAACCAATTTGAAACGAGGCAGTTCCAGGCGGGCAAGCCGCTTGAGCAGGTGGCCTGAGCAGGTGGCCCGTCCATCCCTCGGTCGTCCCGGCCGGTCTGCGGGGCCGTCGACGGTTGACGCCGCTCCACGCCGAGGGGTCTGCCACCGACCACCGGGATCACCGACCACAGGGATCACCGACCTGCGCGATCCCGCGCATCGGCCGCTGGTGGATCGAAGACCTGGGGTTCGACCCGACCTGGGGTTCGACCTGACTAGGGGTTCAACCCGACTTGGGGTTCGACCTGCTCGCGGCAGATGGAACCCTTCTGTCGCGAGCAGGTCGAACCACGAAGCTCGGACCAGACGAGGCAGAAAATCGATGAAAATTAAAATAAAATTGGAAACTTAAATTGGTAGAGCCGAGGTCTGCCGAACTAACGTTCAGCGTCCTTCACGTACCACCGCATTCATTCTCAAAATACTTGCTTTCTCATTGGCTTGTCAATCCCGCGTGTTGCTGGGATCCGTCCGTGCGCGCCGCAATCCGTAAAATGTTGGGCAGATGTTGGGGCCGCAGGCGCATGGCGCGGGGCATCCCCACGCCGTCACACGCTTGCTCGCGGCCATTCGAAGCCCGGCCCTCACTCCGGCAGGCCTGCGGCGCTTGATCCGCTGGTCGTCTTCCAATGGGGTGAACCGGAACTTGCTGCGGAGGTGTTCCGTCACCATCGCCCATCGATGGCAGCGCGACGGGGGCATCGTGATCGCATGTCCGCGACCATCTCCAACTGCGGCTTCGGCGTCACCGGAGCATAACTCCACAAATACTACATCCGCGCCTGCGCCAGATCCCGGACCCCCGCCCGCAGGGCCTTGCCGGTCGGACCCGTGGGAAGAGCATCGACGACATGGATCGCGTCCGGCACCTTGAAGCGTTCCGTCTGCCCCTTGCACCAGTTCCGCAGCTCGTCGGGGGACGCGCTGCACCCCGGCTTGAGCACCACGGCGACGTGCAGGGCCTCGCCCAGCCTCGGGTCCGGGACGCCCGCGCAAAGCACTTGCGCCACGGCGGGGTGCGCCGACAGCATCATCTCGATCTCGGCTGGCGCGATCTTGTTGCCGCCGCGCGAGATGATCTCCTTGATGCGGCCGACGATCTCGACGAACCCGTCGGGGCGCTGGCGCGCCACGTCGCCGGTGCGGAAATAGCCGTCGCGGAGGGCCTCCGCGGTGAGCTCGGGGTTATCCAGATAGCCGAGCATGCCGAAGGGCGAGCGCACCAGCAGTTCGCCCGCCCCCGCGCCGGGCACGCCCGCCGTGTCGGCCGCGATCCTGTAGTGGACGCCGGGCGTCGTCCGCCCGATGGAGCCGCGGCCGGCGGTGCCATCGCCTGGTTGCAGGCAGAAGTCGCAGGAGCCGGTCTCGGTCAGGCCATAGAGGTCGAAAACGCCGGCGCCGGGCAAGCGGCGGGCGATCTCGCCCGACAGCTGCGCCCCCAATCCCTCGCCGCCGGTGAGGATGGCGCGCAGGGCGGATGCTTGCGTCTCTCCATCGGTGAACAGGGTCCGCAGCATCGAGGGCACCGTGGCGAGCACCGTCGCGTCGCCCAGCCGCGCGCGCAGCGTCGCGGGCGAGAATTTGCCCACGAGCGCGAGCCGCGCCCCCGCCCGGAGCGACAGCAGCGCCACCCACAGGCCGAAGATGAAGATGAGCTGCAACGGCAGCACCACGGTGTCGGATGGCGAGAGGCGCAGAAGCTCCTGCAGCGCATCGAGCTTCGCCGCGAAGCGATCGTGGCCCAGCACCACGCCCTTCGGCCTGCCGGTGGAGCCGGAGGTGAAGACCACCAGCGCCGCGCCGCGCAGCAGCGGACGTTCCGGCGGCGGAGCATCGGCCACGGTGAGGAGCTCGCCATCGGCCAGGAGGAAACGGGGCGGACCTGCTCGATCACCGCCGCGCGTGTCGTCTCCGCTGCTGCGGCATGGAGGGGCACCACCACGCCGCCCGCCTGCCAGACGCCGAACAAGGCGGCAATGTCCGCCGGGCGGTTGGCGACCGTCACCACCACCGGCTCGTCAGGCCGAAGTCCGGCTTCGGTGAGGCGTACGGCAAGGGCGGATGCCGCCACGGCAACGGTGTGCGCGCGCAATGTGGCGCCGTCGGCCTCGATCTCGCCGGTGGCCGTCGCGAGGATGCCGCAGAGCGCGCCTTGCCGTGTCATGGGGGTCATCGTCGCCACCTCAGGCCTCGCGGGCGGGGAAGCGGGCGTCGCGCCAGGCGATGGCGGCCCTGAGCCCCTCGCGCCGCGCCACGTCGAAGAAAGCGATCTTGTCGGGCGAGCCGGCGCCCTCGATGGCGAGGTCGATCTCCAGCGCGCTTTCCAGCGCCTGGAGCAGGCCCTGGGTCTCCAGCGCGCGGTTGAGCGCGCGCTTCGTCTCCTTCACCAGCCCCGGATCGATGGCGGCGATGTGCCGGGCGATGCGCAGGGCCTCGTGGTCGAGGGCATCGCCCTCCACCACGCGGTTGATCATGCCGATCTCGGCGGCGCGCCGGGCCGGCACCCGGTCCTCGCCGAGCAGGATGATCTCCTTGGCGACCTTGGGACCGACGATCCACGGCAGCAGCATGACCACGATGCCGGCGCCGAATTTCAGCTCCGGCTCGCCGAAGAAGGCGTCCTCGGTGGCGATGGTCATGTCGCAGGCCAGGGCCAGTTCGCAGGCGCCGGCAAGGCAGGGGCCGCGCACCGCCGCGATGGTGGGCTTGGGGCAATGCCAGAACCGCATCACCGTGTCGAAGTCCTTGCGCAGCAGCGGACGCCAGGCGTCCACGCCCACCGGGCGCGCCTCCATCTGCGCCTTCAGGTCGAAGCCGGAGGAGAAGGCGGCGCCCGCTCCGCGCACGATCACCGCCTTCACGCCGGCATCCGCCTCGGCCAAGTCCATGGCGGCATTGATCTCGCCCAGCATCTCCTGGTCGAGGGCATTGGTGCGCTCGGGCCGGTTGAGGGTGATGCGGGCGACGCCGTCGAGCGTCTCGTAGAGGATCTTGGAGAAGGTCATGGGGGCCTCGTCGGGAAACGTCAGCGGCGGCCGCCCGCCATGGTGGCCGCCTCGGGCCGGAGCCGCAGGCGCGCCATGGCGAGAACGCCGAGAAAGGGGCCGATGGCGAGCATCAGGAAGGCGTGGCGCCAGCCGAGCAGGTCCACCGCATAGGGCAGCAGGTGGATGCTCACCAGGGTGATGAGGAAGCCCACGCAGGTCTGCACCGTCAGCATGGTGCCCACCAGGGAGCGGTCGGACAGCTCCGTCACCGCGGCGGAGAACTGGGCGGAATCGGACACCACGCTCACCCCCCACACCAGCGCCACCGGCAGCAGCACCAGAGGCGAGGCGCCGAACAGTAGGCCGATGCCCGCCGCGCACAGCCCGCTTATCGCCATGGAGAGCGCGGTGACAAAGGTGCGCCCCATTCGGTCCGCCATGAAGCCGCCGCCGAGGGCGCCCACCGCCCCCACCGCCACCACGGCGAAGGTGGCGAGGCGCGGGTCGAAGGGCGGCGCTTCGCCGTAGCGCAGCCGGAAGCTCGCGGCGAGGAAGGCGCCGATCCACGCCCACATGGCGTAGAGCTCCCACATGTGGCCGAAATAGCCGAGGTTGGCGAGGCGCAGCGCCGGCCGGCGGAAGGCGTCGAGGGCATTGGACAGGCGCAAGGGCGGCGCCTTGGCATGGTTGGGGCCCACCTGGGCGAAGCGGATGAGGAGGGCGGCGACGAGCGCGCTCGCGGCCGCGCCGGCGACCGGAGCCCGCCAGTCGAGCCCGCCGAGGGCGGCCATGGCGTGGGGCGAGGCGGAGCCCAGCGTGAGGGCCGCCACCAGCATGCCGATGAGCAGGCCAAGATCCCCCTTCGCCCAGGTGGCCGCGAGCTTCATGCCCACGGGATAGACCCCCGCCATGCACATGCCGGTTATGAACCGCAGGACCGCCACCGCCGGGTGGGTGGGCTCGAACAGCAGGATCGCCCCGTTGGCCAGCGCCGCGACCAAAGCGGACGCCGAGAACAGGGTTCTCAGGTCCGCCCGGTCGGCGAGGGAGAGCAGGGCGCTGGCGAGCGTGCCGACGACGAAGCCCGCCTGGACGGAGCTGGTGAGCAGGGCCTCCTGGAACGGCGACAGGCTCCAGTGCGCCCGGATGGCGCCGAGGGAGGCGGTCGTGGCGAACCAGGTCGCCATGGCGGCGACCTCGGCGATCACGAGGATCGCCAGGGAAAAGGCCTTGCCCTCCATCCGGGCCGCGGGCACCGCCGGATCGGGCACCTCAGCCAGCCTTCTTCAGCATGGGGCAGGTCTCGGGCGACATGGGGCGGAAAGCCTCGTTGCCGGGGATGGTGGCGATGAGCTTCAGATAGTCGTAAGGGCCCTTGGAGTCTGCCGGCGCCTTCACCTGCCACAGATACATGTCATGGATGGTGCGGCCGTCGGCGCGGATCTGGCCCTTGCCGAACAGCGGGTCGTCCGTGGGCATGGCCTTCATCTGCGCCACCACCGCCGTGCCGTCGCGGGCCTTGGCCTTGTCCATGGCGGCGATGGCCTTCATCCAGTGCAGGGTGGAGGCATAGGTGCCGGCCTGGTTCATGGTCGGCATGCGGCCGTTGTTGCGGGCCCCGAACGCCTTGCCGAAGGCACGGGTCCCGTCGTTCAGGTCCCAGTAGAAGGCGTTGGTCAGCATCAGCCCCTGGGCGGTCTTGAGGCCGAGGGAGTGGATGTCCGACAGGAAGATGAGGAGGCTGACCAGGCTCTGCTTCTGGGAGAGGCCGAACTCGGCCGCCTGCTTCACGGAATTGATGGTATCGCCGCCGGAATTGGCCAGCGCCACCACCTTCGCCCCGGAGCCCTGCGCCTGCAGGATGAAGGAGGAGAAGTCGGAGGTCTGGAACGGCGCCAGCGCATGGCCGAGCACCTGCCCGCCATTGGCCTTCACCACCTCCGCGGCGTCACGCTCCAAAGCGTGGCCGAAGGCGTAGTCGGCGGTGAGGAAGTACCAGGACGTGCCGCCCTGCCTGATCATGGCGCGGGCGGTGCCATTGGCCAGCGCCCAGGTGTCGTAGGTCCAGTGGACCGTATTGGGCGTGCAGGCCTTGCCGGTGAGATCGGAGCTGCCGGCGCTGGCCACCAGGAACACCTTGTTCTTGTCGCGGGTGATGTCGGCGACCGCCAGCGCGACCGAGGATGTGGGAACGTCGACGATGGCGTCCACCCTGTCGAGGTCGTACCAGCGCCGGGCGATGGAGGAGCCCACGTCCGCCTTGTTCTGGTGGTCGGCGGAGACGACCTCCACCTTGAAGCCGTGCTTCTCCGGATTGAAGTCCGCGACCGCCATCTGCGCCGCGGTGACGGAGCCGGGGCCGGCAATGTCCGAATAGAGGCTGGACTGGTCGTTCAGGACGCCGATGCGGAACGTGGGAAGCTCGTCCGCATGGGCGGCGACGACGCACGACAGCACGGTCGCCGCGGCAAGGGCAGCGCGCATTTCTTGTCTCCTGGCGTTTCCCGTCGCGGTGTCTTCGTCCGCGATCCCCTCGACCAAAATCCGCAAACCTCTATTTGTCAAACAAATAATTTTTAGGTTGATTTGACACACAACTTCTGAGACCAAGGATGCTGTACGCGCAGCCCGGACCCGAGAGCATGGAACCCACCTACGGCCAGATCGTCACCACCAGCGCAGCCAGCCAGATCGCGGACCAGCTCCAGCAGGCGATCATGGATGGACGGCTGAAGGTGGATGAGCGCCTGCCCACCGAAGAGGAGCTCGCCGCCCAGTTCGGCGTGTCCCGGCCCACCGTCCGGGAGGCCCTGAAGCGGCTCGCCGCGCGCCACCTCATCCGCTCGCGGCGCGGCCCATCGGGCGGCACCTTCGTCACCGGGCCTTCGCCGGACGAACTCGCCGCCAGCCTCGGCACCTCGGTCACCCTCCTGGTGGCGGGCGGCGGCGTCACCCTCGACGAGATGGCGACCGCCCGGCTGGAGATGGAGGCCGTGTGCTGTCGGCTCGCGGCGCAGAACCGCACTGCGGCGCACCTCGCCGCGCTGGAGGCGGAGATTGCCCTGCAGAAGACCGCCGCCATCTCCGACCAGGATTTCTGCGCGTCCGACGTGCGTTTCCACCGCGCCGTCGTGGATGCCGCCGGCAACGCGCTGCTGCGCTTCCTGATGAATGCCGTGGTGGAAGCGCTCATGCCGGTGAGCAACATGATCATCTTCCGCGTCCGCGACCGGAAGGAGATCGTCGCCCATCACGAGCGCATGCTCGTGGCCCTCGCGGGGCGCGACGGCGCCGCCGCGGTGGAGGCCCTCGGCGGCCTCGTGCACTACATCCGCGCCCAGTACGCCAGGGCCGAGGAGGCCCGCAAGGCGCCCCGGCCTTGAGGCCGGGCCCGCGCGCCGCCTGAGCCTCAAGGTGCCGAAGGCCTCCGCGCCCCGCACCCTGGCATGAGACCTTGCCCGCCCTTCGGCGCGGGCGTCCACCGACACCGAAAGACGAGGAAACGCATGAGCACCGACACCTTCCGTGCCCTCGTGGCGCGCAAGACCGAGGGCGGCCAGGCCGTCGCGCTGGAGACCATCACCGAGGCGGACCTGCCCGCGGCGGACGTGACGGTGGACGTGGAGTTTTCCTCCTTCAACTACAAGGACGGGCTCGCGCTGAAGGGCCAGAGCCGCATCCTGCGCACCTTCCCCATGGTGCCGGGCATCGACTTCGCCGGCACCGTCCGCACCAGCGACAACCCGGCTTTCGCGCCCGGCGACAAGGTGGTGCTCACCGGCTGGGGCGTGGGCGAAAGCTGGTCCGGCGGCTTTGCCGAGCGGGCGCGGGTGAAGGGCGAGTGGCTGGTGAAGTTGCCCGAGGGCCTGACCACCCACCAAGCCATGGCCATCGGCACCGCCGGGCTCACCGCCATGCTGTGCGTGGATGCGCTGGAGCGCTACGGCATCACCCCCGGCGGCGACGTGCTGGTGACCGGGGCGGCAGGCGGTGTCGGCAGCGTCGCGGTGCGCCTGCTCTCGCGGCTCGGCTACAAGGTCAGCGCCCTCACCGGCCGGCGCAGCGAGGAAGACTTCCTGAAGAGCATCGGTGCCTGCGAGATCGTCGACCGCGACACCTACGCGGCGGCGGGCAAGCCGCTCGCCAGCGAGCGCTGGCACGGAGCGGTGGACACGGTGGGAGGCCAGATTCTCGCCAACGTGCTCGCCTCCACCGCCTATGGGGGCGCGGTGGCCGCCTGCGGCCTCGCCGCGGCGACGGACCTGCCGACGACGGTCTTTCCCTTCATCCTGCGCAACGTGGCGCTGCTGGGCGTTGATTCCGTGAACTGCCCCACCGCCCGGCGGGCGCGGGCATGGGCGCGCCTTTCGGACGTGCTTGAGCCGAACGACCTGGATCAGGTGACGCGGGACGTCGGCCTCGATGACCTGCCCCGGCTCGCCGACGACATCATTGCCGGGCGCGTCCGTGGCAGGACGGTGGTTCGGACTCGATAGCGGTTTCGAGCGAAGTGGAGACCGGCTCGCGGGAAAAAACACATCTGCGCAATAGCTTATATCGTTTTCCCGATTCCGTGAAACGGGGAAATGAGGGGCTTCGCCAGTTCGAAGACCGTGGCCTGAATCAAGGCATCTAAGACGTTCAGCAGCCGTAGCCGACCGCCTAGCCTCCAGCGACAGAAGCCTCGCCACCGCGCGGTCCCGCTGGGGAGCAGATCATGACACGCCTCAAGGAACTTGCCATCGAAGCGCATGGAGGCTTCCAGCGTTGGCAGCAGTTCGAGCAGGTCTCTGCCGATCTCCTGCAGGGAGGCGTCTTGTGGCCGCTGAAGGGCCCGCCACGGACGCTCGAGCGCACGAGAGTCACGGTCGGGCTCTGGAAGGAGTGGGCTTCGCACGCTCCCTTCGGCGCCGGCGGTCGACGCTCCCGCTTCGAGCCGGGCCGCGTCGCCCTGGAAGCGGAGGATGGGGCGGTTCTTGAAGAACTGCTTGCGCCGCGGGCAAGCTTCGCCGGCCACACGCTGCAAACGCCGTGGACGCAGCTGCGGCTCGCCTGTTTCGCCGGCTGCGCCATGTGGACCTATCTGAACATGCCGTTCGTGCTCGCCTGGCCGGGCGTCGAGACGGAGGAACTGGAGCCCTGGCCGACCGATGGAGGCGACTGGCGCCGCCTGGCGGTACGATTCCCGCCGGTATCGCGACACACAGCACCGTGCAGACGCTCTATTTCGACGCAGAGGGACTGCTGAAGCGCCAGGACTACGATGTCGAGATCGCCGGCAAACACCCCCGGCGCGCGCATCATCGAGGACTACACGGACGTCTCGGGGATCAAATTCCCCACGAAGCGCAGGATCTTTGCCCGCCAGTCGGACGGCAGCTTCAGCATCGACCCGCTCGTCGTCTCGATCGACCTCTCCAACATTCGCCTCAGCTAGCCATCGGCTCCCAGTGGGCTGGGCACCCTGGACGGTCCACCATGGCCGTAATGATGGCATCTACGTCCTGTCCGCCCTGGCCGCGGCTTGATACATGAGAGGCTCCTGACGGGTCGCCCCCGTGCGCGCCCCTGCCATCGAGGTGATGACACCATGAAGGCCATCGGCTTCCGCTCCCCTCTTCCGATCAGCGATCCGGCATCCCTCGTGGACATTGATCTGCCGCGGCCGGAGCCTGCCGGCCGAGACATCCTCGTGCGGATCGAAGCCGTGTCCGTGAACCCCGTAGATACCAAGGTGAGGAGGCGGCCTCCGGCGGAACCGGGGTCCTGGAAGGTGCTCGGCTGGGACGCCGCCGGCACCGTCGAGGCGGTCGGGCCGGAAGCGAGCCTGTTCGCGCCGGGCGACACCGTGTTCTACGCCGGGGCGCTCGGCCGCGCGGGAACGAACGCCGAGCTCCACCTGGTGGATGAGCGGATCGTCGGCAAAAAGCCTTCCTCGCTCAGCTTCGTGGAGGCCGCGGCCCTGCCGCTGACCGCCATCACGGCTTGGGAGACCCTGTTCGACCGGCTCGACATCCGCAAGGCCGTGCCGGGTGCCGCGAGTTCGCTCCTGATTATCGGCGGTGCCGGCGGGGTCGGATCGATCACGACGCAGCTCGCCCGCAAGCTCACCGATATCACGGTGATCACGACGGCTTCGCGCCCGGAGACCGTTGAGTGGAGCCGCAGCCTCGGCGCACACCATGTGATCGACCATTCGAAGCCGCTCTCGGCGGAGATCGAACGGCTTGGGATCGGACAACCGGCTTTCGTGTTCTCGACCACCAACACCGATCAACACCTTGCCGAGATCGCCAAGCTCATCGCGCCGCAAGGCCGTTTCGCGCTGATCGATGACCCGGCGTCGCTCGACGTGTCGCCCTTCAAGGTGAAGAGCGTGTCGACGCACTGGGAGTTCATGTTCACCCGTTCGATGTTCGCTACGGCCGACGTCATGGAGCAAGGGGCATTGCTCAACGAGGTGTCGAGGCTGGTCGATGCCGGAACGCTGAGGACCACCCTGGCTGAGGTTTTCGGGACCATATCGGCCGAAAACCTGCGCCGCGCCCATGCCCTGATCGAAAGCGGGCGTGCGAAGGGCAAGATCGTGCTCGCGGGCTGGCCGGCAGCAGGCGAGGGCTGACTGTAAAGGTGCAGATGATGGCTAAGGCTGCGGTCACGGCCCAACCGATCACCGTCGATCACGTCAAACGTGCGAACGCCCCTTCGACCAGGTGCGAACTGCTCTTGCAGCCGAGCTGCCCAAGCTCGATGAGAGGATCATCCCCCTATTAAGCAACGGAGATCAGGCGGCCATCGCGGAATACGAGAAAAGCGGACCGAAGCTCTTCATGTTTCTCGAGCGCGATCATGGCACGCTTCTCAGGATCGTCGGTGGCGCGAAGAATGCCGTTCAATACGAGATCGGCAACCCGATCACGGCGTCGAAGATAACCCGTCATCACCTCGGCGCCGCGCTCTATGCGCCGCTCCGTGTCGCGTTGTTCGAGACCGAGAGCGGAATAGCTGTCTTCGAATATGACCGCCCCTCATCGCTATTCGGCCAGTTCGGCGACGCGCATGTCCGCGAGGTGGGGCTCACTCTCGACCGGGAATTGGAAGCGGTACTCCTCAAGGCGGCTGGCTAGAGGGCGGCGAGCGGCCCGGCGTCATTGCGGATCGCCCTCGGAACTTCGCCATGCACCCGCGCAAACGCCAGACGCATCCGCTCCCGATTGGCAAATCCCACCTCGCGGGCGATGACCTCGATCGGCAACCGGCTCTACTCCAGCATCAGCTTCGCGGCCTCGAGCCAGCTACGAGCGGCGGCCTCGTGAGCAAGGACTTGCCTGGGCGCTTTTGCGATCAGGCCCGAACCACGGGGAGGGGGCGCTACCAAGCGTCTTCCCTCGCCAACCAGGTGCGGTGGGTCGGAGTGGCGCTATAATAAATCGGTTTCAGGGATGCGCGGCACGTCAGTTCACGGTTGTGGAAACGGCCCCATCGGCCGGTCGTGCGGGGTCACGGTAATTCTGGGGTTCGAGAGCTGACATCCGCCGACAGCCGCTAGCATTGCGGCCATGATCACTACTCGCCCGATCCTGCCCATTCTCACCCCCAACCTTCCCCTGCAACCATAGCGTTACAGCCGTCGCGGAACATGCGACGAAGTAGCATGACGCAGTAGCGCAGATCCTCAACCGGGTGTGGGAGGCGGCGTGGGGGTGTGGGGGCCGCTCAATCCCGGCTGATCCTGGCAAATCCCGTTTGTGTCCACCAGGGACCACCACGAGCTAACGCCCGTGCAAGGGCAGATGCTGGGGCAGAAATTCTCGACGCCGAGAACTTTCTTTAAATTTCTGATGTTTATGGAATTTAACTGGTGGAGCCGAGGGGAATCGAACCCCTGACCTCTGCAGTGCGATTGCAGCGCTCTCCCATCTGAGCTACGGCCCCGAACCGTGGGAGGCGCCATTTATGATTTGGGCCCCCATGCTGTCAAGCGTGGAAGCAGGCTAAATCGGCTGCCGCGTCCGCTGTCCACCGGCTGGCGCCATTCCCTCGCGCCGTGGACCTCGCTCCCGCTGCGAGGGGCCTGGAAAGGGCGGGGATCATCCGCCCGGCATCCCCTCTCGACATCAACCTGCCGGGGTCACCTGCACCGCGAGCGCCTGCGAGGGGGCGCACCAGGATTTTCGCAAACCGCGTGACGGCGTGGCCGACGGCCATTATCCTGACCGCCGAGGGCCCGCCGCCCCTAAGCCGACACGGCCCGAATTGCATTTAACATTCAATTATTATAAATTAAATACTATGAATGTAGTGGACATGATGCCCGCATCGGAGCGGGCCGCCGACCTGATGCGCAGCCTCTCCCATCCGCAGCGGCTCCTGGCGCTGTGCGCGCTGGGCAAGGAGGAGAAATCGGTGGCGCAGCTGCGGGAGGAGCTGGGCGTCGATCAGGTGCCCATGTCGCAGCAGCTCATGCGCCTCAGGGCGGATGGGCTGGTGGAGGCACGGCGCGAGGGCACCAGCGTGTTCTACCGCATCGCCAGCGCGGAAGTGCTGCTGGTGATCGAGGCGCTGCACACCGCCTTCTGCGGCAAGGCGCGCGAGCGCTGAACTGCGGGAGAGCACACGAGCGCTGTGCACGGATGGCCGACGCCCCCTAAAGCCGCGGCGCTTCCGCCTTCGCCTCAGACGGTGCGCAGCGGTTTTTCCAGCACCGCGAGCACGCGTGGCAGCTCATGGCCGCGCTTCAGGATCAGCCCGGTCTGCGACACCACGCAATACATGCCCTGCCGGCGGGCAAGGCTCGGGTCCTTTTCGATGCGATAGAGCGGCACGTCCATGGCGCGGCGGAAGATGGCGAACACCGCCTTGTCACGCTGGAAGCCGATGGCGTAGTCCCGCCACTCGCCCAGCGCCACCATGCGCCCGTAGAGGTCGAGGATGCGATCGAGCTCCCGCCGGTCGAAGGTGACCTTGACGGGGACCGGAGCGGACGCCGCAGGCTGGGGCGACGGCGCGCCCCAGCGCGGCTGGGATATGGGTTCGATGTCTCCCATCGGGCCTCCCTGCGGCATGGTCCCGGCGGCGCCGGGAACGGTCTGGCCACACGATGCGACCAGCGGATGCGGAGCCGGGCCGATGCGGATTAAGCGTGATCCCGCCGGCGTGCGATGAGCCCCGACGGGCCGCACGTCTTCCCTGCTCCCCGCCCATGATCGCCGTGGCCGCGCAGGCTTTCAAGGGCATTCCGTAGCCGGCTGCGCCGGAGGGGCAAGTGGTCTTATAATACCCATCACGCCAACGTCACCGGAATCACAGTCTCGCCGAAATTCCGTCAATCGCGCGCCGCGGCCGGAGGCGATCTTCATTCGCGTAGCAGGGCCGGTTCGCGAGGCGCTCCGGTTATCCCAGCCCCCCAGCCCCCCGGGGTGCGCGCGGACCGGCCACTGCTGCGCACCGACTTCAGACCCCCAAAGCAGGCCACCTTCCCGGTGGCCTTTTTTTTCGTCGGCCTGCCCGGCGCACGGGCGACCGGCGCGATGATCCGCGCGATCGGCAGGCCGTCTCCGGCCGTGTGTCGGGAGGCGAAGGGTCGGGAGGCGCAGGCTCGGGAGGCGCAGGTCAGTCGAGCGACAGCAGGCTGGCGCCGATGATGCGGCCGGGGGCGGCGGCGGAGCCCTCCTGAAGCAGCAGCGCCACTGAATCCGCGCCGTTGCGGCTGAGGTCCTTGACCGGGATGCGCAAGTGCGCGGCGCGTCCGCTCCAGGGGCCGACGCGCACCCAGCCGCGCACCACGTTGGAATAGGTGACGTTGCGCCCGCCGTTCTCGCCCCGGCCGATGGAAACGGTCTGGGTGCGGGCCACCGGGCAGGCCCAGAGCTCGGCCACCGCGCCGTCGAGATCGCCCTCGGGCAGCGCCACCTCGATGGCGTCGCCGACCCGCTTTGCCTGCAGGACCACGCCCGGCGTCCTCGCGCTGCGGGCGGTGAGGAGCGCGCGCTGCACCGCCGCCCGATCGCTGCCCTTCGCGACAAGGCTGCCATCCACCACCATCTGCGGGGTGAACACCTTCCGGTCCGGCCGCAGGTCGGCATAGGCCTTCTGGCGCAGGGAATGGCCATGCAGGGCGAGGGTGTCCTTCCAGCCCACATAGTCCCAGTAGTCCACCGCCAGCGTCAGCGCGATGACCTGGGGATCCTTCGCCAGCTCGTTCAGAAGCGCATCGGCCGGCGGGCAGGAAGCGCAGCCCTGGCTGGTGAAGAGTTCCACCACCACCGGCTTCGGCTGGCTCTGCCCCGAGGCCGGAACGGCGGCGAAGGCCAAGGCGAGCGCGAGGGCGGAGCGGAGGAACATCATCGAGAGCAATGGCTGTTGTGGAAACGAATGCGGCCCACGAATAACCGACGCCCTGCGGCGGCACCAGTCACAAAGGGGTGTCGGGGCGGTATTGAAATAGCTCCAAAAGGTACAAATGCAGATGCCGGCTCGAAGATTCGGGCCGGCATCGCGTGAAGGTGAGGGGGGCGGCGCGCGCCGCCCGCCGATGGGTGCCTCAGGCCGCGAGCGAGCGCAGCACGTAGGGCAGGATGCCGCCGTTGCGGAAGTAGTCGAGCTCATCCAGCGTATCGATGCGGCAGATGAGGTCGACGTTCTTCACCGTGCCGTCGGCGAACTTGACCTCGGCGGTCAGGATCTGGCGGGGCTTGAGGTCGCCCTCGATGCCCTTGAGGGTGACGATCTCGTCGCCCTTGATGCCGAGGCTCTGCCAGCTCTCGCCGTCCTTGAACACCAGCGGCACGATGCCCATGCCCACCAGGTTGGAGCGGTGGATGCGCTCGAAGGACTGGGCCACCACGGCGCGCACGCCGAGCAGCTTGGTGCCCTTGGCCGCCCAGTCGCGCGAGGAGCCGGTGCCGTATTCCTTGCCGGCGAACACCACCAGCGGCACGCCCTCGGCCTTGTACTGCATGGCCGCGTCGTAGATCGGCAGCTCGGCGCCATCCGGATAGTGGATGGTCACGCCGCCTTCCACGCCCGGCACCATCTGGTTCTTGATGCGGATGTTGGCGAACGTGCCGCGCATCATCACTTCATGGTTGCCGCGGCGGGTGCCGTACTGGTTGAAGTCCACCGGGCGCACCTGGTGCTCGATCAGGTACTTGCCCGCCGGGGACGCCTGCTTGATGGAGCCGGCCGGCGAGATGTGGTCGGTGGTGATTGAATCGAGGAACAGGCCCATGATCCGGGCATCGATGATGTCGGTGACCGGGACCGGATCCTTCGTCATGCCGACGAAGTAGGGCGGGTTCTGCACATAGGTGGAGGCATCCTGCCAGGCATAGGTCTGGCCGGTGGGAATGGCGATCTTCTGCCAGTTCTCGTCGCCCTTGAAGACGTCGGAATACTTTTCCTTGAACATCTTCTTGGTGACGTTCTCGCGGATATACTCGGCGACCTCCTTGTTGGAGGGCCAGATGTCCTTGAGGTAGACCGGCTTGCCGTCCTTGTCGGTGCCCAGCGGCTCGGTGGTGAGGTCCACCTGCAGCGAGCCGGCCAGCGCATAGGCCACCACCAGCGGCGGGGAGGCGAGGTAGTTCGCCTTCACGTCCGGGTTCACGCGGCCCTCGAAATTGCGATTGCCGGAGATGACGGCGCCGGCGACGAGGTCGTTCTTGTTGATCGCCTCGGAAATGGCCTCCGGCAGCGGGCCGGAATTGCCGATGCAGGTTGTGCAGCCGAAGCCCACCAGGTTGAAGCCGAGCTTGTCGAGGTCGTCCTGCAGGCCGGAGGCGGTCAGATAGCCCTCGACCACCTGCGAGCCGGGCGCCAGCGAGGTCTTCACCCACGGCTTGGACTTCAGGCCCTTCTTCACCGCCGCCTTGGCGAGGAGGCCCGCGGCGATGAGCACGCTCGGGTTGGAGGTGTTGGTGCAGGAGGTGATGGCGGCGATCACCACGTCGCCATGGCCGACGGAATAGTCGGTGCCGGCGACGGGGACGCGCCGGGAGGCTTCACCCGGCTTCTTGAACTCGCCCTCCAGCGCGGCGAGGAAGCCGGCCTTGGATTCGGAGAGCAGCACGCGGTCCTGCGGGCGCTTGGGGCCGGCCATCGAAGGCAGCACGGTGTCGAGGTCGAGCTCGAGCGTGTCGGTGAAGACCGGGTCGGGCGTGTCCTTCTTGCGCCACATGCCCTGGGCCTTGGAATATTTTTCCACCAGCTCGACGCGGCTGTCCTTGCGGCCGGTCTCGTCCAGATAGTCGATGGTCTCGCGGTCCACCGGGAAGAAGCCGCAGGTGGCGCCGTATTCCGGGGCCATGTTGGCGATGGTGGCGCGGTCGGCGAGGGAGAGGTGCTCCAGGCCCGAGCCGTAGAATTCCACGAACTTGCCCACCACGCCCTTCTTGCGCAGCATCTGGGTGACCGTGAGCACCAGGTCGGTGGCGGTGATGCCTTCCTTCAGCTTGCCGGAGAGCTTGAAGCCGACGACCTCGGGAATCAGCATGGAGATGGGCTGGCCGAGCATGGCCGCCTCGGCCTCGATGCCGCCGACGCCCCAGCCGAGCACGCCCAGGCCGTTCACCATGGTGGTGTGGGAATCGGTGCCGACCAGCGTGTCCGGATAGGCGACGGTAACCGTCTTGCCATCCAGCTCTTCCTTGCGGGTCCACACGGTCTGGGCGAGGTATTCGAGGTTCACCTGGTGGCAGATGCCGGTGCCGGGGGGCACGACGCGGAAGTTGTCGAACGCGCTCTGGCCCCATTTCAGGAAGCGATAACGCTCCTGGTTCTGCTTGTATTCCTCGTCCACGTTCTTCTTCAGCGCGTTGTCCGTGCCGAAATAGTTCACGATCACCGAATGGTCGATGACGAGATCGACCGGTACCAGCGGATTGATTCGGGCCGGATCGCCGCCGAGCGCCACCATGGCGTCGCGCATGGCGGCAAGATCCACCACCGCCGGGACGCCGGTGAAGTCCTGCATCAGCACGCGGGCGGGGCGATAGGCGATCTCGCGCTCGGCCTTGCCGCGGTTGTTCACCCAGTCGGCGACCGCGAGCACGTCGTCCTTGGTGACCGAGCGACCATCCTCGAAGCGCAGCATGTTCTCGAGCAGCACCTTCATGGAGAAGGGCAGGCTCGTGACGCCCGGAAGGCCATTTTTCTCCGCCAGCTCAAGGCTGTAGTAGATGTAGTCCTTGTCATCCACCGTCAAGGTGGTGCGGCACTTGAAGCTGTCGAGGGAAGTCACGGCGCAGTCACTCCGGTTCGATGATCGACCGAGGCAGCACCGGCCAAAACGGCGGAGCGAAAGGCACTTCGCCACCTTGGACGGCGCGGTTCGGGGCTTTATAGAGCCATTTCAAAGCGCGGTCATGCGATAACAGCATTGAATGTGCAATGCACCATAAGCAGGGGGCGCGGGGCAATGGCGGTGGCGGCTCTGGTGGGGGAAAAGCTGGCCTGCCGAAGGGGGTTCAAACTCCTGTTCGAGCAGCTGGACGTGACCGCCCGGGCCGGCCGCGCGCTGCTGGTGGTGGGGCCGAACGGGGCCGGCAAGTCCTCGCTCCTGCGCATTCTCTCCGGCCTGCTCGGCGCGACGGAAGGTCAGGTGCGCCTCGACGGGGACGGCGGCGCGGAGGCGTCGGCGGGTGAACACATCCATTATCTCGGCCACGAGGATGCGGTGAAGGGGGCGCTCACCGTGTCGGCCAACCTCGCATTCTGGCGTACCGTGCTCGGACCCACGGGCCTGGGCGTGGAGGAGGCGCTGGAGGAGGTGGGCCTCGGCGGCCTCGGCCGGCTGCGCGCGCAGGTGCTCTCCGCCGGGCAGAAGCGGCGCCTCGCCATCGCCCGGCTCCTGGCTTCCCGCCGGCCGGTCTGGGTGCTGGACGAGCCGACCACGGCCCTCGACGCGAGGGCGCAGGCGCGTTTTGCCGCCTTCGGCCGGGCGCACCTCGCGCAAGGCGGCATCCTGATCGCCGCCACCCATGCGCCCCTCGACCTCGGCGAGACCGACGAGCTCAGGCTCGGAGGCGCGGGCGCATGATCCCGGCGTTCCTCGCCATCGTGCGGCGCGACCTCGCCTTGTCCCTCGGCTCCGGGGCCGGGCTCGGCGTCGTCTTCTTCCTGAGCGTGGTCACCGTGATGCCGTTCGCGGTGGGGCCGGACCTCGTGCTGCTCGCCCGCATCGGGCCCGCCATCCTGTGGATCGGCGCCCTGCTGGCGAGCCTCATCGGGCTGGAACGCCTGTTCGCCGCCGATGCGGAGGACGGCTCGCTCGACGCGCTGACCCTTTCGGTCCTGCCCCTGGAACTCACCGCCGCCGCCAAGGGCCTCGCCCACTGGCTCGCCACCGGCCTGCCGCTGGTGATCGCCGCGCCGGTCCTCGCACTGATGCTGAATCTGGAGCCTGCCGCCATCGGCGCCGTGGTGCTCACGCTGCTGGTGGGGACCCCGGCTGTCACCTTCCTCGGCCTCATCGGCGCGGCCTTCGCCGGCGCCTTCCGGCGGGGCGGGCTGCTGATCGCGGTGCTGGTCATCCCGCTGGCCATCCCGGTACTGATCTTCGCCGTCTCGGCGACGCAGGCGGCGGTGACCGGGCCGGTGCCCTTCGGCACGCCCTTCCGCGTGCTGGCGGGCCTTGCCTTGTTCGCGCTGGTGCTCGGCCCGGTGGCGGCGGCAGCGGCGCTGCGGGCGGCGCGGGCCTGAGCCTATTGCGCGGCCGAGGCGGCGGGGGTGAGCTCGGCTTCCAGCTCGGAAATCTGCAGGCGCACGGCTTCTCCGGCGGTCTGCTCGATGGCCCGATAATTGGCCACCACGGCATGGCCCAGCGGCGTGAGCGCCGTGCCGCCGCCCTGCCGCCCGCCGGTGCGGGCGGAGACGAGGGGAGCGTTGAACAGCCCGTTCATCTCCTCCACCAGTTCCCAGGCCCGGCGGTAGGACATGTTCATGGCGCGCCCGGCGGCGGAAATGGAACCGGACGAGTCGATCTTTTCGAGCAACTCGATCTTGCCGGGTCCGATCCGGTTGCCGGCGCCCAGGTCGATTCTCACGCTCAGAGACGCCATCGGGACAACTCGCATTCCCCAGGCCGCTCCGGCCCGGCCCCGGCGCGGGCCGTCCTGCTTGCCGGGCTCACTGGTTCGTCAGGCCTCCCGGCACGCCGCGGCAGCGCAGGCTGATGCTCCTGTATTCGAACCAGTCTAGCAAATCGTTCCGCGCCTTGTCGTCATCAATCCCGCGGCGGGCCGGCGCGGTGGCGATGCGCGGCACTGAAATGGCACCGGGGGCCTTGTGGGCTCCCGGTGCCTCCGGTTCGAGATGCCAGACGAGAGCTCGAAAGGGGATCAGTTGAAGCAGGCGCCGGCCGGGCCGGACCCCTGCCCGAGGCGGGCCTGCGCCGCGGCCAGCGTCCGCAGGTGGCTTCCGCCCAGGGCGAAGGACACTTCGAAGCCGTCGGGCGTGGCCAGGGTAAGGATCAGGGTCGAGGGGTCCGAGGCCTGCTCGACCCGCACCATGTGGGCGGGATAGACGAGGCGCAGCGTCTCGTCCTTGTGCCGGGCGCGCAGCACCTCGGTCATCATCTTGGGCAGGGTCATCACCAGCGCCTGCAGGCAGCCGGCCGGAAGGCTGAGCGCCGTGGCCGTGCCGTCCACGCGGCTGAAGATCATGCGGAAGCGGCTGCCGTCCACCGCCACGTCGAAGGAGAGAAGATCCTGCCCGATGATGTCGTCCCGTTCCATCGCGCATCTCCGACGCCGAACCGGGTTAAGCTATATTCAATGAGATATAGTGTAAGTCAAGCCGGCTTCGCTGCGCCGCAGCGGGCGCCGCTTTTCCGGGCCGCGTAGGCCCCGGGAGCCCTGCGACACAGATACCGCAGAGGTAGCCGAGGGGGAGGGCGCTTCCCTCCGGCGCCCCGCCGCACTAGAACGCCTCCATGGCCATCATCGACCTTGCCAACCCGGTGCGCTTCCTCCGCTTCTCCGCGCGGCTCCTGCCGTGGATCGCGGCTGCGGCGGCGGTGACGCTCGCCATCGGCTTCTACCTCGCCTTTCGCGCTCCTGCCGATTACCAGCAGGGCGAGACGGTGCGGATCATGTACATCCACGTGCCCTTCGCCTGGCTCGGCCTGTTCGGCTACACCCTGATGGCCGCCTCCTCCATCGGCATCCTGGTCTGGCGCCACCCCCTCGCCGACGTGGCCCACAAGGCCGCCGCGCCCGTGGGCGCCACCTTCACGGCCCTGTGCCTCGTCACCGGCGCCCTGTGGGGCCGGCCCATGTGGGGCACCTACTGGGTGTGGGATGCGCGGCTCACCTCCATGCTGGTGCTGCTGCTGCTCTATCTCGGCCTCATGGCGCTGCGCGCCGCCATCGAGGAGCCGAACCGCGCCGGCCGCGCCGCGGCGGTGCTCACGCTGGTGGGCTTCATCAACGTGCCCATCGTGAAGTTTTCGGTGGACTGGTGGAACACCCTGCACCAGCCGGCCTCCGTGTTCCGCATGGGCGGGTCGTCCATCGACGCCAGCCTGCTCTGGCCGCTGCTCGTCTGCGCCATCGGCTTCACGCTTCTTTTCGTGGCGCTGCACATGCTGGGCATGCGAACAGAGATCCTGCGTCGGCGCGTCCAGGCCCTCGAGGCCCGGGCGGCGGCCGAGGCGACGGCCTGAAGCGCGGGCGCGCCCATGACTCATTTCCTTTACATCTCCGCTTCCTACGGCATCGCGCTCCTCGGCCTCGGCGGCCTCGCCGCCTGGCTGCTGGCTGATTACGCGCAGCAGCGCCGGGCCCTCACGGAGCTCGAGGCGCGAGGCATCGGCCGGCGCCCGACCAGCGTCGGGGGAGGGGAGGCATGAGCCCGCAGGGCGGCTCCGCGCCGCAGCCCGGCGCCGAGGGGGGGCCCGCGGCGGAAACCGGAGCTCAGGCTTCGGCCCCGCCGGAGCGCCCGCGGCGGCGGCTGTGGCTGGTGGCGCTGCCGCTGGTCCTGTTCCTGGCCCTCGCCGGCCTGTTCTTCTCGCGCCTCGAAACCGGCGGTGATCCCTCGCGCATTCCCTCGGCCCTCGTCGGCCGGCCGGCCCCGGTGGTCGCCTTGCCGGCGCTGGACGGGCTGAAGCGGGCGGACGGCACCTCCGTGCCCGGCATCGACATCGCCGCGCTGGCCGGCAAGCCGACCCTGGTCAACGTCTGGGCCTCCTGGTGCGGGCCCTGCCGCGAGGAGCATCCCCTCCTCATGCAGCTGGCCAAGGATGGTCGCATCAACCTGGTGGGCATCAACTACAAGGATGCGCCGGAGAACGCCCGCCGCTTCCTCGGCCAGTATGGCCTGCCCTACCAGGCGGTGGGGGTGGACCCGAAGGGCCGCGCCGCCATCGAGTGGGGCGTCTATGGCGTGCCCGAGACTTTCCTTCTGTCGAAGGACGGCACCATCATGCACAAGTTCGTGGGCCCGCTGACCCCCGACGCGGTGGCGAACACGCTGCTGCCGCTGCTGGCGCGCCTCACGGCCAATTGAGGTGGCGCGCCAGCCGGAGGGTGACGCCGGCCGCGCGCGGCATTATGGATTCGTCCATGGCCTTCTCACCCGAAGAAATCGAACGCTACGCCCGCCACATCGTGCTGCATGACGTGGGCGGGCCCGGCCAGCAGAAGCTCAAGGCGGCGACCGTCCTGGTGGTGGGCGCCGGCGGGCTGGGCGCCCCGGTGCTGCTCTATCTCGCCGCGGCGGGGGTGGGGCGGCTGATCCTCGTCGAGGACGACGTGGTCTCCCTCTCCAACCTCCAGCGGCAGGTGATCCATCGCACCCAGGATGTGGGGCGGCCCAAGACCGAGAGCGCGCGCGACGCCGTCCACGCCCTCAACCCGCACGTGGAGCTGATCACCCACGCGGTGCGGCTCGACGCGGGCAATGCCCTCGATCTCATCGCCCAGGCGGACGTGGTGGTGGACGGCTCGGACAATTTCTCGACGCGCTATCTGGTGTCCGATGCCTGCGTGCTGGCGCGCAAGCCGCTGGTGACGGCGGCCCTCGGCGCCTTCGATGCCACCATCACCACCATCCGCGCCCACGAGACCGGGCCGGACGGGACCCCCAACCCCACCTATCGGTGCCTCTTTCCCGAGCCGCCGCCCGCCGGCACCGTGCCGGCCTGCGCCGAGGCGGGCGTGCTCGGCGCGCTGGCGGGGCTGGCCGGCGCGCTGGCCGCGCTGGAGGCGATCCGCGCCATCGTCGATTTCGGTGAGGGGCTGGTGGGCCGGCTGCTGATGATCGACGCGCGCTCCATGCGCTTCGAGACGCTCAGCTACGGCTGGGACCCGGAGAACCCGCTGACGGGGGAGGGCACGCGCATCACTGATCTGTCCGCCCATCGCAGGGGCGCGGCGGCGTAAGCGTCGCGGCCCGGCTGGCACGTGGCGCGACACCGACCCCAGGGGGAGAAACGGTGCGTGCGCCTTCGCGGCGTCATGTTCGCGGCGTGATGCGCGGTCGATCCCCTCGCATGCGGGCCTGCGCCAAACTGCGGCGCAGGCTGTTGCCTCACAGCATGGCGGGCAGGACGCGGTCCGGGGGACGGTGGCCGTCCATGAAGGTCTTGATGTTGACGATCACCTTCTCGCCCATGTCGACGCGGCCTTCCAGCGTCGCCGAGCCCAGGTGCGGCAGCAGCACCACCTTGCCCTGCCGGGCGAGGCGGATGAGCTTGGGGTTCACCGCCGGCTCGTGCTCGAACACGTCGAGGCCGGCGCCGGCGATCTCGCCGGCTTCCAGCTGGCGGGTGAGGGCGTTCTCGTCGATCACCTCGCCGCGGGCGGTGTTCACCACGTAGGCGTCGGGCTTGAGCAGCTTGAGGCGGCGGGCGGAGAGCAAATGGTAGGTGGCCGGCGTGTGCGGGCAATTGACCGACACGATGTCCATGCGCGCCAGCATCTGGTCGAGGCTGTCCCAGTAGGTGGCGTCCAGCATCTCCTCGATGCCGGGGGCGAGGCGGCGGCGGTTGTGATAGTGGATCTGCAGGCCGAAGGCCTTGGCGCGGCGCGCCACCGCCTGGCCGATGCGGCCCATGCCGATGATGCCGAGGCGCTTGCCCCAGATCCGCCGGCCGAGCATCCAGGTGGGCGACCAGCCGGGCCATTCTTCCTTGTCGGCGATCATCACCTGCGCGCCCTCGGCGAGGCGGCGCGGCACGGCGAGGATGAGGGCCATGGTCATGTCCGCGGTGTCCTCGGTGAGGACGCCGGGAGTGTTGGTGACGGTGATGCCGCGGTTGAGCGCGCTCGACACGTCGATATGGTCGACGCCGTTGGAGAAGGAGGCGATGAGCCGCAGGTTCTCGCCGGCCTGGGAAAGCACCGCCGAATCGATCCGGTCGGTGACGGTGGGCACCAGCACGTCGGCCGTCTTCACCGCTTCCACGAGGGCGGCCTGGTCCATGGGCACGTCGTCGATGTTCAGCTTCGCGTCGAACAGCTCACGCATGCGCGTCTCGACCGAGTCGGGCAGCTTGCGGGTGACGACGACGAGGGGTTTGCGACGCACCATCGTTACTCCCCATTCCCCAGTTGTACAGCAATCGGTCCCCTCTAGCAGACAGGCGGCGAAACACAAGGCGCGAGGCGCAAGGCGCCTTGACGGCGGCGGCGGGGCGGGGCACTTCCTGCCCCGTCCGGGCGGCCCGACAACCCCCTCCTAACCTTTTGGTGAGACACCAAGGGGAACTTCCGGCTCCAGGGCGACGCGACGCCGCCGGATTTTCCACCGATTTAGGTGCGATGCGAAAGGACGTTCCCGTCATGCCGAAGATGCGACCTCACCGGATGCCGAGCCTCGTGGCCGCGGCCTTGGCGCTGGCGGTTTCGGCGGCATCGGTGCTCGCTGGCGGCGCGGCCGCGCCGGCGCGGGCGGCGGAGGACGGGACGTCCGGCCTGCCGGTGCCCCGCTTCGTCTCGCTCAAGGCCGATACCGTCAATGTGCGCAACGGTCCCAACAAGGACCATGACGTGTCCTGGGTGTTCACCCGCGCCGGCCTGCCGGTGGAGGTGACCGCCGAATACGGCACCTGGCGGCGGATCCGCGATTCCGACGGCTCGGAGGGATGGGTCTACCATTCCATGGTGTCGCTGCGCCGCACCGCCCTCGTGGCGCCGTGGCTGAAGGGCGAGACCGTGCCCCTGCGCGCCGGGCCGGATGCCGAGGCCCGCGTCGTCGCGCAGCTGGAGCCGAAGGTGCTCGGCGTGGTGAAGTCCTGCGACGGCAAGTTCTGCCGCCTCTCCGGCGACGGCTTCGACGGCTATGTGCAGCAGGCGCAGCTCTTCGGCGTCTATCCCAACGAGAAGGTGGAATAGGCCGGGCCGTCCCGTCCGGCGCCGCGGCGCGCGCCAGCCGGGCGTCAGCCGGCGGCGGCCTCGTCCACCGGGCGGCCGCGATAGCGGATGAGCAGCGGCACGGTGAGCGTCATGGGGTGGGAAATGCCGTGCTCCCACAGCCCGTCCTCGCCCCAGCAGTCGCCGTGGTCGCCGCACACGACGATGGTGGCGTCGGCGAAGCGCTCCAGCAGCGGGGCGATCATGCGGTCCACATATTCGCAGCACAGGCGCTGGCGCTCGCGGCAGGTCTCGGCCCGGTTGACCTTCTGGAAGGGCAGGCAGGGATTGTCCGCCCGGTCCCACGGCGCGCCTTCGTGGTAATAAGGTACGTGCGTCTCGCCGATGTTCATGAAGATGAACAGGTTGCGCCGCGTCTCCCGGGCCAGCGCCTTCTCGATGAAGGCGAGCTGGGCGGCGACCCCCTTGTCGCCGGTGAAGAGAAACTGCTCGAAGCTGCCGGTGAGCTTCTTCGAGACCGGCGTCTTCGGATCGAACCAGCCCATGGCCGCGGTGCCCACCGTGGCGTAGCGGGCGTTGCGGAAGCCGGAGACAATGTCGTCGCCGCTCACCGAGAAGCCCGGCCGGGCATGCCCCGGCGCGCCGGCGCGGTCGAGGCGGAAGAGGCGGGCGAACTTGGGGTTGAGGAACGGTGTCTCGAGCTCGGCCACGCCCGGGGTGAAGCCGGCGAACATGGCCATGTGCGACGCATAGGTGAAATGCGCCGGCGCCTGCGCCCGGTAGAGGGGCGAGATGGCTTTCATCGCCGGTGCGTTGGCCGCGACGAAGGTGTCGAAGCGGCACGAGTCGATGGTGATGAAGAGGACGCTGTCGGGGGTCACGCGCATCGGGCGGCTGCCAGGAACGAGAAGCAGGGGGAAAGCGGGCGCGCGGCGGGCCGCCGCGCCTTAGTTCCCGCCGTCATTGTTGGCCGTGCCGCAGGTGTAGCCGACGAAGCAGCGCGGATTGTCCGCCGTGGGAAGCCAGGCCGGGCTGGTGGTCTGGCCCTCGGCGCAATAGCGCTCGTCGCGGACGTAGCGCTGGGCGTTGCCACCGCCGGTGGGGACCAGGATGAAGCCCTGGGTGCGCACGACGGACGAGAGGCCGCTGCAGGTGGAGGGCGGTACCGGAATGGCCATCATGCCCTCCGGCGGCGGCGTGCCCTGGCCATAGATGGCGGTGCCGTCGATGGGCACCGGCACGCCGGCGGCGCCGAGGTCCGGCGGCGGCGTCAGGGGATCCGACTGTCCGAGCGCGGCGGAGGACAGGGACACGACCGTCGCCGCCAGCACGGCGATGCGAATCGACCCGGCATGAAACGCCCGCATGAACCACCCCCTGCATTCTGCCGCCGGGGAACGGCTCTACCTCACCTTGCGGGGCGTGCAAAGGGAAAGTGCGGCCCCGGCGACCGGCGCGGGCCCATGGCGGCTCAACGCTTCGGTGGGTTTTTCCCGCTATCCTCACGCCGCGCGGCCAGATGGTTCGTGCCGATCGATGCGGAACTTGGTAAGGAAATCACCCTCCAGCGGATCCCGGCTTCCATGCTCGACCTCCCCAACAAGGGCGACCTCGACCCGTCCTATCGTCAGGCCCCGCACAATGTGGAGGCGGAACAGGCGCTGCTCGGCGCCATCCTGGTGAACAACGAGGCGTTCTATCGCGTCTCCGACTTCCTCGAGCCGTCCCATTTCTACGAGCCCATCCACGCGCGCATCTACGAGCTGTCGTCCGCCCTGGTGCGCGCCGGCAAGCTGGCCACGCCGGTCACGCTCAAGACGTTCCTGCCCGCCGACCTCGACGTGGCCGGGCTGACCGGCCCGCAATACCTCGCCCGCCTCGCCGCCGAGGCCACCACCATCATCAATGCCGAGGACTACGGCCGTACCATCTACGACCTCTCGGTGCGGCGCGAGCTCATCCGCATCGGCGAGGAGATCGTCAACGAGGCGTATGACGCCCCGGTGGACGCCACGCCGCAGAACCAGATCGAGCAGGCGGAAAAGCGCCTCTACGAGATCGCCGAGACGGGCCGCTACGACGGCGGCTTCCTCAGGTTCGGCGAGGCCCTGCGCGAATCGGTGGACATGGCCTCCAAGGCCTTCCAGCGCGACGGGCACCTGTCGGGCATCGCCACCGCGCTCGACGACCTCGACCACCAGATGGGCGGGCTCCAGCCGTCCGACCTGGTCATCCTTGCCGGGCGCCCCGCCATGGGCAAGACCTCGCTTGCCACCAACATCGCCTTCAACATCGCCGCCGCCTATCGCGGCGAGCAGCGGCCGGACGGGGCGCTGGAAACGCTGTCCGGCGGCATCGTCGGGTTCTTCTCCCTCGAAATGTCGGCGGAACAGCTGGCCACGCGTATCCTCGCCGAGCAGGCGGAGATCGCCTCCTACAAGATCCGCCGCGGCGACATCTCCGAGAGCGAGTTCGCCAAGCTCGCCGCCGCCGCCCAGACCATGCAGACCATCCCGCTCTACATCGACGACACGGGCGGCCTCTCCATCGCCCAGCTCGTCGCCCGGGCGCGCCGGCTGAAGCGCCAGCGCGGGCTTGATTTCATGGTGGTGGACTATCTCCAGCTGCTGTCGGGCACGTCCAAGAGCTCGTCCCAGGGGCGCGTGCAGGAGATCACCGAGATCACCACCGGCCTAAAAGCCTTGGCGAAGGAGCTGCAAGTGCCCATCATGGCCCTGTCCCAGCTCTCGCGACAGGTGGAGTCGCGGGACGACAAGAGGCCGCAACTGTCGGACCTGCGCGAATCCGGCTCCATCGAGCAGGACGCCGACGTGGTCATGTTCGTGTTCCGGGAGGAATATTATCTGAAGAGCAAGGAGCCGAAACCGGGCACAGAGGAGTGGTTCAAGTGGGAGATCGAGATGAAGGCGGCCGAGAACACGGCCGAAATCATCATCGGAAAGCAGCGCCACGGTCCGACGGGGACGGTAAAGGTGCATTTCGAGCCCCAGTTCACCCGCTTCTCCAACCTGGCGCGGGAGGACCACCTGCCGGACCGCCGCTAGCGGTCCCGCCGGCCGATCCGGTCCGCGTCGAGGCCCTCGCCCGCGAGGAGCGCGAGGCGGGCGCGGTCCTGACCATCGATCTCGACGCCATCGCCGACAACTGGCGCACCCTGTCCGCCCTTGCCGCGCCCGCCGAATGCGCCGCCGTGGTGAAGGCCGATGCCTACGGCCTCGGCATCGAGCCCGTCGCCCCCGCTTTGTGGCGCGCCGGGGCCCGGACCTTCTTCGTCGCGCATTTCAAGGAAGCGGTGGCCCTGCGCGCGCTGCTGCCGGACGCGGTCATCTACGTCCTCAACGGCCTCCTGCCCGACACCGCCCCGGACTTCGCCGCGGCGCAGGTGCGGCCGGTGCTCGGCTCGGTGGCGGAAGTCTCCGAATGGAGCGATTTCTGCCGCGACCGCTCGGCCGACATCCCGGCGGCGATCCATGTGGATACCGGCATGCACCGGCTCGGCCTGTCCCTCGAGGAGGCGGTGCAGCTCTCCGGCACGTTCCGCCTGCTCGGCTTCAAGCCGAGCCTGATCATGAGCCATCTCGCCTGCGCCGACCTGCCGGGCCATGTGCTCACCGCGCGCCAGCGCCTCGTTTTCGCTGACGTGGCGCGGCGCTTTCCCGGCGTTCCCGCCTCCCTCGCCAACTCGGCCGGAACCCTGCTCGGCCGGGATTTCCGCTTCGACCTGGTGCGGCCGGGCATCTTCCTCTATGGCGGCGTCGCCATCGCCGGCGTGCCGCCGCTGCGCCCCGTGGTGCGGCTCGAGGTGAAGGTGGTGCAGGTGTCCACGGCGCCGGCCGGGGAGACGGTGGGCTACGGTGCCGCCGAGCGCCTGAAGCGGCCGAGCCGGCTCGCCACCGTCTCCATCGGCTATGCGGACGGGCTGTTCCGCGCCGGCGGCTCCTCGGACGCGGCCAAGGGGGTGGAGGCCATCCTCGCCGGCAAGCGCTGCCATCTCGTGGGTCGGGTCTCCATGGACCTCGCCACCCTCGACATCACCGACCTGCCGGAAGGCTCGGTCCAGCGCGGCGATACGGCGGTGTTCCTTGGCGACGGCATCTCGGTGGACGACCTCGCCGTCCGTTCCGGCACCATCGGCTACGAGGTGCTCGCCTCCCTCGGCACGCGCTATGCGCGGCGCTACGTGGGCGGGGGATCGGGCGGCGGCTGAGGCTCCGCGCCGGCCGGTGCCGAGGCGCCGCGGAGCGCCGCCGCGCAGGCCTCCTCGAACCAGCCGATCCGCGCCTCGAAGGCCGGGCTCAGGCGCTGCGGCGCGTCCATCTGCCGGGCCATGGTCTGGAGCCGCTCGCAGACCGCGTTGTCCTCGCCCATCACGCGCCGCACGTGGAACGGCACGATGCGGGACACCGCGGCCGCGGCGATGCGGTCGATGACGCCGCGCACGCCGCGCCGGGCCGCCGGCTCCGGGGCCGGCAGGAGCCAGCCGTCGAGCCGGGAGAGGCCGGGGGCGAGCGGCGCGTAGCGGTAGGCCAGCACGCGGTAATGGGCGCGGCCGAACAGGTCGACGGCGTGGAACTGGGACAGGCCGAGGCTCGGAAACACGTTCAGGATCACGTAGTCACGCGGCAGGTAGGTGCCGGCCCGACAGGCCGCGAGGATGCGCCCGGCCGGGTCGTCGCCGGCCTCGGTGGTGTAGAGGCTGTGCCGGCCGAACCGGGCATAGGTGACGTCCGCGGCCTTCAGGTAGCCGTTGCGCCCGAAGGTGGTCGGGTGCACGGCGACGAGGTGGTAGTCGTCGAGGCCGATATGGGTGAGGAACTTCCAGTTGGCCCGGATCTCGCCGCCGATCCGGCGGGCCTGCCCGCGCGCCGGGCACAGGGTTTCCATGAGCGGCGCCGTGTCGCCGAGGAAATCGGCGAGGCTTTCGCTGTGGCCCGGCGACGGGAAGCGGCCGAAGAGGAGCCCGCCGCACACCCCGAGCTCCACCGGCGCGAGCCGTGCGTCGAGGGCCTTGGGACTGGTGCCGAAGGCCTCGTCGCAGACCGGGATGCCGAGGGCGAGCCCGTCCTTGTTGTAGCGCCAGTGGTGGAAGGCGCAGACCACCGGGCCACGCCCGCGATCGCCGGTGCGCAGGGGATGCAGGCGGTGGGCGCAGCGGTTCTCGAAGCCGCGGATCTCCTCCCCGAAGCGCTGCACGAAGATGGAGCGGCCGCCGAGCACGGTGCGGAACCATTGGCCGTCCTCGGCCACGTCCGCGACCATGCCGAGAAAGGTCCACAGCCGCCCGAGGGCGGCCTGCTCGCGGGCGAAGGCCGCCTCGTCCCAGGCCCCCCGCGCCCAGTCGCCGGAGAGGGTTTCCTCGGCCGAGCCGGCCGGGACCGGGGGCATGCCGGGATCCGGTCGCGTGACGCTTTCGCCGGACACGCACGTCCTCCCCGACCCGGCGCCCGCGGGCGCTTCGTGTTTCCAGATTGAGGTACCCCTTAGCAGATGGGCCCGGCGCCTGCCATCGCGGCGCGCCACATCCACGCGCTGCAACCCGACGCCGGGCCTCCCGTGGGCGGAGCCGGGCGGGGTGGGCCATGGGGCGAGGCGAAACGTGGTGTAATGGGAAACATGCGGCCGCGGATTCGGCCCCTCGTTCCCACATCGTGCCGGGCGGCTCGGCGGCACCTCAGGAAGGCTCCATGGCGCGGCGCGATCATTCCTTCATCTGCCAGTCCTGCGGCGCCGTCTACACGCGCTGGCAGGGCAAGTGCGAGGCGTGCGGCGGCTGGAACACCATCGCGGAGGAAGTGGCGGTCGCCGCCAGCGTGCCGGCGGCCCAGCGCTCCAGCCGGAAGGGGCGGGCGGTGGCGCTGGAAACCCTGCAGGGCACGGCCAAGCCCGCGCCGCGCCTCATCTGCGGCATCGGCGAGCTCGACCGGGTGGCGGGGGGTGGTTTCGTGCCCGGCTCCGTCCTCCTCATCGGCGGCGACCCGGGCATCGGCAAGTCGACGCTGCTGGTGCAGGCCTCGGCCGCGCTGGCGGAGCGCGGGCAACGGGTGGTCTATGTCTCGGGCGAGGAGGCGGTGGACCAGGTGCGCCTGCGCGCCCAGCGGCTCGGCCTCGACCGGGCGGAGGTGGGCCTCGCCGCCGAGACCAACGCCGAGAACATCATCGCCACCCTTTCAGGCGGCCCGCCCGTTCACATGGTCGTGATCGATTCCATCCAGACCATGTGGTCCGACAGCGTCGAATCCGCCCCCGGCACGGTGACGCAGGTGCGCACGTCCGCCCAGCTCCTGGTGCGCTATGCCAAGCAGACCGGGGCCTGCGTCATCCTCGTGGGCCACGTCACCAAGGACGGGCAGATCGCCGGCCCGCGGGTGGTGGAGCACATGGTGGACGCGGTGTTCTCGTTCGAGGGCGACGGCGGCCACCAGTTCCGCATCCTGCGGGCGCAGAAGAACCGCTTCGGACCCACCGACGAGATCGGCGTGTTCGAGATGACAGGGCGCGGCCTCGCCGAGGTGGCGAACCCCTCCGAGCTGTTCCTGTCCAACCGTGACGCCGGTGCTCCCGGGACCGCCGTCTTCGCCGGCATGGAAGGCACGCGGCCGGTGCTGGTGGAGATCCAGGCGCTGGTGGCCCCGTCCTCCCTCGGGACGCCGCGCCGCGCCGTGGTGGGCTGGGATCCCAACCGCCTGTCCATGGTGCTGGCGGTGCTCGATGCCCGCTGCGGCGTGCGGCTCGGCGGCCATGATGTCTATCTCAACGTGGCCGGGGGGCTGAGGATCGGCGAGCCGGCGGCCGACCTTGCGGTGGCGGCGGCCCTCGTCTCCTCCCTCACCGGGGCGCCCCTGCCGGCGGACGCGGTCTATTTCGGCGAGGCGAGCCTCACCGGCGCGGTGCGGCAGGTTTCGCAGGCGCCGGCCCGCCTGAAGGAGGCGGCGAAGCTGGGCTTCGCCCGCGCCGTGGTCCCCGCCGGCGGGCTCGACGGAATCGAGGCGCCGGTGGCGGTCACGCCCGTGGCCTCCCTGGCCGAGCTGGTGGCCGGCGTCGCCGCCCGCGCACCGCGCCGGCCAGCCATGCGCGAATCGCGGAGCCTCGAGCCCCGTGACGCCGTGCCACGGTCCGCGGAACATGCGCAATGGAGCGAGGAGGGGGGAAGGTGACGCGGACGGCGGTGCAAGCTATATCAGCCGCGCGGCGGGTCCCCGGGGCGAGTGCCCGGGGGCGGCTGGCCGCGCGCATCAGCGCATCGCGATGCGCCCAGAACGGATCAACGCGCCGATGCCTGTGACCCTGCTCGACATCATTGTTCTGTCGGTCATGCTGATTTCGGGGTTGCTTGCGATGGTTCGCGGCTTCCTGCGCGAAATCTTCTCCATCATGTCCTGGATCATTGCCGCCGGCGTGACCGTTTATTTCCATAAGCAGGCCCTGCCTTACGTGAAGCAGTACATCCAGCAGGACACCGCGGCACTTGCCACAACTGTCGCTCTGCTTTTCCTCGGCACCCTGCTGATCACCTCCATCATCACGGCCCGGGTCTCCGACGTGGTGCTCGACAGCCGAATCGGCGCCCTCGACCGCACCATGGGCTTCCTGTTCGGCATCGCCCGCGGGCTGCTGCTCATGGTGATCGCGCTGCTCTTCTTCAACTGGCTGGTGCCGCCGGAGAAGCTCCCGCCGTGGGTTGCAAACGCGAAAACGCTCCCGGCGCTCACGAATATGGGGGACTGGCTCAAGGCCCAGTTGCCGGATAACCCTGGAAACACCATTCTTGAACAGCTAAAGAAACGCCCCTCCGGTGAGGAGGGCGACGCGCCCGCCACTCCGGCCTCCCCGACGGGGGGACCGCGTACGGATCTGGGGGCACCACAATCGCGGCCGCACTGGCCCCGTCATCCGGTCCCGGCGCTGGCGCGTATCGCCGCCTGGGGCGGGAAGGACTGGACCAGCTGGTCGAAAGCGCGCGCGGCACCGGCCTCTAGGCCGCCCGGGCGGAGGTGCATGATGGGCTTCGAGATCGAGGGTGGGCAAGGCGCCGGAGCGTCGCGGGATTTCGATCTCGACGGCGACACCTTGCGCGAGGAATGCGGCGTCTTCGGCATCTACAATCATCCGGAAGCCGCGGCGATCACGGCCATCGGTCTGCATGCGCTCCAGCATCGCGGGCAGGAGGCGGCGGGCATCGTCAGCTATGACGGCCGGCGCTTCCATTCCGAGCGGCGCCTCGGCCTCGTGGGGGATGCCTTCTCCGACGCCGGCGTCATCGCCCGCCTGCCCGGCGACATGGCGGTGGGCCATGTGCGCTACTCCACCACCGGCGAGACGCTGCTGCGCAACGTGCAGCCCTTGTTCGCCGAGCTCGACGCCGGCGGCTTCGCCGTGGGCCACAACGGCAACCTCACCAACGGTTTGACCCTGCGCAAGCAATTGGTGCGCGAGGGGGCCATCACCCAGTCCACCACCGACACCGAGGTGATCCTTCACCTCGTGGCGCGCTCCCGCAAGCCGCGCTTCATCGACCGCTTCGTCGACGCCATCCGGGCGCTGGAAGGCGCCTATTCGCTGGTCGCCCTCACCAACAAGAAGCTGATCGGCGCCCGCGACCCGCTCGGCATCCGGCCGCTGGTGCTGGGCTCGCTGGACGGCTCGCCGATCCTGGCGTCCGAGACCTGCGCCCTCGACATCATCGGCGCGCGCTACGTGCGCGACGTGGAGAACGGCGAGGTCGTCGTCATCGACGAGGACGGGATCCAGTCGTTCAAGCCCTTCCCGGAGATGGCGCCGCGCCCCTGCATCTTCGAGTACATCTATTTCGCCCGGCCCGATTCCGTGGTCGGCGGACGCTCCGTCTACCAGGTGCGCAAGAAGATGGGGCAGGTGCTGGCGCAGGAAAGCCCGGCCAATGCCGACGTCATCGTGCCGGTGCCGGATTCCGGCGTGCCGGCGGCCATCGGCTTCTCCCAGCACTCGGGCATCCCCTACGAGCTCGGCATCATCCGCAACCACTATGTGGGCCGCACCTTCATCCAGCCCACCCAGTCCATCCGCGACCAGGGCGTGCGCATGAAGCACTCCGCCAACCGCTCGGTGGTGGAAGGCCGCTCCATCGTGCTGGTGGACGACAGCCTGGTGCGCGGCACCACCTCGGTGAAGATCGTGCAGATGATGCGCGACGCCGGCGCCAAGGAGGTGCATTTCCGCATCGCCTCCCCGCCCATCACCCATCCCGATTATTACGGCATCGACACGCCCGACCGGGACAAGCTGCTCGCCGCCACCCACGACCTCGAAGGCATGCGCCGCTATATCGGCGCGGACAGCCTCGCTTTCCTCTCGGTGGACGGCGTCTACCGGGCCATGGGCTATGAGGGGCGCGATCCGGCGAAGCCGCAATTCACCGACCACTGCTTCACCGGCGACTATCCCACCCCGCTCACCGACCGCGCCGGCGCGGTGGGCCAGCAGCAGCTCTCGCTCCTCGCCGAGGCGAGCTGACCTGACCCTGCCCGCAGACGGCCGGAACGAGAACGGGGCGCCGAAGCGCCCCGTTTTTTGTTTCACGCCGCCTTGCTGGCGGCACCGAGGGCCTTGCGCTTCAGGTCCGGGGGCACCGCCTCGTCGGCGAGCGCGGCCGCCACCTCGTCGAGGCTGCCGCTGGCCTGGGCGTTGGAGCCGAGGCGGCGAATGGAGAGGGTGCGCTCGGCCGCTTCCTTCTTGCCCGCCACGAGAAGCACCGGAACCTTGGCCAGCGAGTGCTCGCGGACCTTCAGGTTGATCTTCTCGTTGCGCAGGTCGAGCTCGACCCTGAGGCCCGCCGCCTTCAGCCTGTCCACCACCTCGGCGGCATAATCGTCCGCATCCGAGGTGATGGTGGCCACCACGATCTGGACCGGGGCGAGCCACAGCGGGAAGTGCCCGGCGAAGTGCTCGATGAGGATGCCGGTGAAGCGCTCCATGGAGCCGCAGATGGCGCGGTGGATCATCACCGGCGTCTTCTTCTGCCCGTCCGCGTCCACATAGAAGGCGCCGAACCGCTCCGGCAGGTTGAAGTCCACCTGGGTGGTGCCGCACTGCCATTCGCGGCCGATGGCGTCCTTCAGCGTGTACTCGAACTTGGGGCCATAGAAGGCGCCCTCGCCGGGCAGGATGCCGGTCTTGATCTTGCCGCCCGAGGCATCCTCGATCTGCTTGAGGACGGCCGTCATCACCTCCTCGGCGTGATCCCACACCGCATCCGAGCCGACGCGCTTGTCCGGCCGGGTGGAGAGCTTCACCACGATCTCCTCGAAGCCGAAGTCGGCATAGGTGGAGAGGATGAGGTCGTTGATCTTCAGGCACTCGGCCGCCATCTGCTCCTCGGTGCAGAAGATGTGGGCGTCGTCCTGGGTGAAGCCGCGCACGCGCATCAGCCCGTGCAGGGCGCCGGAGGGCTCGTAGCGGTGCACCGCGCCGAACTCGGCGAGGCGCAGCGGCAGGTCGCGATAGCTCTTCAGCCCGTGCTTGAAGATCTGCACATGGCCCGGGCAGTTCATGGGCTTCAGCGCGAACACGCGCTCGTCCTTGGTCTCGTCGCCCGCCGACTGGACCTTGAACATGTTCTCCTTGTACCAGCCCCAGTGGCCGGAGGTCTCCCACAGGGAATGGTCCAGCACCTGCGGGGCGTTCACCTCCTGGTAGTCGGCCTTCAGCCGGCGGCGCATGTAGGCCACCAACTCCTGGAACAGGGTCCAGCCGTTCGGGTGCCAGAACACCGTGCCGGGGCCTTCCTCCTGGAAATGGAAGAGGTCCATCTCCCGACCGAGGCGGCGATGGTCGCGCTTCTCGGCTTCCTCCAGGCGGTGGAGGTAGGCGGCAAGCTCCTTCTCGTCATGCCAGGCGGTGCCGTAGATGCGGGTGAGCATGGGGTTGTTCGAATCGCCGCGCCAATAGGCGCCGGCCACCTTCATCAGCTTGAAGGCGCCGCCGATCTTGCCGGTGGAGGGCATGTGCGGGCCGCGGCAGAGGTCGAACCATTCGCCCTGCCTGTAGATCTTCAGGTCCTGGCCCGCGGGGATGGCGTCCACCAGCTCCACCTTGTAGGCCTCGCCCTTGGCGGCGAAGACGCGCTTGGCCTCCTCGCGGGTCCAGACCTCGCGGGTGAAGGGGCGGTCCTTGGCGATGATCTCGCGCATCTTCGCCTCGATCACCGGCAGGTCTTCCGGCGTGAACGGGGCGTTGCGGGCGAAGTCGTAATAGAAGCCGTTCTCGATCACCGGGCCGATGGTCACCTGGGTGCCCGGCCACAGCTCCTGCACCGCCTCGGCCAGCACGTGGGCGCAGTCGTGGCGGATCAGCTCCAGCGCGCGCGGGTCGTCGCGGGTGACGATCTCGATCTTCGCGTCGCGGCCGATGGGCTCGGCAAGGTCCGCGAGCTGGCCATCCAGGGTGACGGCCACGGCCTTCTTGGCGAGGGACTTGGAGATGGCGGCGGCGATGTCGGCGCCGGACGTCCCCTCGGCATAGTCGCGCTGCGCGCCGTCGGGGAAGGTCAAGGCAATCATGCGGAAACTCCTTATGCCCACTCCTGCGGACCACGCAGGTAGGCGTCTTCACGTGTCACGGCGCCCTTTTAGGCAGGCCGGCGCCGCTCGTCCAGAACGGGAATGGGGGCCGCTTGCGGTGCGTTTCGTGCGGGTTTGACCGTGCATGATACCATTCCGCAACGCCTGGGCCTGAAAATGACACCCCGGCCGGGGCGCGTTCCCCCTTTTCCTCGCGCGCTGCCTCGGCTAATCCCAGTGTGGGGTCGTGAGTGTTCGCCGTGCCGGCGTTCTTCGCGGGGCCGCGGAATGCGGTTTCGCAAGTCAAGGCAGGGCGGGTCACGCGGGGAGGGAAGCCGGATCGGGCGTGGCGCGGCTGTTCGCGCGGCGGGCGACCGGTTCGATCACCGCTTCCGGCGGGCTGTTCCGCCCGGGACGCGAAAGAAGAGGCCGGCATGATGCCAACGACGTTCAAGACCTTGACCTTCGCCGCCCTGCTTCAGGTCGGCCTGTTCGCCTTCGCTTCCGCCGCCAGCGCCCAGATGGGCCCGCGCGGCGCGCCGGGCGCCGTGATGGATATCGACGACCAGCCGGGCCTGGAAGCACCCCAGGACGACGTGGCGCAGATGGACCCTGCCTTCCGCCGCCAGCCGGTCTATTTCCGCACCACGGAGAAGCCGGGCACCATCGTCATCCACACCAACGAGCGCTTCCTGTATCTTGTGCAGGGCGACAACCGCGCCATCCGCTACGGCATCGGCGTCGGCCGCGACGGCTTCCAGTGGTCGGGCCTCAAGAGCATCGAGCGCAAGGCCGAGTGGCCCGACTGGACGCCACCGGCCGAGATGATCCAGCGCCAGCCCTATCTGCCGCGCTTCATGGCCGGCGGCCCCGGCAATCCCATGGGCGCCCGGGCGCTCTACATCAGCGGCACCGTCTACCGCATCCACGGCACCAACCAGCCGCAGACCATCGGCTATGCGGTGTCCTCGGGCTGCTTCCGGCTGGTGAACACCGACATTATCGACCTGTACGGCCGCGTGCCCGTGGGCACCAAGGTGGTCGTGCGCCAGCAGGCCGCCCTCTGAGGGCGGCCCTTTTCCACCAAATTCCTCACTGGGGGCATTCATGAAGACGATCCTGGCCATCCTGGCCGGCGCCACCCTTGCGCTTGCCGCCACGGCGGCCCCGGCACAGACCCTCAAGAGCGTCAAGGACCGCGGCGAGCTGCTCTGCGGCGTGTCCAAGGGCCTCCAGGGCTTCTCCGCCCCCGACGCTTCGGGCAAGTGGACCGGTTTCGACGTGGACGTGTGCCGCGCGCTCGCGGCCGCGATCTTCAACGATCCGAACAAGGTGTCGTTCGTTCCCCTCACGGCGGACGAGCGCTTCCCGGCGCTGAAGGACGGCAAGATCGACGTGCTGTCGCGCAACTCCACCTGGACGCTGGAGCGCGAGGCCAAGCTCGGCCTGTTGTTCACCGCCATCAACTATTATGACGGCCAGGGCTTCCTGGTGCGCGACGCGCGCAAGGTGACCTCGGCCCTGGAGCTCGACAAGTCCAAGGTCTGCGTGCAGGCGGGCACCACCGCCGAGAGCACCACCAAGGATTATTTCGCCGCCAACAGCATGGCGCTGGAGCTGGTCACCCTGCCCACCAGCGGCGACCTGGTGAAGGCCTATGAAGACGGCAAGTGCGACACCATCACCACCGACGTGTCGCAGCTCTATGCGCTGCGCCTCACCATGGCGAAGCCGGCCGACCACATCGTGCTGCCCGACGTCATCTCCAAGGAGCCTCTCGGCCCGGTGGTGCGGCAGGGCGACGACCAGTGGTTCAACCTGGTGAAGTGGACCATCTTCGCCATGATCAACGCCGAGGAGCTGGGGGTGGCCACCAACACCCTTGACGCCGCCGTGAAGTCGCAGAAGCCGGAGGTCAAGCGCCTCGTCGGCACCGAGGGCAATTACGGCGAGCAGCTCGGGGTGTCGAACGATTTCGTCGTGCGCATCGTCAAGGCGGTGGGCAATTACGGCGAGAGCTTCGAGCGCAACGTGGGCGCCGCCTCCAAGCTGGGCATTCCGCGCGGCATCAACCAGCTCTGGAGCATGGGCGGCATCCTGTACGCCCCGCCGGTGCGCTGATCGCCGATTTGTCGAGCGGCCTGCACGCCGCCTGCCGGGCCGCGCGTCGCGCGTGCCCGGCGTGGCCGGCGGGCAGGACCGTCCGCCGGGCGCGGACGGACGTTTGAAGCCTCCCCGGCGCCACGCTTCCGGTCAGGACAGGAGGTCCGGCGAGGCGATCGCTCCGCTTCAAAGCTGCGCGAGGGCGTGCCCCAAGCGCCTCTTCCGCATGGTAAGCGGCCACGGTATCGGCCTATGGTACGCCTCCTCGCCCCATCGAAGAGGTCTGCCCCTTGATTGATTTCACGCGACGTTCGCTCATCGCCGGCGGCGCCGGCGCCATGGTCGCCGGCCTCGCCGCGCCGCAACTGGCCTCCGCCCAATCCCCCGCCGCCAGCCCTTCTGCCGCCAGCCCTGCCGCGACCAAGCCCCCGGTGACCGCCGCGGCGGCGCAGGTGCCGAGCGCCTATCGCTACAAGGTGGGCGACGTGGTGGTCACCGCCGTCTCCGACGGCATGCGCACCATTCCCCTCTCCGACACGTTCGTGCGCAACCAGCCCAAGGATGCGGTGAATGCCGCGCTCAAGGCGGCGTTCCTGCCGGAGAATCAGGTGCCCATCTCCTTCACCGTGCTGCTGCTCGACATCGGCGGGCGGAAGGTGCTCGTGGACACCGGCAATGGCGGCCAGCCCGGCCCGGTGGGGCTTGTGCGCGGCACGCTCGGGGACCTGGGCGTGGATCCGGCCTCGGTGGATCAGGTGGTGATCTCCCATTTCCACGCCGACCACATCAACGGCCTGCTCACCGCCGAGGGCACGCCCGCCTTTCCCAAGGCGCAGCTGCTGGTGCCCGAGCGCGAATGGGCCTTCTGGATGGACGACGGCCAGATGAGCCGGGCGCCCGACGCCCAGAAGGGCGGCTTCCAGAACGCGCGGCGCGTGTTCAAGCCGTTCGAGGGCAAGGTCGAGCGCTACGCCTGGGACAAGGAGCTCGCGCCCGGCCTCACGGCGGTGGGCACGCCCGGCCACACGCCGGGGCACACCTCCTTCACCCTCGCCTCGGGCAGCGACGCGCTGTTCATCCAGTCCGACCTCACCAACCTGCCGGCGCTGTTCGTGCGCAACCCCTCCTGGCAGGTGATGTTCGACATGGACCCGGCCATGGCGGCGGAGGTCCGGCGCAAGACCTACGACCGGCTTTCGTCCGAGCGGACGCAGGTGGCCGGCTATCACTTCCCGTTCCCGGGCGCGGCGCACCTGGAGAAGGCCGGCGAGGGCTTCCGCTACGTGCCGGTGCTCTGGCGTCCGGTGCTGTGAGGCCTCAGGCGGACGGCTCCTCCACCTCGGCGGCGATCCAGCCGAGGAAGGCCGGGGAGCCGCCGTCCACGGGCAGCACGAGGATGGCCGGCACCTCGTAGGGATGCCGCGCGCGGATGGCCTCGACGACCTCGCCGGCGCGGGCGGCGCTGGTCTTCAGCAGCAGCACCACCTCGTCGGCGCGCGCGATGGCTCCCTCCCAACGATAGAGGGAGACCATGCCCGGCAGGATGTTGGCGCAGGCGACGAGCCGCGCGTCCAGCAGCGCGCGGGCCACCTCCTCCGCGGCCTCGCGGGAGGGGAAGGTGCTGTAGACAAGGCGGATCGGGGGCATGTCGGGGCTTCCGGAGGGGCTCGTCCCCTTCATAGCCCAGATCGGCGGCGCTGCCCGGGGGCGATGGCGTCGGGCCGCGCATGCGCATTCCGGAGGCGGCGGGCACCGGGCCGCCGACTTCGCCTCGACAGGTGCGGCCGGGACCGCTAGACCGGTCGCAGCGATCGCCGTTCCGCTCCTTGCCCGCCAACCGGACGCCTCCCAGACCGCCGCACCGATGAGCGACCAAGCCCGCAGCTTCCACAAGATCGCCTTCGTCTCCAGCCAGACGCCGGAGGCCGAGGCCGCGCGGGCGCGGCTTGTCGTCCGCTACGGCGACGTCTCGGAGGATGACGCGGATGTGATCGTCGCCCTCGGCGGCGACGGCCTGATGCTGCAGACGCTGCACCGCTTCCGCGACCGCGGCCTGCCCATCTACGGCATGCACCGTGGCACCGTCGGTTTCCTCATGAACACGTTCCGCGAGGACGGCCTGCCGGAGCGCCTCGCCGCAGCGCTGCCGGTCACCATCCATCCGCTGCTGATGGAGGTGGTGGATGCGCAGGGCGTGCGCCACCGGGCGCCGGCGATCAACGAGGTGTCGCTCTGGCGCCAGTCCTACCAGGCGGCGAAGCTGCGTATCTCCATCGACGGCCGGGTGCGCCTGGAGGAGCTGATCTGCGATGGCATCATCGTGGCGACGCCGGCCGGCTCCACCGCCTACAACCTCTCCGCCCACGGGCCGATCCTGCCGCTGGGCACGGCGCTGCTCGCGCTCACGCCCATCTCGCCCTTCCGCCCCCGCCGCTGGCGCGGCGCCCTGGTGCCGGACAAGGCGCGCATCGACATCGCCGTGCTGGAGGCCGACAAGCGGCCGGTGAGCGCGGCGGCCGACCATTTCGAGGTACGCGACATCATCGCGGTCACCACCCGGCTCGACACCTCCTCCTCCATCGACATGCTGTTCGATCCGGACCACGGGCTCGACGAGCGTATCCTGCGCGAGCAATTCGTGTATTAGAGGCGCGTTGCGCGTCGGCGCTGAGAGGGGCGATCCGGTTCACGGCATTCCATGGTCTTTTCCTCCGTCACCTTCCTCTTCTATTTCCTGCCGGCCTTCCTGCTGTGCTACTTCGCGACGCCGGGCGTGCGGGCGCGGAACCTGGTCCTGCTCGCCTTCTCCCTCGTCTTCTATGCCTGGGGCGGGCTCGCCAACGTCGCGGTTCTGGCCGTCTCCATCGTCGCCAACTACCTCTTCGCGCTGTTCATCGATGGCCGCAGCGAACGCTGGCGGCTCAGGGCGCTCGGGCTGGCGGTGGCGGCGAACCTTTGCGGCCTCATCGCCTTCAAATATGCCGGCTTCCTCGCCGAGAACCTCAACCTGCTGCTCGCCCCCGCGGGGCTGAAGCTGCCGGTGGTGCATCCGGCGCTGCCGCTGGGCATCTCCTTTTTCACCTTCCACGCCATCTCCTACCTGGTCGACGTCTACCGGCGCAAAGCCGCGGCCAACGGGCGGTTCGAGGAGATCGCGGTCTACATCACCATGTTCCCGCAACTGGTGGCGGGGCCGATCGTGCGCTACTCCACCATCGCCCGGCGCATCCGCGCGCGGCGCACCACGCTCGGGCGCGTCTCGGCGGGCCTGCGCATCTTCATCATCGGCCTGTCGTGGAAGGTGCTGATCGCCGACGAGGTGGCACCCATCGTCGCGGCGGTGTTCGACAACACCCAGGCGCCCAATCTCGGCGAGGCGTGGGTCGGCGTCACCGCCTACGCGCTGCAGATCTATTTCGACTTCGGCGGCTATTCCAACATGGCCATCGGCCTCGCCATCGCCATGGGGCTGAAGTTCCCGCGCAACTTCAACCTGCCCTATGGCGCGCGGTCCATCACCGACTTCTGGCGGCGCTGGCACATGAGCCTGTCGAGCTGGTTCCGCGACTATGTCTACATCCCCCTCGGCGGCAACCGGCACGGCCACCTGCACACGGCGATGAACCTGTGGAGCGTGTTCCTGCTCTGCGGCCTGTGGCACGGGGCGAGCTGGACCTTCGTCATCTGGGGCGTCCATCACGGCACCTTCCTGGTGCTGGAGCGCACCGGCTTCGGCGCGGCGCTGAAGCGGGCGCCGCGCATCCTGTCCCACGCCTACGTGCTGCTGGTGGTGCTTTCCGGCTGGGTCTGGTTCCGCGCCGACAGCCTGCCCGCCGCGTTCGAGCTGTTCCAGGGGCTGGCCGGGCTCAACGGGGCGGGCTACCTGTCGGCCCAGCTGGAAGTCGAGCTGAAGCCGGTCACCATCGCCATCATGGTGCTGGCCTGGCCGCTCGCCATGTTCGGCCTGCCCCGGCCACGCGGGCGCGCGCTCGCGCCGCGGGTGAGGCTCGCCATCTTCGGCGCGACGGATACGCTGGTGGTGTGGGGCCTGTTCGTGCTCTGCGTGCTTTCGGTGGGAGCGGCGACCTATTCGCCGTTCCTCTATTTCCGGTTCTGAGGAGGGGGCGATGCCGCTTCTCATGTCCTTCCGGCGCTGGTGGGCTGCCATCTTCGTGGCCATCCTCCTCCTGCCCACCATCGGCCTCGTCGCCCCCGACGTGCCGGCGCCGCTGCGGACGGTGCTGGAGCCGGAGGGGCGCTGGTGGGAGGAGGCCGCCAGGCGCGCCGATCCCTACATCAACAACGCCTTCGGCTTCCGCGGCGCGGTCCTCGCCGCGCACCGCTCCTATGTGCGCTTCCTGGGCGACACCCAGGGCGACCTCGCCTTGAAGGGCGAGCACGGCGCCCTGTTCCTCAAGGACGAGCACGCGCTCGAGCAGTCCCTCGGCCAATTGGTGCGACCGGAGGCGGTCAGCGGCTTCGTCGCCTTCGCCGCGCGCATGGACGCCTACATGAAGGCCCATGGCGGGCGGTTCGTGGTCCTGGTGCCGCCCAACGGGCACACCACGAATTTCGAGTACCTGCCGGCCTATGCCCGGCGGCTGAAGAAGGAGCCGACCGAATACGACCTGGTGGCCCGGCAGATGAAGGCGGCGGGCATCACCTTCGTGGACATGCGCCCCATCCTCGCCGCGGCGAAGAAGGACGGCCCGGTCCACTGGCGCTACGACACGCACTGGAACCAGCGCGGCATGCTGCTCGGCTTCAACGCGGCCATGGCGGCGGCCGGCCGGCCGGACCTGGAGGTGAAGCCGCAGGACGCCCTCGGCCCGCCCGAGCCACGCCTCACCGGCGACCTGCTGCGGGCCACCGGCGCGCGGGTGCCCAACCCGCCGGACGTGCAGTTCCCGCCCAAGGGGCCCATGGTCAAGCCGCGGAACCCGAACCTCATTCCCGGCATCGTGAAGCCGGTGCCGGCGAACGACCCGTTCGTGCCCTATGCCATCGATACCGGCCATCCCGGCCCGCGCATCATGGTGATCGGCGACAGCTTCAGCCAGGGCTCATGGCAGGGCCTGGGCGTGTCGCAGGCCTCGGCCTATGCCTGGATGCACCACCGCTATTGTCGCTTCGACATGGGGGCGGTGGAGCGCTTCCGTCCGGACATCCTCATCTATGTCCCCACCGAGCGGGCCATGCCCTGCCGGGGCGAGCCGACCGACTGGCCGCCGGCGCCGGGGGCGGGCTGAGGCCGGCCCCCGCGCACCCTCAGACCGCCGGGGCGCGTGCCTTCAGGTCCATGCCGCCGCCGGGCGGGCGCTCGCGCTCCATCAGCCGGTCGACCGCCGAATAGTCGAGATAGCCGCACCGGGCGAGGGACTTCATGACCGTCATGTCGACCCGGCCGTCGACGATGGCGGCGTCGTTGACATAGACCCCCACCACCTCGCCGATGATCATGTGCTGGTCGGGGACCTTCCCGTCCTTTCCCTTCGGCCGGAAGGTCTCCACATAGACGCATTCGAGGGCGCAGGGGCTGGCGGCGACCCGCGGCGGCTTCACCAGCTGCGAGGGGGCGGGGGCGAGCCCGGCGATCTCGAACTCGCTCTTGTCCCGCGGGGCCGGGGTGGAGGTGAGGTTCACCGCGTCGATCAGATCGAGGGTGGCGAGGTTGCAGACGAACTCGCCGGTCGCCTCGATGTTGGTGGCGCTGTCCTTGTGGCCGGCCGACGAGAACATCACCAGCGGTGGAAACTCGCAGATCAGGTTGAAGAAGGAGTAGGGCGCAAGGTTGGCCACCCCCTCGGGCGTAAGCGAGGAGATCCAGCCGATGGGCCGGGGCGCGACGATGGCCTTCAGGGGCGAGAAGGGCAGGCCGTGGTTGCGCTTGGCAGGCTCGTAGAACATGTCTGTGCTTTCGGGAATGGGAATGCGTCGCAGATTAGCCGCGGCCCGGGCCGGCCGGAAGGCCCTCCGGCGCAGGGCTCATCCCAGCGCCACCATTCCGGCCTGGATATCGTCCAGGGCGCGCTCCGCCGCCTCCATGCCGGCCGCGATGGCCTCCTTCGCCCGCTGGAACTCGAACAGGCCGATGCGGCCGAGCTTCGGGGACAGCATCAGGTCCGGCGGGTCGCCGGCGAGGCGCGAGCGGGCGATGCGGTCCTGGGTGATGTTGAAGGCATCGATCATCACCGTGGACAGGCCGCGCGGCCCGTCGCTCACGTGGCCGCCGGCGAAGAATTGCCGCCGCAGCCGGTCCGGGCTCAGCATGCCGGCGATGCCCGCCTTCTTGTCCGTCAGCGCCACCTCGGCCACCCGTTCCACCACGCCGCCATGGTCCTGGATGACGGTGCCACGGCCGAACACGTCGGCGTTCAGGTTGACCGCGATCACCATGCGCGCGCCCATGGCCCGGGCGGCGGAGACGGGAACCGGGTTCACCAGCGCCCCGTCCATCAGCCAGCGTCCGCCCACCTTCACCGGGGTGAAGATGCCGGGCAGGGCATAGGAAGCGCGGATCGCCTCCACGAAGTCGCCGCGGGTCAGCCAGATCTCGTGGCCGGTGCCGAGCTCGGTGGCGATGGCGGCGAAGACGAGGGGCAGGTCCTCGATGCTGAGGTCGCCCACCTCGCGCCGCATGAGCTCCACCAGGCGCCGGCCGCCGATGAGCCCGGCGCCGCCGAGGGCGAAATCGAGAAGCCCGAGCACGTTGCGCTTGGTGAGGCTGAGCGCCCACGCCTCCAGCATGTCGAGCTTGCCTGCCGCCCAGATGCCGCCGACCACCGCGCCGATGGAGGTGCCGGCGATGACGGACGGGCGGATGCGGTTCTTCTCCAGCACCTTCAGCACGCCGATATGCGCGAAGCCCCGCGCCGCGCCGCCGCCGAGGGCAAGCCCGATGGCCGGCCGCCCGTCATCCTCGCCTCCGGTGGCCGGATGGGCGGGGGTGCCGAGATCGGGCGGCTCGGTGCCGGGCTCGCCGTCGGTGGCGAGGGGCCCGATGGTCGCCGGGCGCGGGCCTGCGAAGGGGCCGGAACGCCAATGGAGGGACTGAAACATGCGCGCCTCCCGATGCCGCCAGGGGGGATGCCCCGGACTCCGGCACTCGATCTGCCAATGCCCCCCAGGCCGCGCCGGTTCCGACGCGGACTCGAACCTTATGCGTCTCGTACTAATTTCTGGTGTCGGAAGCGTGTCGGTGCCGGGATGTTGCGCGCATCTCCCCGCGTCAGGGCGCGTCGCGCCCGTTCGAGTCGGCTTGGCCGGCGCGTGCCCTAATGGTCGTGGCCGTGCTGGCCGCCATAGACCGTGGCGGGGTCGAAGCGCGGGGCGTCGCCGGTGAAGGCGAGCCTGGTGCCGGCCGAGGGCGCCGCGCCGACGGGCACCGTGCGGTAGAAGCACGAGCGCCGGCCGGTGTGGCAGGCCGCGCCCGTGCCGCCCATCTCCACCTTGATGACGACCGCGTCCTGGTCGCAGTCGATGCGCATCTCCAGCACCTTCTGGGTGTGGCCGGAGGTCTCGCCCTTCTTCCAGAGCCGGCCGCGGGAGCGGCTGAAATAATGCGCCTCGCCGGTGGCCATGGTGAGGGCGAGGGCTTCCGCATTCATGTGGGCGAGCATCAGCACCTCGCCGGTCTGCGCGTCCTGGGCGACGCAGGTGACGAGCCCGCCGGCGTCGAAGCGGGGGGAGAGGATGGTGTCCTCTTCCAGCGCCGCGCCCTTGCCGGCAGGGGGGAAGGAGAAGGCCTCGGTGCTCATCTCTCGGTGCTCATGGGAGGGGTCCGGACGCATGCGGGCGCAGCGGCGCCTGAAGGGCGCCGGCTTGGGCGGCGCGGGGCTTCAGGACCGGGAGCGCACCAGGGTGATGAAGCGCACCTGCTCGGCCGGGTCGTCCCGGAACGCGCCGGTGAACTGGGTGGTGAGGGTGGAGACGCCCTGCTTGGTGATGCCGCGCATGGACATGCACATGTGCTCGGCCTCGATCATCACCGCCACGCCGCGGGGGCGCAGGCTTTCGTCGAGGGCGTTGATGATCTGCGAGGTGAGATGCTCCTGCGTCTGCAGGCGGCGGGCGAAGATGTCCACCACCCGCGCGATCTTGGACAGTCCCACCACCCGCTCCACCGGGAAATAGGCGATGTGCGCCTTGCCCACGAACGGCACCATGTGGTGCTCGCAATGGGAGTGGAAGGGAATGTCGCGCAGCAGCACGAAATCGTCGAACGTCCCGATCTCGCCGAAGGTGCGGTCGAGCAGTTCGTCCGCATCCTCGCCATAGCCCGAGAACAGCTCGTCATAGGCCTTCACCACGCGCTTCGGCGTGTCGAGGAGGCCTTCGCGGGCGGGGTCCTCGCCGATATAGGCCAGCAGCGTCTTCACCGCCGCTTCCGCCTGCTCGCGGCTGGGGCGCGGCGTGCCGTCGGCGAGCGGAGGAAAGCTCTTGCGCTCGGCAGGGGCGCCATCGGCGCGCGCCTTCGAGGCGGCGTCCGACCTGTCCTTGCCGTCGCGGGCTTTCCCCTCGCGCGCCTTGCTGTCGCGCGCCTTGCCTTCGCTGGCCTGGCTCTCGCGGGCCTTGCGCTCGCGCTCCTCGTGGTCGGCCTGCGCCTTGAACAATTTCACCACCGCGTCCATCACCAACTCCGTTCGACCCGCACCCATTACGAAGCGGGAGTGTCACCGGTCGTCGGGCTGCGCATGCGCGGTGTCGCTCAAACCGCGCCCCGCCGGATTGCCGGCGGCGGCCTTGCCGTCCGTTCCTTGCCGCGAGCGCACCATCGTGCTCAAGTTCCATCATGGGGGCGAGGGGCCGTTTTCGCAAGGGCGACGCCCGGCGGCTGGTCTGAAGATACCGTTCCGACGCCCATGTGCGACCGTTTGGCCGGCCCTGTGGCGGAGCGATGGAGGCGAGGGGATGCGCCGGGCGCGCGCGCATTTCCGCTTCGCCCGCCGGGGCGGTGCCCCGCACCCTTCCGCCCGTTGCTCCCCACGCTATATAAGACCGTGAAGCCGGCGCGGGAGAGGCCCGCGCCGCAGCATCCCGTCGCCTTCGGGCGGCGTTCGGAGCTGCCCATGATCAACGACGTCTACAACGCCCGCATCCTCGCCCTCGCCGCCGACATTCCACGGATCGGCCGGCTCGCCGCGCCGCAGGCGAGCGCGCGGGCGCATTCGCGCCTGTGCGGCTCCACCGTGACGGTGGACCTCGCCATGGACGGGGACACGGTGACCGATTTCGCCCATGAGGTGCGGGCCTGCGCCCTCGGGCAGGCCTCGTCCTCGCTCATGGCGCGCCACGTCGTCGGCGCGAAGGCGGACGAATTGCGCGCCGTGCGCGAGGCCATGTGGCGCATGCTCCGCGAGAACGGCGCGCCGCCGGAGGGGCGCTGGGCGGACCTGAAGGTCCTGGAGCCGGTGCGCGACTACAAGGCGCGCCACGCCTCCACCATGCTCACCTTCGACGCCGTGGTGGATGCCATCGGGCAGATCGAGGCCGCGCGCGCAGCCGCGGCGGCGGACGGGGAGCCGGCCGCCGCCGCAGGGTAGAGCAGGGGGCTCAGCCTGCCGCCTCCGCGCTCACGCGGGCATCGATGGCGGCCATGGCTTCCTCCGCCGCCGCATCGAACGCGGCTTCCAGCGCCGGTGAACGCCCGCGCAGGCCCTGGACCACGGCGCGCGACCATTCCACATAGGCGCGCATGCGGGTGACGCCCCAGTCCTCGGGCGGATCTTCCGACAGCGAGCGCAGGTTGGCGGTCTTGTCCGCCAGCTTGAGCAGCTTCGCCCGCTCGGTAAGGTGCGGGGCGTGCGCCACCTGCAGCCGCTTGCGCTCGGCGGGCTCCAGCGCCTTGTCGTCGGTCACCTCCATGACGAGGCCGGCGACGTCCGCGCCGAAGGTGGCTTCGATCTCCGCGGCGGTGACCGCCTGGTCCTCCACCACGTCGTGCAGCAGCGCGGCCGCGACGAGGGCGCCATCGGCGCCGCCGGTGGCCTCGCTCACCAGAAGGGCGACCTCGGCGAGGTGGTTCACGTACGGCTGGGCGCGCCGGCCCTTGCGCCGCTGGTCCGTGTGGCGCAGCGTCGCGAAGGCCAGCGCGCGCACCACCAGCGCCAGGGGGCCGGCGCCGGCATCGCCGGACGGGGCAGGGGGAAAAGCGTGCGTCATGGATCACCTCCGGAAGGGAGGAGCCGCGCGGGTCGCCGGGACCGACGGCCCCGACCTTGAATGGAAGGAAGAGTAATCCCATCTGCGGCGGCGAGCATGGCAAATGTGAGGCACCCATGGAGGGTGCAATGCGATGGCGGGACGTGAGACGGCGGACCGGGAGAAAGCGGGGCGGGGCGAGGCGGGGCAAGGCGGGGCTGCGGCCGGCGGGCTGATCGCCGGCGCGCGCCGGCTGCCGCGCCAGGCGCTGCGCGTTCTCATTCTCGGCTACCGCTACACCCTCTCCTCCATCATGGGCCGGCAGTGCCGCTATCTGCCCACCTGCTCGGAATATGCCGAGGAGGCGGTGATGCGACACGGCGCGCTCGCCGGCGGCGTCATGGCCACGGCGCGCATCTGCCGCTGCCATCCGTGGGGCGGGCACGGCTACGACCCCGTGCCCCGGTGCCTGCCCGCCGATGCGCGGTGGTTCCGCCCGTGGCGCTACGGCGTCTGGCGCATGCCGGGGGCGCCGGAGGGCGAGGGGTAGAGCGGCGGGGGCGGATCCCCGATCCCGCATCGCCGACGCGTTCCCGCCAAACTCCGCGCGGCCATCGACAGCGCTGCGACGGCAGGGCATAGGCTGGGTCCAGATCCCTCGCCGCCAGATCCCGCCCATGTCCCTTCTCGCCCGCACCTCCATCGTCTCGGCGGCGACGCTCGGTTCCCGGGTGCTCGGCTTCGTGCGCGACGCGGCCACCGCCGCCGTGCTCGGCGCAGGTCCTGCCGCGGATGCGCTGGTGGCGGCGCTCGCCCTGCCGCTGCTCGCGCGGCGCCTCCTGGCCGAGGGCGCGTTCAACCTCGCCTTCATTCCGGCCCTGGTCCGCGCCGAGGCGGACGGCGCCGACGCGCCCGGCCGCCTCGCCGGCGCCACCCTGCTCCTGCTCTCCGGCGCGCTGCTCGCCTTCGCCCTTCTCGCGGCGGCGTTCATGCCGCAGGTGATCGGCCTGCTCGCCCCCGGTTTCGAGCCGGGCGGGCAGCGGGCCGATGTGGCGGTGCTGTGCGGGCGGGTGGCGGTGCTCTACCTGCCGCTGGCGGGGCTCGCCGCCATCTTCGGCGGCGTGGCCAACGGCGCCCACCGCGTGCTCCTGCCGGCGCTGGCGCCGGTGGTGGCCAACCTCACGGTGCTTGCGGTCATCGCCGTGCTGCTGCTCGACGGGCTGATGGAGAGCGATGCCGCCGCCTTCGCCATCGCCCTCGCCACGGTGGCGGCGGGGGGCGCGCAGCTTGTGCTCATGGGGATCGCGGCGCGGGGCTGCCCGGCCGCGCCATCGGCCGGCGCCGGGCTCGGGAACTGGCCGTGGCGCCGGGCACTCGGCGTCCTGCGCGCGGCGTCGCCGGCGCTGCTGTTCGCCGGGCTGAGCCAGTTCCGGCTCATCATCGTCGCCGCGGCGGTCTCCGCCAGCCCCGGCGCGGTGGCGGCGATGAACTATGCCCAGCGGCTCATGGACCTGCCCCTCGGCCTCGTCGGCGCCAGCGCGGGCGCGGTCCTGGTGCCGGCGCTGCTGCGGGGGGCGCAGGGCGAGGCGCCCGAGGCGGCCGGCCGCGCCGTGCTCGCCGCTCTCGCCTTCGCCCTGCCGGCGGCCATGGGCCTCGCGGTGCTGGCGCATCCCATCGTCACCACCCTGTTCCAGCGCGGCAGCTTCGACGCGCAGGACGCCGAGCTGACCGGCGCCCTTCTCGGCGTGCTGGCGCTCTCGCTGCCGGCGCAGGGGCTGGAGCGCATCCTCTCCGCCACCGCCGCCACGTCCGGCCTGGTGATCGTGGCCGAGCGCGTGGCCCTTGCCTCCCTCGCCCTGTGCCTCGGCGCGGCGCTGCCGCTGGCCGCCGCCTTCGGGCCGCAGGCGGCGGCTGGCGCCGTGGCGCTGTCCGCCCTCGGCTCGATTCTCGTGCTCGGCGGGGTGCTGCTGCGGCGTGGCGCCCTGCGCTTTTCCCCGGCGGTGCTGGCCTTCGGGGCCGGCCTTCTGGCCGCCAGCCTCGCCATGGGCGTCGGCGTCGCGGCGCTGGCGGCCGCCTGGCCGGTGCCGGAGGGCCCGCTCGCCGGGGCGCTGCGCCTCGCGGGGCTCGTCGGCTGCGGTCTTGCTCTCTATGGGAGCGCCGCCCTGCTGCTGAAGCGGCTGCTACCGAAGATCGCGCCCGCCGGGTGAAGGGGCGGGTCTGCGCCCCGCCTCCGCCTCCCCTTGCGCCGGCCCGCCGCGGGTGGCATGACGCGGCGCATCGTTTCCCCGCTTCGGCCGCGGCGCGGCCCCGGGGTCCATCCATGCGGCAGGTGACGCGGGGGCGGGGCAACCCGGCCGCGCCCGCTGGCGCCGCAAGGCATTTCGAGCGGCGCGCCGCTCTTGTTGGAGGTCGCCATGGCGGCGGTCGCAGAACGCGTGTTTTCCGGCGTGCAGCCCACGGGCAACCTGCACCTCGGCAATTATCTCGGTGCCATCAAGCGCTTCGTGGCGCTGCAGGAGAGCCATGACTGCATCTATTGCGTGGTGGACCTGCACGCCATCACCGTCTGGCAGGACCCCGAGGAGCTGAGGCGCCACACCCGCGAGGTGACGGCCGCCTTCATCGCCTGCGGCATCGACCCGAGCGCCCACATCGTCTTCAACCAGAGCCAGGTGTCGGGCCATGCCGAGCTCGCCTGGGTCTTCAACTGCGTCGCCCGCATGGGCTGGCTCAACCGCATGACGCAGTTCAAGGAGAAGGCCGGCAAGGACCGCGAGAATGTCTCGGTGGGCCTGTTCGCCTATCCCGACCTCATGGCCGCCGACATCCTGCTCTACCGCGCCACCCACGTGCCGGTGGGCGAGGACCAGAAGCAGCACCTGGAGCTGACGCGCGACATCGCGCAGAAGTTCAACACGGACTTTGCGCCGTCCATCGCCGCCTATGGGCACGGGGAGGGCTATTTCCCGCTCACCGAGCCGCTCATCGCCGGTCCGGCGACGCGGGTGATGAGCCTGCGCGACGGCTCCAAGAAGATGTCGAAGTCGGACGCCTCCGACTTCTCCCGCATCAACCTGACCGATGACCGCGACGCCATCGCCACCAAGGTGCGCAAGGCCAAGACCGATCCCGAGCCGTTGCCGTCCGAGGAGGAGGGCCTGAAGGGCCGGCCCGAGGCGGACAATCTCGTGGGCATCTTCGCCGCGCTCTCCGACCGCACCAAGGCGGACGTGCTGAAGGACTACGGCAGCGCCCAGTTCTCCGCCTTCAAGGGCGCGCTGGTGGACCTCGCGGTGGACAAGCTCGGCCCCATCGGCGGCGAGATGCAGCGCCTGATGGCCGATCCCGCCGCCATCGACGCCATCCTCATCGACGGCGCCGACCGGGCGCGGGTCATCGCGGACCAGACCATCCGCGAGGTGAAGGACATCGTGGGCATGGTGCGCGGCTGAGGCATCGCGCCGGGGGCTACAGCAGCGCAAGGGTACGCCGAAGGCGGTTCTGGCGGAGACCCCGGCAGGTATTGCCCGTTGCGCGGACGTCTCCCCTGGGCCCCGGATCGGCGCTCAGGCTGCGCCTTCGCTGGTCCGGGGAGCCGGGCGCTCTCGGCGCCTCCCCGTGCCCCGGCCGACTGGAGCGCCAGCGGAAGGAGAGCCGGGGCCCAGCGCGCGGGTACGCCGAAGGCGGCTCCTCCCCATACGGTCGGTGCTTTCGCCTGCCCCGCAGACACTTAAGGCCCGGCCCTGCTCCTGTCCCCTCGCATGCCCGGGGCGCAACGCGCTCAGCGCTCGGAGCGGACGATCACGTCCATCAGCTCGGCCACCTTGCGCCGCTGGTCCTCCGCGTCGCCGGAGCTTATGGCGTGCTCCACGCAGTGCGCCACGTGGTCGCGCAGCACCTCCTCCTCCACCCGCCGCAGGGCGGCGCGCGCCGCCGACAGCTGGGTGATGACGTCGATGCAGTAGCGGTCCTCCTCCACCATGCGGGAGAGGCCGCGCACCTGGCCCTCGATGCGGCTGAGGCGCTTGAGGACCTGTTCTTTCGTGGGGCTGCGCATGGCTTGCCATATACCCCCTCAGGGTATACTTAACAAGCGACATACCCCCCAGGGGTTATTTCAGGCGTTGAATATGAGCCAGCGCAAGGCCGCCGAGCCGGAAATGGCCTCCTAGCTGGCGCCGAGATTTCTGGAGCCGTCCATGGCACACGATCATTCCCACGATCATTCCGCCGCGCCCGGCGATCACGATTGCTGCGGCGGCAAGGCTCCGCCCGCGCTCGATCTCACCGCCGCCGCCAAGCCCGCGGGCGCGGCGCCGGTCACGGTGAAGGATCCCGTCTGCGGCATGGACGTGAAGACGGACCCGGCGGCCGGCAAGCCCACCTCGGCCTACAAGGGCCAGACCTTCCATTTCTGCTCCGACGGCTGCAAGACCAAGTTCGAGGCGGAGCCGGAAAAGTACCTCGCCCCGGTCAAGGACCCGGTCTGCGGCATGAGCGTGGAGCCGGGCAAGGCGAAGTATTCCGCCCGCCACGAGAAGAAGCCGTATTTCTTCTGCTCCTCGTCCTGCGAGACCAAGTTCAAGGCCGATCCCGTGCGCTACGTGGGCGGCGCCGCGCCGCCGCCGCCGCCGGCGGACGTGCCGGAAGGCACCATCTACACCTGCCCCATGGACCCGCAGATCCGGCAGATCGGCCCCGGCATCTGCCCCATCTGCGGCATGGCGCTGGAGCCGGAGATCGTGACCCTCGACGAGGGGCCGAACGAAGAGCTGGTGGACATGACCCGGCGCTTCTGGATCGGCCTCGTGCTCACCCTCCCGGTGTTCGTGCTGGAGATGGGCCAGCACCTCATCGGCCTGCATCTGTTGCCGCAGCAGACCTCCAACTACGTGCAGTTCCTGCTGGCGACGCCGGTGGTGCTGTGGGTGGGCAAGCCGTTTTTCGAGCGCGGCTGGCTGTCGCTGAAGACGCGCAACCTCAACATGTTCACCCTGATCGCCCTGGGCACCGGGGTGGCCTATCTCTATTCGCTGGTGGGCACGTTCGCCCCCGATCTGTTCCCGCACGATTTCCACGCCCATGACGGAGGCGTTCCGGTCTATTTCGAGGCCGCCGCCGTCATCACGGTGCTGGTGGCGCTCGGCCAGGTGCTGGAGCTGCGCGCCCGTGAGCAGACCTCGGGCGCCATCAAGGCGCTGCTCTCGCTGGCGCCGAAGACCGCGCTGCGGGTGAAGCCCGACGGCACCGACGAGGAGATCGACCTCGCCCTCGTGGCGCCCGGCGACATCCTGCGCGTGCGCCCCGGCGAGAAGGTGCCGGTGGATGGCATCGTCGCCGAGGGGCGCGCCGTGGTGGACGAGAGCCTCGTCACCGGCGAATCCCTGCCGGTGAGCAAGGAAAAGGGCGAGAAGGTCATCGGCGGTACGCTCAATTCCTCGGGCGCCTTCACCATGCGCGCCGACAAGGTGGGCCGCGACACGCTGCTCTCGCAGATCGTGCAGATGGTGGCGCAGGCGCAGCGGTCCCGCGCGCCGATCCAGCGGCTGGCCGACCAGGTGTCGGGCTGGTTCGTGCCCCTCGTCTTCGCCGCCGCCGTCGTCGCCTTCGCGGTGTGGATGACGGTGGGGCCGGAGCCGCGCCTGACCTTCGCGCTGATGGCGGCGGTGTCCGTGCTCATCATCGCCTGCCCCTGCGCCCTCGGCCTCGCCACGCCCATGTCGGTGATGGTGGGCGTGGGGCGCGGCGCCCAGCTCGGGGTGCTGGTGCGCAACGCCGAGGCGCTGGAGCGCATGGAGAAGGTGGACGTGGTGGTGGTGGACAAGACCGGCACCCTCACCGTGGGCAAGCCCAAGGTGGTGGCGGTGAAGGCGTTCAACGGCCTCGGGGAGAACGAGGTCCTGCGCCTCGCCGCGAGCCTCGAGCGGGCGAGCGAGCATCCGCTTGCCGCCGCCATGGTGCAGGAAGCGGCGGCGCGGGATCTCGCGCTCGCCGAGCCGACCGGCGTGGAGAGCCCCGCCGGCAAGGGCATCACCGGCACCGTGGACGGGCACCGGGTCGCCGTCGGCCATGCCGCCTTCATGAGCGAGAACGGCATTCACACCGACCACCACACCGCCACCGCCGAAGCCTTCCGGCGCGAGGGGGCGACGGCGGTCTTCATCGCCGTGGACGGCCGTGCGGAGGGCCTCGTCGCCATCGCCGACCCGGTGAAGGACACCACCGAGGCGGCCCTGAAGGCCCTGGCGCGCGAGGGCGTGCGCGTGGTGATGCTCACCGGCGACAACCGCACCACGGCGCTGGCCGTCGCCAAGCGCCTCGGCATCGCCGAGGTGGAGGCGGAGGTGCTTCCCGCCCACAAGGCCGACGTGGTGCAGCGCCTGCGCCGGGAAGGCCATGTGGTGGCCATGGCCGGCGACGGCGTGAACGACGCGCCCGCCCTCGCGGTGGCGGACGTGGGCATCGCCATGGGCACCGGCACCGACATCGCCATGGAGAGCGCCGGCATCACCCTGCTCAAGGGCGACCTCGCCGGCATCGCCCATGCGCGGGCCCTGTCGCGGGCGACCATGGCCAACATCCGCCGCAACCTGCTGTTCGCCTTCGCCTACAACGCGGCCGGCGTGCCCATCGCGGCGGGCGTGCTCTATCCGAGCCTCGGCCTTTTGCTCTCGCCCATGGTGGCGGCGGCGGCCATGGCGCTCTCGTCGGTGAGCGTCATCACCAATGCCCTGCTCCTGCGCGGCTGGCGGCCGCGCTGAAGGGGCCTCGGCGGCATTCGGGCCTCGGGTGATCGCGCGGTCTTTACACCTGCCCGCCGCGCCGACGATCATGCGCCGGCGGGGGTATGGAGATGGCGGGCTTCTCGTTTCGGCTGGCGCAGGCAGGCGGGGCGTTCCGGGCGTTCGGCTCCGGGCTGCTCGGCCTCGCCTTGCCGCCCACCTGCATCGGGTGCGGCGCCATCACCGCCGTGGCGGGCGGGCTGTGCGGCGCCTGCTGGAGTCGCCTGTCGTTCATTTCCAGGCCCTATTGCGAGCGCACCGGCGCGCCCTTCGTCCATGAACCCGTGGGTCCGCGGATCTCGCCGGAGGCGCTCGCCGATCCGCCGGCCTTCGATCGCGCCCGCGCCGCCGTCACCTTCGAGGGCGTGGCGCAGGACCTGGTGCACAAGCTGAAATATGCCGACCGCCTCGACCTTGCCGTGCCCATGGCCCGGCTGATGGTGCAGGCGGGGGCGGACGTGATCGCCGGGGCCGACCTCGTGGTGCCGGTGCCGCTGCATCCGCTGCGGCTGTGGCGGCGTCGCTTCAACCAGGCGGCCCTGCTCGGACGGCACGTGGCGGCCGCGCGCGGCGTGCCGCATCGCGCCGATCTTCTGAAGCGCAGGCGCGTCACATCCTCGCAGACCCGCCTGGGCCGGAGCGAGCGGCGCGCCAACGTGGCGGGGGCCTTCGCGCTTTGCGGCAATGCAGCATCGGTGCTGGCCGGACGGCGGGTGCTGCTGGTGGATGACGTCTACACGACGGGGGCCACGCTGGACGCCTGCGCCCGCGCGCTGCGGCGGGCCGGCGTCTCGGGCGTGGACGCCCTGACCTTTGCGCGGGTTGTCGATTTCGCCTGAGGCCTTATGATACGTCACTTTCGTGACGGTGCCCCACCGTCTCAGGCTCACTCCCTAGTGACATCATGAAGCCCATCGAGATCTATACCAAGAGCTGGTGCCCCTATTGCCATTCCGCCAAGGCATTGCTGCGGCGCAAAGGCTGGACCTTCACCGAGATCGACGTGACCACCGACAAGGAGGGCCAGCTGGAGATGACCCGCCGCGCCGGCGGGCGCACCTCCGTTCCACAGATCTTCATCGGCGACACCCACGTGGGTGGCAGCGATGACCTCTACGCCCTGGAAGAGGCCGGCCGCCTCGACGCCCTGGCCGCCTGAGCTTTTCGTTCCGCGGTGCGCGAACCCGTGCAAAACTGAAGAAGACTTCCCATCTGTCCGGGGAAACGCCCCGGGCGGGGCGTGCCACGGGCCGGGACGGGTCAGCATCGAGGAAAGAGCGCGCCGAATGACCGCTTCCCACACATCCGGGATCCTCCGCATCGCGCTCGTGCAGTTGCGCAGCGGGCGCGATCCGGCCGCCAATCTCGATGCCGTCGCCGCTTTGGTGCGGGAGGCGGCCCGGGACGGCGCGCGCTACGTGCAGACGCCGGAGGTGACCAACCTCATGGAGCTCGACCGGCAGGTGCTGTTCGGCAAGCTGGTGGCGGAGGAGGCGGACCCGACGCTGGCGGCGCTGCGGCAGCTGGCGCGCGAGCTCGGCATCTACCTGCACATCGGATCTCTGGCCCTGAAGGTGTCGGACAACCGGGCGGTGAACCGCGCCTTCGTGATCGCGCCGGATGGCGAGGTCGTCGGCAGGTACGACAAGATCCACATGTTCGACGTGGACCTCGGCAATGGCGAGAGCTACCGCGAATCCACCGCCTACCGGCCCGGCGAGCGCGCGGTGCTGACCGACGTGGACGGCATCCGCTTCGGCCTCACCATCTGCTACGACCTGCGCTTTCCCTCCCTCTACCGCGCTTTGGCGGAGGGTGGCGCCCAGGTGCTCACGGTGCCGGCGGCCTTCACCCGGCCGACCGGGGAGGCCCACTGGCACGTATTGCTGCGGGCGCGGGCGATCGAGAACGGCGCCTATGTCCTCGCCGCCGCCCAGGGCGGCCGGCACGAGAACGGCCGGGACACCTACGGCCACTCGCTGGTGGTGGACCCCTGGGGCCGGGTGATCGCCGAGGGCGGCACCGACCCGGGCGTCATCCTGGCGGAGATCGACCTCAAGGAGGTGGCCTCCGCCCGCGCGCGCATCCCTTCCCTGTCCAACGGGCGCCGGTTCGAGGTGGCGGAGCCGGGGCAGATCGGCCACCTGAGCGTGGTCAGGGCGTCCTCATGATCCGCTACACCCTCAATTGCGCCGCCGGGCACCAGTTCGAGAGCTGGTTCCCGTCCTCCGGCAGCTTCGATGCCCAGCAGGCGCGCGGCCTCGTCGCCTGCCCCAGCTGCGGCTCGGTGCAGGTGGAGAAGGCGATGATGGCGCCCTCCGTCGCCCGCACCGACCGCCCCGACACACCGGCCCCGGCCACCGATGCCCCTCCGGCGGATGCGCCCGCCGACCCTCAGGTGCCCATGATGACGCGCCCGGACGGCGAGCTGCGCGCCCTGCTGCGCCAATTGCGCGAGCACATCGTGAAGACCTCCGACTATGTGGGCGACGACTTCGCCGACCTTGCCCGCAAGATGCACGACGGCGAGATCGAGCACCGCTCCATCTATGGCGAGGCCACAAGGGACGAGGTCAAGGCCCTGCACGAGGACGAGGTGGATGTGTTCCCCCTGCCGGTGCTGCCGGACGACCGGAACTAGAGCATTTTCGAGCGAAGTGAAGAGCGATTGGCATCCGCGCCTACGGGTCGGGACAATCGCCGTCCGGCGCTCCGCCATCGTCGGTTCCGGCGGTGTCGGATGCGTCCCCGACCTCTTCCGTCCATCGCTTGACCACCGGCAGGTGGATGCCGAACAGGTCGAGGCTGCGGCCCACCGTCTGCGTGACCATGTCGTCGAGGGAGGCCGGCCGGGAATAGAAAGCCGGGACCGGCGGCATGACGATGGCGCCGTTGCGGTCCGCCTTGGCCATGAGATCGATATGGCCGGCGTGCAGCGGCGTCTCGCGGAACAGCAGCACCACCCGGCGCCGCTCCTTGAGGCAGACATCGGCGGCGCGGACCACGAGATCGGTGTTGTAGCAATTGGCGATGCCGCTCAGCGTCTTCACCGAGCAGGGGGCCACCAGCATGCCGATGGTGGCGTAGGATCCGGAGGAGATGGACGCGCCGATGTCGCGGTGACTGTAGTGCCGGTCGGCGAGGGCGCGGATGGCGCCGAGGTCCATGTCCAGCTCCGCCAGCGCCGTGCGCGCCGCCGCCGGCGAGATGATGACATGGGTCTCCACGTCGTCCACCGCCCGCAGCAGCTGGAGCGCCTTGACGCCGTAGACGATGCCGGACGCGCCGGTGAGCGCGACGATCAGCCTGCGTTTGCCAGCCAAACTGTCCTCCTTCCCGCATCGCCGGGCGCGCGGCGCGGCCGCATGCTCGTGCTCACGTTCGACCACGCACGGCCGCGATGAGGCGCGCCATGGCCTCGGCGGCCCAGGGCTGGCCCGCCGTTGCCGCGGCGGGCATCGCACGCAGCATCACCTGGAGATTGTGCTCCGCCGCCTCCGCCGAGGGCGCGGTCGTCGCCGTCCATCGCCCGTCGGCGGCCAGCCGGGCGAGGGTGTCCAGCTCGATCCGCTCGGCGGAAAGCTCAATCGCCTTGACCGTCTCGCGCAGGGCCTCGGTCGCGGCGGTGGGCGCCGGATACGGCCCGGCCTTCAGGCGGCGGCGCACCGTGCGCAGGGCGCCGACGACCTCGCCGTGCCAGTCGCCGACGAGATCGGAGGCGCGCTCCATCTCCTGCGCCGACAACAGCACGCCGCGTTCCGCGCCGAGCCAGAGCACGAAGAGCAGCAGCGGGATGTTGGCGCGGGCGCGGTCCTGCAGCGCGAGGCAGGCCTCGCTTGCGCCCGGCCCGGCATAGACCGCCAGCGCGAAGGCCCACAGGGCGTCGGCGAGGCCCGGGCCGGGCTCCGGCGATATCGGCAAGGCATCCTCGCCCATGGACTCCTCCGGCGCGGGCCGCGACGCGCGGTCAGTCGAGGCCGTACTCGGCCCAGCGGTCGATCACAAGCTGCTCGTCGGCGGCGGATGGTTCCACCGTGGGCGGGAAGCGCTCGTTGTTCCATTCCGGCCGCCGCTGGAACTTCCAGCTGCGCGTGGCGTCCACCAGCACGCGGTTCCAGGTGCCGGAGCCGAGCTGCTCCACGTTGCGCTCCTCCAGCGGCGTGCTCGGATCGAGCGCGTGGCCGAAGGTTTCGGGAAAGATGGTGATGCCGCCGTGGCCCGCATTCACGCGGTAGGCGATGGCCCAGTCCATCTGCTGGTAATTGGTCACGTCGATGTCGTGCTCGAACACGAAGACATGCTTGTAGCGGCCCTGTCCGGCGCTGTTGCCCCACAGGGCGTTGGCGACCTGCTTGGCGTGGCCCTGGAACTGCTTCTTGATCTTGATGTAGATGTTGATGCCGCAGGTGACCGGATCGGCATAGACGTCAAGCACCCCGGGCACGCCGTTGGAACGCAGGATGTTCCAGGCGATGCCGGCGCGCTGGGCGGAGGAGATCACCGCATTCTCGCTGTAGGAGCCCGGCATGTTGCCCTCTTGCGTGCCGCGCAGGATGGGATCGTCGCGGTGGGTCACGCAGGTGACGGCGATGGTGGGGCGGGGCGTCGGCAGGTCCGAGACGTAGCCGGTGAACTCCGCGAACGGCCCCTCGGTCTCGTAGCTCGCCGGATCGGGATCGATGAAGCCCTCGATGACCATCTCGGCGCTGGCCGGGACCTCCAGGTCCACGGTCTCGCACTTCACCACCGGCACCGCCGCGTCGCGATAGGCGCCGAGCACGTCGAACTCGCAGACCCCGGCGGGCAGGGGGCTGCCGGCGAGAAAGCCCATGATCGGGTCCCAGCCGATGACGCAGGCCACCGGCATCTTCTCGCCGCGGTCGGCATATTTCGCGAAGTGCTGGCCCCAGTGCTGGCCGCCCTTGATGAGCAGGGTGGGAATGGAATTCTTCTTGCCCACCATGCCGCGATAGATGCCCACGTTCTGGACGCGGGTGTCAGGATCGCGCGTGACGATGCAGGCATAGGTGTTGATGTAGCGGCCACCTTCCAGATAGTGCCATTTCGGCACCGGGAATTCGAGCAGGTCGACCGCGTCGCCGAGCACGATGTTCTCCTTCACCGGCCCGGTGGGGACCAGAACCGGGGGGATCTGCTCCTGGTTCTTCTTCATCACGTACTGGACGATCTCGGCATTGGTCGCGTCCTTCGGGAAGCCGAGGGCGAGCGCCAGCCGCTTGCGCGTGCCGATGCCGCCGGAGAACACCTTGCGGCCGCGGGCGTTGCCGTAGTCCTTGATGTTCTCGAACAGCAGCGCCGGCCCCTCGCGCTCAAGGACCTTGCGCGAGATGGTGCCGATCTCCCGGTCCCAGTCCACCTGGGCGGTGATGCGGCGCACCTCGCCCTCGCGCTCGAGCAGCTCAATCCACTGGCGCAGATCCATACAGCCCATTTCGATCCGCCTTCCGCATTGCCAATTGTGATCAGGTGAAACGGCGGACCGCGTCAGGCGGGGCGCCAGGGAAGCAGCCAGCGTTCGGCCTCGTCGAGCAGGAGCGTGAACGCGAAGCCGAGGAAGGCGATGATGAACAGGCCCACATACATGGTCTCCACGTCCATCAGCTGCCACGCGTTCCAGATCATGTAGCCGAGTCCGCTGGTGGCCCCGACCATCTCGGCGATGGAGATCAGGATCAGGCCCATGCCGACGCCGAGTTTGATGCCGGTGAGGATGAACGGGGCCGCCCCGGGCACGGCGATGGTCTTGAACGTCTGCCATCGGCTCGCGCCGAAGTTGTTGCCGACGTCGAAGTAGATCTTCGGGATCTGCTGCACGCCGGTCACGGAATTCATCAGGACCGGATAAAAGACCCCCATCGCCACCATGGCGATCTTGGAATTCTCCTCCAGCCCGAAGATCAGCAGCACCAGCGGCAGCAGGGCGCTCTTGGGGATCGGATAGGTGGAGGCGACGAGCGGGTTGAAGAAGAGCCGGAAGGGCTTCGACAGGCCCATGACGATGCCCAGCACCAGCGCCGGCAGGCCGCCGATGACGAAGCCCCAGAACAGGCGCCTGAGGCTCACGCCGATATTGGTCCACAATTCCCCGGTCCCGGCGAGTCGCATGAACGTCGCCAGGATGCTGGTCGGCGCCGGGAAGAACATGCCGCTGATGAAATGGAACCGGACCAGCCCCTCCCAGACCAGCAGCAGGAGAAGCGGCGAGAGAATGCCGATGACCCGGTCGCCGTGACGCTCCAGCAGCGAGGGCATCAGTGCGACGCCTTGCGCGCGAGGTCCACTTCGGCCCGCAGGTAGCCCCAGATGGTGAAGACCAGCTCGCCGAACTTCGGGTCCCGCCGCAATTCCAGGATGTTGCGCGGCCGCGGGAAGTCGATGTCGACGATCGCCTTGATGCGTCCGGGGTGCGCGGTCATGACGACGATCTGGTCGCCGAGGGTCACCGCCTCGTCGACGCTGTGGGTGATGAAGATGACGGTCTTCTTGTGCTCTTCCCAGATCCGCAGCAGCTCTTCCTGCAACAGGACCTTGTTCTGCTCGTCGAGCGCCGAGAACGGCTCGTCCATGAACAGGACTTCCGGATCGTTGGCGAAGGCCCGCGCGATGGACACGCGCTGGCGCATGCCGCCGGAGAGCTGGTGCGGATAGTAATCGGCGAAGCGGCGCAGCCCCGTCCGGTCGAGATAGTGGGAGACGACGTCCTTTATCTCGGCCCTGCCGGCCCCGCGCATCTTCAGGCCATAGGCGGCATTGTCCCAGACCGTCATCCAGGGAAAGATGGAGTCCCCCTGAAACACCATGGAATTGAGCGGTTTGCGCGGGTCCTGCCGGGCAATGTGGAAATTGCCGGAGGACTGCTGCTCCAGGCCGGCCACGATGCGCAGCAAGGTGGTCTTGCCGCAGCCGGAGGGCCCCACCACCACGCAGAACGTGCCCGGCGCGATCCGGAGGGACACGCTGTCGAGGGCCGTGACGGTTCCCGACCGGGACGAAAACACCTTGCTGAGGCCGTCAATGGAAATCTTTGGCGCGTCCGTCCGCATCGGGGTCACGGTGTCCTTGCTTGGCGGCCTCGCTCGGGGGCCCAGGCGACAGGTTCACTCGACGGCTTGCGCGGCGGCGGGCCCCGCCGGGCCGCTATTTGGCCGGGACGTAGGGGCCGAGGGCCTTGACCGCCGCTTCCATGAACGAGGTGTCGAGGGCGTCCTCGACCTTCACCTCGGCGGCGACGAGCTTCATCTCCTTGTAGAAGGCGAGGTCCTTGTTCAGGCTGTCCATGTTCAGCCGGCCGTTGGGGTCCACCCCGTTGGGCGTGGCCTCGCGATAGATCTGCGGATCCTTGACCTCGGAGCTGGTGACCATCATCTGGATCAGCTCTTCGGCATTGGGCCCGGCGAGCCGGCCGTCCTTGCAGGCGTCGTTGTAGAAGCGCACGCCCTTCAGGTAGGCGATCATGAAGCGCTGGGCCACCTCCTTGCGCTCCTTCAGGAACTTGCCGCTGCACAGGAGCGGCGCGACGTTCTGGATCGGGTAGAACAAATCGGAGGGAATGCGCACGGCGACGCCCATCTTGCGGGCGCGGGTTGAGGACGGCTCGGTGACGATGGCGGCGTCGATCGCCTTGTTCTGGAGCGCGGCGGCCATGTCCGGATAGGGCATGTTGTAGACGTGGGTGGCGTCGTCGTACTTCAGCCCGCCCTTTTTCATCGCCTCGTTCAGGGTCGAGCCCGGCGCGCCGGCCTTGCCCGCCTCGGCGACGCGGAAGCCCTTCAGGTCCTCGAACGACTTGTAGCGGCCGGAATCCACATGGTCCTGGCGGACGAGGAGCGCCATGTAGCAATAGCCGGGCATGTTGGAGGACTTGTCGGCGGCGATCTTGATGTCGATGCCGCGCGCCACCGCATTGTAGAGCCCGGCGGAGGTCGCGCCCGCCGCAGCGTCCACCTGGCCCGCCCCGAGCGGCGCGACCAGCTGCGAGCCCGCCTGGAACGCCGCGGGGACGATGTTGATGCCCTGGTCCTTGAAATAGCCCTTGTGAATGGCGGCGAAGAAGGACCCGTCGCTCACCGATCCCGGGATCCCGAGGGTGACGCTGTCCAGGCCCTGCGCGCGGGCGGAGGAGATCACGGCGGGGGATGCGATGAGGCCGGCACCCAGCAACTTCAAGGCGGTACGTCGCGTCTGCATGAGCCCCTCTGGGTTCGCGGGCGAGCAGCCTTTTGGCAGGCATTTGATGTTATTGAAAAATTATACCGCGCGGGAGCAGCGGATTTAGAGCCAGCAGATTTAAAAAGTGTGGGGCCAGTAGGCTTATGCGCCCGTGCGGCCAGTACGGGCGATCACGCCGGGGCGCCGGCCGGCGCAAAATACTAGTCAAATACGTGAAATAATGAAAGATTTTCTTGGCCGCGCCGGCGCCTCCATCGCCGGACGACGGGCCGGCGCGCCTGTATCCGTTCGCGCCGGCGCCGATTGTCTCGGCCGGCGCATGCGCGGGGGGCGGAAGACCGTCCCCTGCGCCAGCCGGCGCCGGCCCTGGTCAGCGGCCGCCGCTTATCGTCTCGCCGAACAGCGCGCGGTGGCCGGAGGGCTGGCAGCGCCAGTATTGCCGCGGGGCGTCCACGCTCGCGCCGAGCTCGGCGGCGGCGTGCCAGGGCCAGCGCGGGTCATAGAGGATGCCGCGCGCCAGGGCCACGAGGTCGGCCTGGCCGGCGGCGACGATCTCCTCCGCCTGCGCCGCCCGGGTGATGAGGCCGACGGCCATGGTGGGCAGCCCCGTCGCCGCCTTCACCGCCGCGGCGAAGGGCACCTGGTAGCCGGGGCCCAGGGGGATCTTCTGGTGGGGGAAACCCCGCCGGAGGAGACGTCGATGAAGTCCGCGCCGCGGGCCTTCAGCGCGTGCGCGAGGGTCAGGGTCTGGTCGAGGTCCCAGCCCCCGTCCACCCAGTCCGTGGCCGAGACGCGCATGCCCACCGGCCGATCGTCCGGGAAGGCCGCGCGCACCGCGTCGAAGACCTCCAGCGGAAAGCGCATGCGGTTCTCCAGCGAGCCGCCATAGGCGTCCGTCCGCCGGTTGGCGAGGGGGAGAGGAATTGGTGCAGCAGATAGCCGTGCGCCCCGTGGATCTCGATCACGTCGATGCCGAGCCGCGCCGCGCGTCGCGCCGCGTCGGCGAAGGCGGTGCGGATGCGGTCGAGCCCGGCCGCGTCGAGTTCCTGCGGCGCCGCCTCGCCGTCCTTGTGCGGGACGGCGGAGGGCGCGAAGGGCGGCCATCCGCCGTCGGCGGGCGATAGCAGCGCGCCGCCCTCCCAGGGGGCGCGGCTCGAGGCCTTGCGGCCGGCATGCGACAATTGCATGCCCAGGGCGATCGGCGAATGGGCCCGCACGGCGGCGAGAACCGGCGCGAGGGCGGCCTGCGTGCGCTCGTCCCACAATCCGAGATCGTTCGGGGTGATGCGCCCCTCCGGCACCACCGCCGTCGCCTCGGTGAACAGCAGCGCGGCGCCGGAAAGGGCGAGGTGCCCGAGATGGATCATGTGCCAGTCCGAGGCCGCGCCCGCGTCCGCCGAATACTGGCACATGGGCGAGACGACGATGCGGTTGCGCAGCCGGGTGCCGCGCAGCTCGAACGGGGAGAACAAGGCGCTCATGGAGGTCTGCCTGTGGGTTGAAGGACATGGCCATCGTGCAGGCGCGCAGGATAGATCGGATCGCGCCCCGGGCGATACGCCGTCCCGGTCCGCATCATCCCGCCCGGATCGGGCCTCCCGAACGGATCGGGAACGCCGTCGCCCGGCCGACGGGGATGCCCCCGTGCCCGCCGCGGCGGCCGGAAATCAGGCCTTCCGGTCGCCCCGCTCCGCCGCCGCGACCGGCGATCCTCCCAGGGCCCGGAGGGCCGCCGCCAGGTGCTCGACGAACTGGGCGCCGGCGAGGGGCAGGTTGCGGTCCCGCAATTGCCCGAGCAGCAGGTCCGCCGGGTTGAGGTCCCGGCTGTCGATCCGGCGGACCACGACGCCCGCGGGCACCGCCTGCGGCAGGGCGCCGATCTCGATCTGGAACGAGATCATCCCGCCATGGGCGACGAGGCCGCGCAGCAGCTCGAAGGAATTAGCCTCCGCCGCCACGGAAAAGCGCAGCCCCGAACGCGCGATGGATTCCTCGATGAGCTGCCGGCCCCCCAGCGTGCGCTCGGGCAAGGCGAGGGGATAGCCGGTGCAGTCGGCGAGCCGGAGCTGCTCGCGGGCGGCCAGCGGATGGCCCGCGGGCAGAAGCGCCACCAGGCGCTGCGGCACGCTCATGAGGGGCCGCAGCCGGGCGATGAAAGGAGCGCGGAAGACCAGCACCAGGTCCACCTCGTAGCTCGCCAGCAGCTGGATGGCGCGCTCGTGATCGGCGACGGTCACCTGAAAGCCGATGAGGGGATAGCGGGCGCGGAAAAGGCCGATCTGGCGCGGCATGAAATCGTGGGCGAGGGCCTGGCTGCAGGCGATCTTCACCGTGCCGCGCTTCAGGCCGCGCAGGTCCTCCAGCTGCTCGCGCATGCGCTCGGCATCGCCGAGCTGCTCGCGGATGTAGCGCACGAACACCTCGCCGGCCGTGGTGAGGTGCACGCCCCGGGGCCGCCGCTCCAGGAGCTTGGCGTCGAGCTCGTCCTCGAGGTCCATGATCCGCCGGTTGAGGGCGGACGGCGTGACGTTGAGCTTCTGCGCCGCGCCGCGGATGGAGCCGCAACGCGCCACCTCGTCGAGATATCGCAGGACTCTCAGGTGCCGCACGCCGCCAAGCCCTCCGCTCACCCGCCCGTTGTAGCTTTTTAGGCTACGATCCGCACGGAAATTGGCAATAGATCTCTTCACTCGTCCGTCATAGCCTTGGGTCTCGAAGGGGGCTGGCGCATTGTGACGATGCCGCCAGGATCCCGGCGAGAGCCTCCATGACCGCACCTTCCCGCCCGCCGCAGTCCGCACCCGCCGGGCCGGTCCTCAGCCTTGCACGGAAGGTTCCCGCGCCCCGGCCGGCCACCTTCGCGGCCATGCCCGCCCCGGTGGAGCTCGACCTGGCGCAGACCGCCCTGGTGGTGGTCGACATGCAGAACGATTTTCTCCATCCCGACGGCTGGTTCCCTCAGGCCGGGGTGGATGCGGCGCCGCTCACCGCCATCATCCCGCAGGTGCGTGCGCTGGCGGATGCGGCGCGCGCCGCCGCGGTGCCGGTGATCTGGGTCAACTGGGGCGTGCGCGCCGACCGGGCGGAGTTGCCCGACCCGGTGCTGCTGAAGGCGGCGGCCGGCGGCACGCGGCCGGTCTATGCCGATCCGTCCCCCAGCGGGCGCGGGCGCATCGTGGTGGCGGGGGAGTGGGGCGCGCAGGTGGTGGACGAGCTCGGCGCGCGGCCGGACGACCTCCTCGTCTACAAGCATCGGCTCTCGGGCTTCTTCGACAGCGAGCTGGATTCGGTGCTGCGCAACCGCGGCATCCACACGCTGGTGTTCGCCGGCATCAACATCGACCGCTGCGTGTTCTCCACCCTCTGCGACGCCGCCTTCCTCGGCTATGGCGTGGTGCTGGCGGAAGACGCCACGGCAACCCCGTCCCCCGACTTCGTGCGCGAGGCGATCCTCTATCTCGTCCGCCTGCTCTACGGCGCCACCTGCCGGAGCGCGGACCTCATGGCCGTGCTCACCAAAAAAGAACCTGCCTGACCTCAGAAGGGACCCCTGACGATGACGTGGACCGCCTTCCTCCGACGCACCGCCGCCGGGCTTGCCACCGGCCTCGCCCTCGGCGCCCTCGCCACCGCCCCGGCGCTGGCCGAGACCAAGCTCAAGATGGTGCTCAACTGGAAGTATCAGGGCCCGCAGGCCATGTTCTTCCTCGCCCAGGACAACGGATACTTCAAGGCCGAGGGCCTCGACGTCACCATCGACCAGGGCAACGGCTCCGGCGCCGCCGTGCCGCTGGTGGCCAACGGCACCTATGACGTGGGCTTCGGCGACATCAATGCGCTCATCGAGCTGGTCGCCAAGAAGCCGGAAGACGCGCCCATCGGCGTCTACATGGTGTTCAACCAGCCGCCCTTCACCATCGCGGTCAAGGCGGACGGCCCGTTGAAGACGCCGCAGGACCTGGTGGGCAAGACGCTCGGCGGCGCGGCCAATGACGGGGCGCTGAAGCTGTTTCCCGCCTTCTGCAAGCTCGCCAAGATCGACTGCTCGGGCATCAAGATCACCAACATGCAGCCCAACCTGCGCGAGCAGATGCTGATGCAGGGGCAGGTGGACGGCGTGTTCGGCTACGTGAACACCATCCGCTTCTCGGCCAAGCTCATCGGCGTGGACGACGACAAGCTCCGCTACATCAATTACGGCGACTACGGCATGGATCTTTATTCCAACGCCATCATCGTCTCGGCCAAGCTGGCGAAGGAGAATCCGGAGGCGGTGAAGGGCCTGGTGCGGGCCATCAACAAGGGCCTCGCCGACATGATCAAGGACCCCAAGACCAGCATCGCCTCGGTGCAGAAGCGCGAGCCGCTGATCAAGCCGCAGGTGGAGCTGGAGCGCCTGGAGGCCACCGTCCGCGCCGAGATGAACCATCCCGAGATCGCCAAGATCGGCCTTGGCGCCATCGATCCCGAGCGGATGAAACAGGCCATCGACATCCTGGTGGATGCCAACAAGCTGCCGACCACGCCGAAGGTGGACCAGGTGTTCACCCCGGCCTTCCTGCCGCCCCTCGCCGATCGCCTCACCAAGCTGTTCTGAGCCACCCGCCCTCTCGCGTCCTCCCCCCTCCCCTTGTGGGGGAGGGGCCGGGGGTGGGGACCCTCTCACCCCGACCCTCTCCCGCGAGGAGAGAGGGAGATCCTCTTCCTCCCGCTCCTCGCGCAGGGCCGCAGGCAGACCGACATCCCGCGAAGACCGCACCGGAAAACACCCATGGACCTCAACCTCAAGGATCGCGTCGCCTTCATCACCGGCCCCGCCAAGGGCATGGGCGCGGCGGTGACCCGCGCGTTCGCGGCGGAAGGCGCCCGCGTCGCTCTGGTCGGCCGCGACACCGGCGCCATCGCCCCCATCGCCGACGAGCTGCGGGCCCAGGGGACCGACCTCCTCGTCGTCGCCTGCGACCTCACCGACGCGGCTGCCTGCGAGAAGGCCGCCGAAGCCACCGTCGCGGCGTTCGGCACCATCGACATCCTGGTCAACATCGCCGGCGGCTCCGGCCCCATCGGCAAGACCGGGGTCGAGACCACGCCGGAGGAGTTCGACGACATCGTCACCCTCAACATGAACGGCTGCTTCCACACCATGCGCGCCTGCCTGCCGGTGATGATGGAGAAGCGCTACGGCAAGGTGGTGAACGTGGGCGGCACCTTCGGCATGCGCGGGCGGGCCGGGCGCATGGCCTACTCGGCCTCCAAATGGGGCCTGCGCGGCATCACCAAGAGCTTCGCGCTGGAGGTGGGCCAGCACAACATCAACGTGAACTGCGTCGCCCCCGGCATGGTGGACGGCCCGCGCTTCCGCGAGAAGGTGTGCGCCGACATGGCGCAGAAGCTCGGCATCACGGTGGAGGAAGCCATGCAGCGCCACGCCGCCGACTATGCCCTGCGGCGCGTGACCACCGACGAGGACGTGGCCAATGCCTGCCTGTTCCTCGCCAGCGACGTCTCCCGCCAGCTCACCGGCGTCGACATGCCCGTCGACGGCGGCTGGGCCATGCTCTGAGGAGGATGAGATGACACACGCCGACCAGGTGCCCGTCGCCGACCTCGTCATCCATGGCGGCCGCATCGTCACCGCCGACACCATCTTTCCCGCCTCCATCGCGGTGCGCGACGGGCGGATCATCGCGGTGGGCACCGCCGAGGCCATGCCGCCGGCGCGCGAGACCTTCGATGCGCAAGGCCTGCACATCCTGCCCGGCGCCATCGACGTGCACGTGCATTTCCGCGATCCCGGCTACACCCACAAGGAAGACTTCGAGAGCGGCACGGCCTCGGCCGCCTTCGGCGGCGTCACCACCGTGTTCGACATGCCGAACACCCTCCCCACCGTGGCGGATGCCGCCTCCCTGTCCGCCAAGCACGCCATCGCATCCGCCAAGGCCCATGTGGACTACGGCCTTTATGCGGTGCTGGGCGAGGACAGCATCGGCAAGGTGCCGGAGCTGATCGAGGCCGGAATCATCGGCTTCAAGCTCTACATGGGCAACACCTTCGGCCGCATTCCCTCGCCCTCCACCGGGGCCATGCTGGAGGCGTTCGAGGTGGTGGCGCCCACCGGCAAGCGGGTGTCCCTGCATGCCGAGACCAATTCCATCATGGAGCGGCGGCAGGCCCAGCTCACCGCCGCCGGGCGCACCGACGCCCTCGCCCATCTCGCCTCCCGCCCGGCCGTGGTGGCGGTGGAGGCGGTGGCCCGCGCCGCCATCCTCGCCGAATGGACCGGCGCGCGCATCCACATCCTGCACATCTCCTCCGCCGCCGAGCTTGGCCCCCTGCGCGACGCCAAGGCCCGCGGCGTGGACATCACCGGCGAGACCTGCCCGCATTATTTGATGCTGGGGGCGGAGGATTATGCGCGCTGGGGCGGCATCATCCGCGTCAACCCGCCGGTGCGCGAGGCGGCGAACCAGGGGCCGCTCTGGGCGGCGCTCGCCGACGGCACCATCGACATGATCGCCACCGACCACGCCCCCCACACGCCGGAAGAAAAGACCCGCGCCGACATCTGGAGCGTGGATTGCGGCTTCCCGGGCGTGGAGACCCAGATGCCGCTGATGCTCACCGAGGTGGCGAACGGGCGCTATTGCCTCACCGATTACGTGCGCTGGAGCGCGGTGAACCCGGCCAAGGTCTGGGGCCTTTATCCCCGCAAGGGCGTGATCCAGGTGGGGGCGGACGCGGACCTCGCCTTCGTCGACCTGGAGCGCGCCTGGACCCTCCGCGACGGCGAGCTGCACTCGCGCTCCAAGGTCTCGCCCTGGGACGGGCGGGCGGTGAAGGGCCTGCCGGTGCACACCATGGTGCGCGGCCGCTTCGTGGTGAAGGACCGCGCGCTGATGGCCGACACGAAGGGCTTCGGCCGCTCGGTGCACGCCCTCCAGCAGATGCCGGTGCCGCAGCCGAGGCACCTGGACGAAACCATCGCCGCCGCGGTCGCGGCCTCGCCTCCGGGGGTGGCGGCATGACCACGCGCGCCGAAGCCTTCGTCGAGCTGCACGACGTCACCCTCAGCTACGGGCGCGGCGCTTCCCGCGTCGATGCCCTCGCCACCACCGCGCTGCGGGTCGGATCGGGGGATTTCGTCGCCCTGGTTGGTCCGTCCGGCTGCGGCAAGTCCACCATCCTGAAGCTGGTGACGGGCCTCATCCGCGCCTCCACCGGCTATGTCTACGTGGCCGGGCGCGAGGTGGGCGCCGAGCCGGTGCGGGTGGGCATGGCGTTCCAGAACCCCACCCTCCTGCCGTGGCTCACCATCCGCGACAACGTGATGCTGCCGCTGAAGATCGTCCCGCCGTTCCGGGCCGAATACCGCGCCAAGCGCAAGACCGAGTTCCGCGACCGCGCCGACGCGCTTTTGGAGCAGGTGGGGCTGAAGGGCTTCGCCGACCGCTTTCCCTGGCAGCTCTCCGGCGGCATGCTCCAGCGCGCCTCCCTGTGCCGCGCCCTGGTGCACGATCCCCAATTGCTGATGCTGGACGAGCCGTTCGGCGCGCTGGACCAGTTCACCCGCGAGGAGCTGTGGGCGATCCTCCAGGACCTCTGGCTCACCCGCAAGCCCACGGTGCTGCTCGTCACGCACGACCTGAAGGAGGCGGGATACCTGGCCAACCGGGTCTGCGTGATGCGGGCGCGTCCCGGCGAGATCATCGAGGATTGCCCGGTGGACTTCGCCCGCCCGCGCACCATCGACATGACCTACACCCCCGATTTCGTCTCTCTCACCCAGCGCCTGCGCGAGCTCATCGTCTCCGCGCGCGGCGGCACGGAGCTGGCCTCATGAGCGCGCAGGACGAACCCGAGAGCCGCTTCAGCCCGCGCATGCGCCGCCGCATCGCCTCGGTCTCCGTCATCGTCGGCTTCTTCGTGGTGTGGGAGGTGGCGTGCATTCTCTTCCATGTGAAGGAGATCGTGCTGCCGCGCCCGACCCAGGTGGTGGGCGCCCTCATCACCTACGCCCCGGCCATCTGGCCGCATGCGATCCAGACGCTCTCCACCACGCTGGCCGGCTTCGGGCTCGGCATCCTCGCCGGGGTGTTCCTCGGCGCGCTCATCGGCTCCTCGCGCCTGGCCTATGATGCGGGCTACCCGCTGCTCATCGGCTTCTCGTCCATCCCGAAGGTGGCGCTGGTGCCCATCTTCGTCCTGTGGTTCGGCGCGGGCACCGTTCCGGCCATCCTCACCGCCATGATCATGAGCATGTTCCCCATCGTGGTGAACGTGGCGGCAGGCCTTGCCACCACCGAGCCGGAGCTGGAGGACGTGATGCGCGCCTGGCGGGCGAGCAAGCTCGACATCCTCATGAATGTCGGCCTGCCGCGCACCATGCCTTACTTCTTCGCCTCGCTGAAGGTGTCGGTGACGCTGGCCTTCGTCGGCGTGGTGATCGCCGAGACGGTGGCCTCCAACCGGGGCATCGGCAACCTCATGATGATCGCCTCCTCCTCCTTCGACGTGCCTTTGGTGTTCGCCGGCCTGCTCATCCTCGCGGTGATGGGGGTGAGCCTGTACGCCATCTTCTCGGTCATCGAGGGGCGGGTGACCGGCTGGGCCAAGCGCAAGGACGAGCTGGCCCTGGGCTGAGCCCGGCTCCGCCCGCCACACCTGATCAAAAACCAGAACCTCCGGAGTAGGACCATGAAACGATTGGTTGTAAGCGCCTTGGCCCTGCTCCTGGCGGGCGGCGCGGCGCTGGCCCAGCAGCCGGCGAAGGCGGAGCCCACGAAGATCCGCTTCACCCTCGACTGGAAGCTCCAGGGCATCCACGCCTGGTACTTCTGGGCCAAGGAGAAAGGCTATTTCGCCGCCGAGAACCTGGACGTCACCATCGACCAGGGCGAAGGCTCCGCCACCACGGTCACGCGCATCATGTCGGGGGTGTACGACGCCGGCTTCGGCGACATGAACGCCATCATCCAGAACGCGGCGACCCGGCCGGCCGAGACGCCGGTCATGGTCTACATGCTCTACAACAAGGCGCCGTTCGCTCTGCTCACCAAGGCGGACAGCAAGATCACCGCCGTGAAGGACCTTGCCGGCACAAGGCTCGGCACGCCGCCCGGCGGCGCCTCGTTCAAGCTTCTGCCGCTGCTGGCGAAGGCCAACGGCGTCGATTATGCGAAGATCGCCATCACCAACGTGGCGCCGAACCTGCAGGAGCAGATGCTGCTGCAGGGGCAGGTGGACACCATCGCCATCTTCACCGCCACCAGCTACATGAACCTCGTGGCGCTCAAGCTCGATCCGGACAAGGACTTCCGCTGGATCTTCTATTCCGACGCGGGGGTCGACCTCTATTCCAACGGCATCATGGTTTCCCCCAAGCTCGCCAAGGAGAAGCCGGACGCCGTGAAGGGCCTGCTCAAGGCCATCAACCGCGCCATCAAGGAGGCGGTGGCCGATCCCGACGCCGCCATCGCCCTGCTCGCCGCGCGGGAGCCGCTGATCAACAAGGACATCGAGAAGCGCCGGCTGATCTATGTCTATTCCTCGCTCATCGACACGCCGGAGGCGCGCGAACTGGGGCTCGGCGACATCAGCGACGCGCGGCTCGCCGCCGCCATCACTTTGATCGCCGACGCCTTCGAGCTGCCGCGCAAGCCGGCGCCGGCCGAGGTGTTCGACCGCGCCTTCCTGCCGCCCAAGGCCGACCGCATGCCGCCGCAGGTGGGCAAATGAGCGATACCCGCGTTCTCGCCTGCGCCCATCTCCTCGCCGATCCCCGCGGCGCGGCGGCGGGGGCCTCGCGGATCACCATCGCCGACGGGCGCATCGCCGCCGTCACCCCCGATGCGGCGCCGAGCGAGGGCGACCGGCTGCTGGTGATGCCGGCGCTGGTCAACGCCCACGACCACGGCCGCTCGGTGCGCTCCAGCTCCATCGGCGCCGCCGGCCAGCCGCTGGAGGCGTGGCTGCATTATCTCGCGCTGTTCCCCTCGGTGGATCCCTATCTCGGGGCCGCCGTCGCCCTCGGCCGCAGCGCTTTGGGCGGGGCCGGGGTGGTGATGATGCACTACACCCGCGCCCAGGGCTTCACCGACCTGCCCGGCGAGGCGCGGGAGGTGGCGCGCGCCGCCCGCGACGTGGGCGTGCGCGTCGGCTTCGCCGTCTCCATGAAGGACCGGAACCCGCTGGTCTACGGGCCGAGCGAGCCGCTGCTGGCGGAGATCCCGGAGCCGGCCCGCGACGCGCTTGCCCGCCAGTTCCTGCGCACGCCGCTGGAGCCGAAGGCCTTCATCGAGCTCGCCGACGCGGTGGCCGAGGCGGCGGGCGGCCCCGGCTTCGACGTGCAGTACGGCCCCAACGCGCCGCAATGGTGCAGCGATGCGCTGCTGGAGGCGGTGGCCGAGGCGTCCGCCCGCACCGGCCGGCGCGTGCATATGCACCTTCTGGAAACCCGCTACCAGCGGGCGTGGGCCGATGCCACCTATCCCGAAGGCGTCGTGAAGCATCTCGATGCCATCGGCCTGCTCTCCGACCGCCTCACCTTGGCGCATTGCGTGTGGGCGCGCCCGGACGAACTGGCGCTGCTGGCGGAACGCGGCGTGACCATCGTCAGCAACGCCTCGTCCAACCTGCATCTGCGCTCGGGCATGGGACCGGTGGCGCAGATGAAGGCCAAGGGCTGCCGGGTGGCGCTGGGCGTGGACGGCAAGGCGCTGGATGAGGATGACGACGCCCTGCGCGAGCTGCGCCTCGCCCATCTCCTGCACCTGGGCACCGGCTTCAAGGCCTCGGTGACCCGCGCGGACATCCTGGAGATGGCGCTGGTCAACGGCCGCCGGTCCGTCACCGGGAGCGGGGAGGGCGGCACCGTTTCGCCCGGCGCGCCGGCGGATCTGCTGGTGCTCGACTGGGATCGGCTGGAGGACGACCGGCTCCGGGACGATCTCGATCCCATCGAGCTCCTGCTCACCCGCGCCACCGCCCATCACATCCGCGAACTCATGGTCGGCGGCCGCACCGTGGTGCGGAACGGCGCCCTCATGGGCCTCGATTTCCCCGCCGCCCGCGCCGACGTGCTCGCCCAGATGCGCGCCGGCATGGCCGCAAAGGCCGGCCTCTCCGCCGCCATGCCGGCCCTCGACGCCGCCATGGCCCGCCACTTCGAGCCGGGATGCTGCTGACCATGCCCGTGGCCAAGGTTCATCGCATCAGCGCGGCGGCGCCGGACGACGTGTCCGGCATCGAGGCCGCCATCGCTTCCGGCGCCATCGCGCCCGCCGGCATCCGCGCCATCTTCGGCAAGACCGAGGGCAATGGCTGCGTCAACGACTTCTCCCGCGGCTTCGCCGTCCAGTCGCTCCAGCTGCTGCTGCGCCGGCACCTGGATGACGCGGCGGCGGATGCGGTGTGCCTGGTCATGTCCGGCGGCACCGAGGGCGGCATGGCGCCCCACTGGCTGGTGTTCGAGCGGGCCGAAGGGCCGGAGGCGTCCGCCCCGGGCGCCGCGGCCCTTGCCATCGGCAGCGCCCATACGGCGGATCTGCCGGCCGATCAGCTCGGCCGCATGGGGCAGGTGGCGCAGGTGGCGCAGGCCGTGGGCCGCGCCATGGCGGACGCCGGGATCACCCGTCCCGAGGACGTGCACTTCGTGCAGGTGAAGTGCCCGCTCCTCACCCTGCCGCGCATCGCGCAGGCGCGGGCGGGCGGGGCCGAGGTCGCCACCACCGACACGCTGAAATCCATGGGCCTGTCGCGCGGGGCGAGCGCGCTCGGCATCGCCGTGGCCCTGGGCGAGATCGGCATGGACCGGATCACCGACGCGGCGGTCTGCGCCGACCTCGATCTGTGGTCCGGCCGGGCGAGCTGTTCCAGTGGTATCGAGTTGGTGGGTCACGAGGTGGTGGTGCTGGGCATGTCGGCGGCATGGTCCGGCCCGCTTGCCATCGACCATGCGGTCATGGGTGACGCCATCGACGTCGCCCCGGTGCGCGCCGCGCTGGCACGGCTCGGAGCCGACGCCGACACCCTGACGACACCGGCCGACACTCCCCTTGTCGCCTTGCTCGCCAAGGCCGAGGCGAGCCGCAGCGGCCGCATCCGCGGCCATCGCCATACCATGCTGGACGACAGCGACATCTCCTCCACCCGCCACGCCCGCGCCTTCGTGGCCGGGGCGCTGGCGGGCCTGGTGGGGCGCACGGAGATCTATGTCTCCGGCGGCGCGGAGCATCAGGGCCCCGATGGCGGCGGCCCGGTGGCGCTGGTGGTCCGGCGCGCCGAGCCGACCTGAGGCCGGCGGGGCTCAGCCATCAGGACGGCGCGGTGGAGCGCTTCGCCAGCGCCTCCATGACGCGAGCGACCGCCTCGGCGCCGGGGTCCACCACCCCCGCGAGGTCGGCCGCCGACAGGTAGCTCGATCGGCCGGCGCGGGCGGATGTCATCGCCGCAGTGGCGTTCGCACCGGCCCGCGCGGCGAGGGCGGCGGCGGCAAGGCCCGCACCGTCGGCGAGCGCGCGGACGGCCGGCAGCAGCGCGTCGATCATGGTGCGGTCGCCCGGCGCCGCGCCGCCATAATGCTGCATGCGCCCGGCGCCGGCGCGGAGCGCCATGGCAACGCTGTCGCCCCGCTTCAGCGCGACGCCGGCGGCCGCGGCGAAGATGGACAGAAGGACCCCGCTCGACCCGCCCATCACCCGCGAGAGCCGCTCGGCGACGGCCTCGCACAAGGCGGCCGGATCGGCGAGCGGGAGGAGGTCGAGGTCGGCCCCAACCTTGCGCGCGGCGGCGGCGAAGGTGGAGCCGGTGTCGCCGTCGCCGACCCGGGCGTCCAGGGCGTCGAGATCGTGCTGTGCGGCGATGAGCGTGTCGCAGATGGTTCGGATGAGCTTGCGCGCCGCCGGGTCGGCGGAGGCCGCGACCACCCGCGCCTGGAGCCGGCGCGAGGGCTCGATGACGGTGATCGCTCCGGGCGTCCGCGCCGCCGGCCACGCCGGCACGGCCACCGGCGCGGTGAGCCAGGCATGGCGTGAATCATCGAGTGGCATCAGGGAGATGGAGAAGCCGCGCATGTCGAGTGCGGTCACTGCTCCTGCGGGTCCGAGCACCAGCTCGATGCGTGGTCCGACGGGGCTCAGCAGGATCTCGCGCAGCACGATGGAAAGCTCCAGCGCCGGCGCGCCGCCGAGGTTGTTGAGGAGGAGGGCGAGCCGGGGGGCCTCCCGCACATCGGCGCCGAAGCGGCCGATCATGTCGGCCACCAGCCGGGCCGCGCCAGGCAGCACGATGCGCTCCAGCCCCGGCTCGCCATGGATGCCGAGGCCGAGCTCGGCATGGCCGTCCTCCATCCGCGCCTCGGCGGGCCGGCCGGGAATGGAGCAGGTCGCGGTGGCGACGCCGAGCGACTTCACCGCCCCCGCCGCATCCTTGGCCCTGCGGGTGACTTCGGCCAGCGGCAGGCCGGCGGCGGCGGCAAACCCCGCCGCCTTGTGCACGAAGACGGTGCCGGCGATGCCGCGCGGGCGGGGATTGTCGGGCAAGGCGATGTCATCGCCGACGATCACCATCTCGACATCAAGGCCGAGGGCGCGGGCGCGCTCGGCGGCGAGCCCGAAATTGAGCCGGTCGCCGCCATAGTTCTTGACGATGAGCAGGCACCCCGCCGGCCCGGTCACGGCGAGAATGGCGGCCAGCACCGCGTCCACCGTGGGTGAGGCGAAGACCTCGCCGCAGACGGCGGCATCGAGCAGGCCCTCGCCGACGAAGCCGGCATGGGCCGGCTCGTGCCCCGACCCGCCGCCCGAGATGACCGCGACCCGATCCGCCGGCCGGTCGGTGCGCACCACCACCTTGATTTCCGGATAACCGTCGAGCCGCGCGAGGCGTCCGCCCGAGCCGAGGATGAGGCCGTCGATGGCGTCGGAAACAAGGGTGTCGGCGGAATTGAAGAAGTGCTTCATCGCGGATTTCCGTCTTGGGCGTTCCGGCGACGACCTTATCCGGCCCCGCTGTCGCATCCCAGAGACGGAGCGCTCACGCGAGGGAGCGGCGGGGTGTCCCGTCGATCCGGCCCCGGAGGATTTGGTTGCTGAAAAACGCAGTTGTATAAATGTAGGAATGATCATACATTCCTATAAGCAGTCATTCAGAGGCAGGCTCCACGCCATGTCCGATCCCGCGACGAGCGTTCCGGTTCCCGACAGCGAGTGGTCTTTTCCGCCGCTCGACCGGGCTTCGCCCCTGCCGCTCTACGCGCAGATCAAGCAGCGGCTCATCGGCATCATCCTGAAATGGGAGCAGGCGGACCGGCGTTTCTATTCGGACGAGCAGCTCTGCACCATGTTCGGCGTCAGCCGCGACACCGCCCGCCAGGCGGTGGCGGAACTGGTGCAGGAGGGGCTTCTCACCCGCAGCCGCGGCCTTGGCACGTTCGTCGCCGTGCGCAAGCTGGAAGAGCGCTTCAATCCCGGCATGGACTTTCTCAATCAGTGGGCGGCCACCGGCATGCCCATGCAGGCGAGTGTGCTCGCCTTCGAGCGGGGGCCGGCGGACGAGGCCGTGGCGGCGACGCTGGAGGCCGAGGCCGGCCTGCCGGTGCTCTTCATCAAGCGCCTGCGCACCGCCGCGCGCGTGCCGCTGGCCGTGGATTATCGCTACGTCCCCGCCGACCTTGTCACCGACTGGACCGAGGAGGCGGTGCACGATTCGCCCCTTCACCGCCTCTGGCAGAAGGTGGACCTCAAGACCGGCGATTTCACCATCGAGGCCGGCATCGCCGGTCCCGAGGAGGTGGAATACCTGCATCTCACCCCCGGCGCGCCGGTGCTGATCCGCACGCTGCGCTATCGCGAAGCGGGCGGGCGCTTGGTCATGTGCGGCCATACCGTCCATCGCGCCGATCTGGTGCGCTACTCGCTCAGCGTGCCGCTATCCCGCGGCGGCAGTTCCGTTCCGGACATCGACCGCAGCGGCGTCCACGACGACTGACCGCCCATCGCGCTTTCCATCACGAGTTTCGGACGGGGCGCGGTGTCGCCCGATCATCGGTCAACAGGGCGCCGACGCGCCCTTCTGGAGGGGGCTTAAGATGCATTTCGGACGACGCAGCTTCCTGAAGATGGTGCCCGGCGCCGCCCTCGCGGTTTCGGGCGTGGGCGCAGCCGGCATGGCCCGGGCCGCCGAGGGGCCGATGCGCATCGGCTCCATCCTCTCCGTCACCGGGCCCGCGGCCTTCCTCGGCGAGGACATGAAGGCCGGCCTGGAACTGGCGATGGACGAGTTCAACGCCGCCGGCGGCCTCGGCGGCCGCAAGATCGAGTGGACCTACTACGATGCGGAAAGCCAGACCCAGAAGGGCATCTCCGCCACCCGCCGCCTGATCAGCCAGGACAAGGTGGACATGATCCTGTCCGGCGGCAACATGAGCGGCATCGCGCTGGCCATGGCGCCCATCGCCAACGGCGCCAAGGTGCCCTTCATCTCCTCCGAGGGGGCGCTGGCCATCGTCACCCCGGTCGCCGAGCGCCAGTACGTGTTCAAGGCCACGGTGGACGACGGCGACGTGCTGGAGCGCATCGCTGACTACCTGGACAAGAAGAACATCAAGAAGGTTGCCCTGCTGGCGGACACCTCCGGCTTCGGCCAGGGCGCGGTGGCGCAGATGAAGATCGTCGGCCCCAAGCGCGGCCTCGATGTCATCTACGAATCCTTCGCCCCCTCCGACACCGACATGATGCCCCAGCTCACCCGCATCCGCGACAGCGGCGCGGAAGCCATCATCGCCTGGACGGTGACCCCGGCCGGCGTGGTCTTCCTCAAGCAGGCGATGCAGCTCGGGCTCGACAACAAGACGCTGATCCACAGCTATGGCTTCGTTTCCGCCGACTACATGAAGCTCGCCGGCGAGGCGGCCAAGCCGCTGCTGCTGGCCTCCCTGAAGCTGCCGGTGGGCGACCAGCTGCCGGACAAGGACCCGCTCAAGCCCGGCATCCTCAAGCTGATGAAGGACTACGAGGCGCGCTTCAAGCGTCCGCCGAGCATCTATGCGGCCGAGTCCTATGATGCCGCGCTCCTCGCCCGCGAGGGGCTGAAGAACGTGGGCGGCGATCTTTCCAAGCTGCCGCAGGGCATCGAGCAGATCAAGAATTTCCCCGGCATCAGTGGCGTGTTCACCTTCTCGCCGGAGCGTCATTCGGGGCTGTCGAAGCAGGACATCGTGCTCGTCAACTGGCGTGATGGCCGCTTCAACCTCGTCGACTACGACTGATCGACATCCAGACCGGAGGAACAAGCCATGGCCCTTTCGCGTGACATGTCCGCCGAACAGGCGTTCGAGGTGGTCCAGACGCTGCTGGACGCGCCGGAAGACCGCTTTCCGCTGACCTTCAATTCCGACCTTCCGCGCATCCGCGAGCTGTTCCACGCCGCCACGCGGAACCAGTGGGATCCCAAGACTGACGTGGACTGGGACCAGCTCGACCCCTCCAGGTATACCGATGAGCAGCGCTACGCCGCCCGTCTCTACTGGAGCCGGCGGGCGTGGAGCGAGTATGGCGCCATCTCGGAGAGCCCGGCTTTGCAGGTGCGCTTCGGGGTGGAGAACCGCCCGTCCGACATGCAGCTGTTCTTCACCATCCGCTCGCAGGAGGAGGCGCGCCACGCCGAGGCCTGTCACGCCATGGCGGAGAAGCTCGGCGGCTACATCGACAAGCCGGTGCAGGAGCTGTTCGAGGGCTCGGTCTCCACCCATGGCGTGCGCCGCGCCGCGCTCAATGCCGAGGTGCCGCTGGAAGGCATCATCGCTGCCCTGGTGTGCACGGCGGAGGAGATCGCCTTCGACGTGTTCAAGCACCTGAACGACGTGACGCACGATCCGGTGGCCAAGCAGATCGTGCGCTACATCATGCGCGACGAAAGCCGGCACTGCGCCTTCGGCTGGTATTTCCTCGAGGCCATCTGCGACACCCTCTCGCCCGAGCAGAAAAAGATGATCGAGGACTCGGTCATCACCATGATGGAGAAGGTGGAACTCAACGGCTACCACAGCGCCTGGCTCGCGCCGGAGAACCCGGCCTCCCGCGCCGAGGTCGAGGCGGACCGCGTCACCTACGAGGCCGGCCTCGGCTCCACGGTGGAGGAGATGGAGAAGCCGGTCTTCATCGCCACCGTCCAGCGCATCCGCGACCAGATGCGCACGCTCGGCATCAACCTGCCGCCCTTCAGCCACCCGAAGCTCGGGACCATCTGAGATGCCGCTCCATGCCGTGAGGGCAGAGCCCTCCCTGCCGCCGCTGCGGCTGCTCGTCGAGCGGCGCTTTCCGCTCGAGATGAACGTCACCCTGCCGCAGATCCGCGACCTCTACGACACCGGCAAGGCCGGGCGCTGGAACCCGCATCGCGACGTGGACTGGGGCGCCCTCGCTCCGGAGGGCTATCCCGAGCCCGTCCGTGAAGCCGCGCGCCGCACCTGGAGCCGCCGGGTGTGGACCGAGTCCACCGGCCTTACCGAAACGCCGGCCCTCATCGTGCGCTTCTGCATGGAGGTGGGACGGGAGATCGATCCCAAATTCTACCTCACCACCCGCAACACCGAGGAAGCCTGGCACGTGGAGTGCTTCGACCGCCTCGCGGAAGGCTTCGGCGGGCGCATCGCGCGCCCGGCCGCGCCGGCTTACGAGGCGGTATTCAACCGGCACCTCCACCGTCGGGTGATGGGCGCCGGCCAGATGCTCGACGCCTATGTGGCCGCCCACGCGGCGTTCGAGGACGGGCTGGAGCTGGAGCTGGCGCGGGCGTGGCGGGCGCATGCGTCCAACCCCGCGGTCCAGGGCGTGCTCGACCATGTGATCGCCGACAAGGAACGCCATGCCGCCTTCGGCTGGCTCTACCTCGCCGCCCGGGCGGAAGGCTGGAGCAAGGACGAGCGCGAAACCATCGCATCGGAGCTTTGCGACTATGTGCGCGACGTGGTGCTGAAGGGCTACCACTGCCCCTGGCTCGCCCCGGAGCTGGCCCGGGCGGAAGCCGAGGCCGACGCGATCGTCGCGGACGCGGGGCTCGGCGGCGCGCCGCGCGCGGCGGAGGAAGACGCGCTGGCGACCTATGCCGGCAATGCGCGCACCCGGCTCGCCGAGCTCGGCATCACCCTGCCGGCGTTCGAGACCAACCGCATGCGCAGCTTCTGATCCGGCCAGAGGACCCGTTCGCGCGAACGGGCAGCAAGGGGGCATCACCCTTCACGGCCGGGACTGTCCCGGCCATCCGCGCGGCTCCGCCGGGGGCAGCCCTGATCCCTCCGGCGCAGGCAATGGGTGGATGGCCGGGACCCTTTCACACCGCCTCCCGCAGGGGAGGCGCCGCACAGCTCCAGAAAGAAGCCCGCGAGAGAGCCCCTTGATGCAGACCGGATCCGCACTCCTCCAGGTCCTCGTGTCCGGCATCGGCACGGGGGCCGTCTATGCCCTGGTGGCACTCGGCTTCAACGTGGTGTTCAAGAGCACCGGCGCCATGAACTTCGCCCAGGGCGAATGGGTGGTGATGGGCGGCATGATCACCGCGCTGCTCATCGGCACCTTCTCCGGCATCGGCCTCGCGGTGGTGGCGGCGGTGGTGCTGGTGGGCGTGGTGGGCCTGCTTTCCGAGCGGCTGGTGGTGCGCCCCCTGCGGCGGCCGGATGCGCTGGTGATCACCCTTGTCACCATCGGCCTCTCCATCCTCACCCGCAGCCTCATCATGCTGGTGCTGGGCAAGAAGCCGGTGGGCTATGCCGGCTTCTCCGGCAACACCACCCTCTCCCTCGGCGGGGTGAGCATCCAGGCGCAGACCCTGTGGATCATCGCCATCACGCTGGCCTTCCTCGCGGTGATGCACGCCTTCTTCGAGCGCTCCATGCTGGGCAAGGCCCTGCGCGCCGCGGCGGCGGACCGGGAGGCGGCCTCCATCGTCGGCGTGAACGTGCAGGGCACCATTCTCGTCTCCTTCGGCATCGCGGCGCTGGCCGGCGCGCTGGCGGGGGCCATCGTCACGCCGCTGACGTTGGCCTCCTACGACCAGGGCGCCATGTTCGGCTTCAAGGGTTTCAGCGCCGCCATGCTGGGCGGGGTCGGCAGCCTGCCGGGGGCGGTGGTGGGCGGGCTGGCGCTGGGGCTGCTGGAGGCGTTCGGCAGCTTCTACATCTCCTCCGACTTCAAGGACGCCATCGCCTTCGCCGTGCTGCTCCTCATCCTGTTCGCGCGGCCCTCCGGGCTGCTCGGGCGGGCCGACATCGTGAAGGTTTGAGGCGATGGCGACCTTCGACGTCCATCCCGCCGAGATGCAGTCCGCGGCGCCGGCCCGCCGCCTCTCGCAGCACGGCCGGCTGGTGCTGGTGTGGCTTGTGCTCGCGACGGCGCCGTTCCTGTTGCCCAACGCCTATTGGGTTTCCCTCGCCAACCTGGCGCTCATCAACCTCATCCTCATCGCCTCGCTCAACCTGCTCATGGGCTATGGCGGGCAGATCTCGCTCGCCCATGCCGGCTTCTTCGGCCTCGGCGCCTATGCGAGCGGCATCCTCAATGTGAAGTATGGCATCAGCCCCTGGATGGGCCTGCCGGCGGCGGCGCTGGTGGCAGGGCTGGGCGCGCTCCTCATCGGCATTCCGGCGCTGCGGCTACGCGGGCACTACCTCGCCATGGCGACGCTCGGTTGGAACGCCATCCTCGTCGTGTTCTTCACCCAGTTGGTGGATCTCACCGGCGGGCCGAACGGCCTGCTCGGGGTGGCCCCCTTCTCCCTCTTCGGCCACGCCCTCGACACCGAGATGAAGGTGTTCCCGCTGGTCTGGGCGGTGGCCTTCCTCGTCATGCTCGCCATCCTCCACCTGCTTCGCTCGCGGGTCGGCCGCGCGGTGCGGGCGGTGGCCACCAACGAGCTCGGCGCCGAAGCCGTGGGCATCGATAGTTTCCGCACCAAGCTCGTCGTCTTCGTGCTCAGCGCCGCCATGGCGGGGGTCGCCGGCAGCCTCTACGTGCACGTGAACCAGTATGCCTCGCCGGAGACCTTCGGCATCGCCCCCTCCATCATGCTGCTGGTGATGGTGGCCATCGGCGGGGCGGGCACCTTCTTCGGCCCGGTGCTCGGCGCCATCGTCTACACCGCGGTGCCGCAAGTCCTGCTCGACTACGAGGATGCGGAGCTGATGCTGTTCGGCCTGGGCATGCTGGTGGTGCTCATTCTCTTCCCGGGCGGCCTCGCGGGCATTCCCGCGGCAATCGCCCGCGCGCTGCGGAGGAAGGCGTCATGAGCGCGACACTGCTGGAGGTTACCGGCCTTACCTGCCGCTTTGCCGGCGTCACCGCCGTCGCCGACCTGTCCTTCCAGGTGAAGGCCGGGGAGATCAAGGCGGTGATCGGCCCCAACGGCGCCGGCAAGAGCACGCTCTTCAACATGATCGCCGGCGTGACCCGGCCGAGCGAGGGCGCCATCTTCCTCGACGGCGCGCGCATCGATCCCCTACCCACCTTTGAGCGGGCCCGGCGCGGCATCGCCCGCACCTTCCAGAACCTGCAGATCTTCCGCGAGATGACGGTGCTGGAGAACGTGATGGTCGGCCGTCACCTGGTCGGTCGGGCGACGACACTCACCGCCATGCTTCGCACCCCCGCCGTGCGGGCGGAGGAGCGGACCATGGCCGAGGCGGGCATGGCGCTGCTGGAGCGCTTCGGCCTCGCGGGCCGGGCGCACCAGCCGGCCGGGGCGCTCTCCTTCGGGCAGATGAAGGTGCTGGAGCTCGCCCGCGCGCTCGCCGGCGCGCCGCGCCTGCTGCTGCTCGACGAGCCCGCCGCCGGCCTGCCCCACGCCGAGGCGGACCGCATGGCGCAGACCATCCGCGGCCTCAACCGCGACGGCATGAGCGTGCTCCTGGTGGAGCACAACATGCGCATGGTCATGTCGCTCTCCCATGACATCCTAGTGCTCAACAACGGCCGGCGCATCGCCGAAGGCTCGGCGGACGAGGTCCGCAGCCATCCGGAGGTGCTCTCCGCCTATCTCGGCGAGGAGGTGGAGGATGCTTGAGGTCCGCAATCTGCGCTCCGGCTACGGCGCCACCGAGGTGCTGCACGCGGTCTCGCTCACGGTGAAGGCGGGCCAGTCCGTGTGCATCATCGGCGCCAACGGAGCGGGCAAGACCACGCTCCTGCGCACGCTCGCCGGCCTCATCCGCCCCACGGCGGGCCGCATCCTGCTGGCGGGGGAGGAAATCGTCGCCCTCTCCACCTCGGCGCGTCTCGCCCGGGGCCTCGCGCTGGTGCCGGAAGGCCGGCGCGTGTTCGCGCCCATGACGGTGGAGGAAAACCTGGAGATGGGTGCCTTCCGCCGCCTGTGGCCGCGTCGCGACCGAGGCGTGGCGCAGGATCTCGCCATGGTGTTCGAGCTGTTCCCCCGCCTGCAGGAACGGCGCCGGCAGGCGGCCGGGCTCCTGTCCGGTGGCGAGCAGCAGATGCTCGCCATCGGCCGCGCGCTGATGGGGCGGCCGCGCCTGCTGCTGCTGGACGAGCCGTCCATGGGCCTCGCCCCGCGCGTGGTGCAGGAGATCTTCGCCACCATCCGCCGCCTCAACGCGGAGGGCATGTCCATTCTCCTCGCCGAGCAGAACGCCAACATGGCCCTGCGCTCCGCCGCCCACGGCTACGTGCTCGCCGAGGGCGAGATCGTCCGCGCCGACGCCGGCGCCGTCCTCATGCGCGATGCCGGCGTCCGCGCCGCCTATCTCGGCCTGTGAAACCTCCCCATGTCCGAAACCCTCATCGATCCCGCCCTGGAAGCCGAGTTCGCCCTGCGCCGGCGGCATCCCGAGCGCGAGAGCATTTATGACGGCCACCGCCGCCTCAGCGCAGCCCTGCGCGATGCCGGCCATGGCCTCCTGAACCAGCGCTACGGCGCCGGGCCGCGCTGCCTGCTCGACGTCTTCCCGGCGGACCCGGGTGCGCCGGTTCTGTTCTTCATCCACGGCGGCTACTGGCGGGCGCTCGACAAGTCCGACGTTTCCTTCATCGCCGAACCCTATGTGAACGCCGGCATCACCGTGGTGACCCCCGGCTATGACCTCGTGCCCCACGTGCGCGTCGCCGACATTCTGGACGAGATGCGCGCGGCCCTCGCCTGGGTCATGGACCACCTCGCGCCGCCGCGCATCGTGGTGGGCGGGCACTCGGCCGGCGGGCAGCTCGCGGCCATGCTGGCGCTGGACCAGGTGGAGAGCGGCATCGGGCCCATCTGCGGCCTCGCCGGCATCTCGGGCGCCTTCGACCTGCGCCCGCTGCGCCGCACATCGATCAATGTGGACCTCGCCCTCTCCGAGGCGGAGGCCGCGGCGGCGAGCCCGCTGGTGCGCCTCGCCGCCTTGCCCGCTTCAGCCACGCTGATGCCGCTCCTTGCCGCTGTGGGCGCCGAGGAGACGGCGGGCTTCAAGACCTGGAGCCGGGATCTCGCCGCCCTCTGGCACGCGCGGGGCGGGGCGGTGCAGCTTCTGGAGCCGGCGCGCCGCAACCACTTCACCATCCTCGACCTGCTCGCGGATCGGGAGGCCGAGCTGACGCGCGGCATTCTCGCGCTGGCCGAAACCCGACTTGGAGGCTCCGATGCTCACCCCCGTCCTTCCCGCCCCCACCGATGCCCGCCTGCCGTATAGTCCCGGCGTGCTCGCCTGCGGGCTGGTGCGCACGCTCTACATTTCCGGGCAGGTGGGCATCGAGGCCTCGGGCGCGGTGCCGGCGAGCTTCGAAGCGCAGGTGCGTGCGGCCTTCCGCAACCTGGAGGCCGTGCTCGCCGCCGCCGGCATGGGCCTTGCCGACCTCGCCAAGGTCACCGCCTATCTCACCGATCCGGCCGACTATGCGGCCTACGGCGCCCTGCGCACCGAGCTGCTGAAGGGCTGCAAGCCGGCCTCCACGCTGATCGTCGCCGCCGCGCTCGCCCGCCCCGACTGGCGCTTCGAGATCGAGGCCGTCGCGGTCGCCGCAGATCACTGAGGGCCAACGCCGGCAGGCCGAGGCTCGCCTCGGGGCCCTCGACCTGAACCGGGACGCCGGCCTGCGCTGCACGCATGCCTTCTGGCCGGGAGACGCCGGCAAAACGGGCCGAGGCCAGCGCTGGCCCCTGTGCCGCAGGGGCGGGTACGGTGGCCTGCGGCAAAAAGCGGTCTTCCCCCAGGCCGGCGATCGCCGCCCAAGACTTCGGCAGCGTTGAGCCGGACCCCGCCTTCTGTTAGGCGGTCTTCGGCTCTGAGTTCATCCATTGCTGAAGGACGCCGGATCGTGCACGCCAGCCATTCTCATTCGCCGCATCTCTCGCTGTCCAAGGACAAGATCCGGGTGCTGCTCCTCGAAGGCGTGAACGACAGCGCCGTGGAGATGGTGCTGGCTGCCGGCTACACCAACGTGACGCGCCTGCCCAAGGCGCTGGATGGGGATGCGCTGAAGGAAGCCATCAAGGGGGTGCACCTGCTGGGCATCCGTTCGCGCACGCACATCACGGCGGACGTCCTGGAGGCGGCGGACCGGCTGATCGCGATCGGCTGCTTCAGCGTCGGCACCAACCAGGTGGATGTGGATGCCGTCCGCCAGCATGGAATTCCGGTCTTCAACGCGCCCTTCTCCAACACGCGAAGCGTGGCGGAACTGGTGATCGGCGAGATCGTGATGCTGCTTCGGCGGATCCCGGCGCGCTCGCACGCGGCGCACGAGGGCCGCTGGGACAAGTCCGCGACCAACAGCCACGAGGTGCGGGGCAAGACCCTGGGCATCGTCGGCTACGGCAACATCGGCTCGCAGCTCTCCAACCTCGCGGAAGCCATGGGGATGAGGGTGATCTTCTACGATCACACCGACAAGCTCCGCCACGGAAACACGGAATCGGTGGCGAGCCTGCACGAGCTGCTGGGGCAGAGCGATATCGTCAGCCTGCACGTGCCCGAAACGCCGGCCACGCACGGGATGATCGGCCGCGACGAGATCGCGGCGATGAAGCCGGGGGGCTATTTCATCAACAACAGCCGCGGCACGGTGGTGGACCTCGACGCGCTGGCCGACGCCCTGCGCGCGGGCCGGCTCCGCGGGGCCGCGGTCGACGTCTTCCCGGTCGAGCCGGGCTCGAACAACGAGCGCTTCGTGTCGCCGCTCCAGGGCCTCGACAACGTGATCCTGACACCGCACATCGGCGGGTCCACCGAGGAGGCGCAGGAGCGCATCGGCGCGGAAGTGGCCCGCAAGCTCGTGGATTATTCCGACACCGGCTCCACCATGGGCGCGGTCAACTTTCCCCAGGTGCAACTGCCGGCCCGGCCCCTGGGCACGCGCTTCATCCAGGTTCAACGCAACCTGCCGGGCATGCTCGGGCGGCTCAACGACGTGCTCGCCCGCCACTCCATCAACATTGCCGCCCAGTATTACGAGACCCATGCCGATGTCGGCTACGTGGTGCTGGACGCCGACGCCTCCACCGCGGACAGCCAGCGCGTTCTCGCCGACATCCGGGCGATCGAGGGAACCATCCGCGCCCGGCTGCTCTACGAGCACAAGATCCAGGCCGCGTAGAGGGGGGAAATCCCGCTCACGCGCCGGTCGGCAGGGCGCCGGGGCCGTGGGACCTGCGCCGGCTCAACGCACCAGCGCCTCGCGCTGCTTGATCAGATCGTCGAGCAGCGCCTGTTGCTCGGCGATGCGGTCGGCCGTGCGGGCTTCGTCGGCGGCGCCGGACGCGGCGGTGGCCTGTTCCATCAGCTCGGACAGGTTCTCCCGCGCGGCCGCGATGCGCTCGTCGATCTCACCGAGAGCGGTGACCTCTGGCATTCGGTTTCTCCTTCCTGATGCTCGAAATGGAATGAGCGGGCCCATACTGAACGCCGGACCCGTGCGGGATGTTCATTTTCCTGTGATCCGGGCGACGCCTTCTCCCTCAGGGTGAGAGGGCGCTTCACCCGCGCCGATGGATCCGATTGGCCCGGATCGCGCTCCAGGATCATTCGACGACGTTCAGGCGAAAGAAAAAGATGCTGCCTCGACCGGCCACGGACGTCGCCTGCAGCGTTCCGCCATGGGCTTCCACGATGGACCGGCAGATGGCCAGCCCCATGCCCATGCCACTGGCCTTGGTGGTGAAGAAGGGATCGAAGATGCGCTGCAGGGTTTCCGGCGCCATTCCGCTTCCCTTGTCGTGCACGCGGACCAGTATCGACCGGTCTTCGCGGACGGATTCCACGACGAGCTCCCGCTCATCGGGCGCGAGAGCGGACATGGCATCGGCCGCGTTGGTGACGAGGTTGAGCACGACCTGCTGAAGCTGTACCGGATCGGCGGGCACCGTGCCCAGGTCCGGGTCGAGGCGCGTTTCCACCCTGACGTGCTGCGCACCGAGTTCGACCGACGTCAGCCGCAGCACCTCGCATATGGTCTCGTTGAGGTCGACCGGAACGAAAGCGGTCGGAGCCTGCTTGGCAAGCGATCGAAGCGCCTTGACGATGCCCGCGGCGCGCAGGCCGCTGCCGCGGATGTTCTCCAATCCCGCGTTGACCTCGTCCAGGTCCGGCTGCGGGCGCCTCAGCCATCGCAGGCTCGCATCGGCGTTGGAGACGACGCTGGCGAGCGGCTGATTGATTTCGTGGGCGATGGAGGCGGCGAGCCCGCCCATGACCGTGAGATGCGAGGTGCGCGTGAGGTCGGCGCGGGCCTGCTGGAGGGCCGTCTCGGTTTGGGAGCGCCGGGTGTTTTCCTCCGCCAGCTCCTTGTAAAGCCGTGCCGCATCGAGCGAAATCGCCGCCTGAGGGGCGAGGATCTCCAGCATGGCCGTGCGGTTCGCGGTGAACACGCCCGGAGCCAGATTGTTCTCGAGATAAAGCACGCCGACCAGCGTGCCACGCTTGATCAATGGCAGGCAGATCAGGGATCGCACGGGACGATCCAGCGGTCCGCCCTGGCGCAGGTGCGGGGCCTCCACGAAGGCGTCGGCGAACCTTGCGGACTTCTTCGTCCGGATGACCGTATTGAGCACGGACAGGGGAATGGCCTGCGGCGTGGGAAGCGCCTGGGCGATATGGACGACCACATCGCGCCGCGTCACGCGCGCGGTGGCCTCTATCATCGGCTCTTCGTCGCGCATCAGAATGAGCAGCCCATATTGGGCGCCGGCGTGAACGACCATGTCGGTCATCAGCGTCTCGACGACGCGGTCGAGCAGGATCTCCTCTGACAGCGCCTGCGCCGCCTTCATGACGACCGCGAGATTGAGTTCCGCCTGCCCCAAGTCCGGCGGCGCCTGCCCGAAGTCCGGCGGCGCCGGGGTGAATGCCGGGGTGTCGTCGGAAAGTTCAGCGTGGGCGGCTTCGAGCTGGCGGGCCTTGCCGTGCGCGCCCCAGCGGCGATAGCAGGCGCGGGCCGCGCGGAAATGACCCTGCGCCGAGGTCGTCAGGCCGAGCGTGGCGCAGAAGGCGCAGGCCAGCTCGTGCGCCAGCGCCTGCTCATGCACGAAGCCCGCCGCCTCGGCGGCGCGGGCGGCCTGTTCATAGCCGTTCAATGCGGCAAGGTGTTCGCCCCGCAGCCGCGCCATCTCGGCGTCTATCAGCAACAGCTTGTTGCGAAATGTCGCGGGATTCAGGTCGGACCAGCGGGCGAAGCGGGCGCGGTGGACCCCGAGGCGATCAATGGCCGCATCGGGCGTTTTATCCGCGGATGCACGCCGCGCCAGCGCGAGCGCCGCGAAAAGATTGCTGTATGCGACGTCGATATGGGCCGGCGCAGACCAGGACAGCGCCATGGCGGTTTCCATGAAGCGCGTCGCACTTTCATGGTCGCCGAAGAAGTAGGCGGTCATCCCCTCGTATAAGGCGGCCCAGAATAAGGTCGGGATCGAGCGTATCGGCCGCGCCGAGACCGTGCGGGCTCCGAGATAGTGCCCGCTCTGGAGGGTCTCGACGAACAACATCTGTCCTTCAAGGATGTATTCCACATCCTTGTACTTGATTTGCTGCGTAAGGGAGATGCCCTGCTCGATCTCTCCCTGGACGACCGCCAGATGCGCGCCGAGGACGATCAGATCCGAGCCGATATGATTGCGCGCGTAGCAGGTCATGCCCAGATCGCCCGCGGCATATCCGACGGTGACGGCCTCGCGCGCCCGCTCCAGGGCGTAGTGCAAGGGCTGCGTCCAGGGGCTGACCTGATCGACCGCGACCAGCGTCGCCGTCCTTTGGGCTTCGTAGCCGTCTCGCTGCGCGATCTTCAGGGCCGCCAATCCGTAAGCGAAACCATCTTCGTAGGCCTCGTAGAGGCTTGCGCCGAAGACGCCGAACCAGGCCAGCCCATAGGCCGACTCCGGCGTCATGCCATGGTGCAGGGTGAGTTCCACGATCTTGGCGGTGTGCAGGAAGCTCAACCCGCCTTCGACGAAGAATGATGAGCTGAGCGTGGACAACAGGGCGACGGCCGACCGGGTCTCGCCGTCCAGCATCTCCGGCAGGTCGACGAAGCGCGCAAGCGTGCATTCCGCAAGGCTCCCGCGCACCATCTGGAACGCTGCATCACACTCGGCCGCCGTCGGCGAGCGCTGCAGGACGACGCCCAGCAGCGACAAGCCGGCCAGTGCGGCATCTATGGCCTCCTGGTAGTCGGACCGCACCGTGTGCGTGACCGCCTTCAACCGGTAGACGTCCGCCTTGTCGGCCGGCCGCCGCGCGAAGGCCAGGAGAGCCTCGATCGCCGCCGATGCCTCTTCGATGCGCGCGAGGGCGATGAGGCACTCGCAATGCAGGAATTCCATCTCGAAGACGAGGGCATATTGCTGCGACCTCAAGACCGGCCCGGCGAGCGTGCGCGCGGTCCGCAGATAGCCCGCGGCCTGTTCCACCGACACCGCATCGCGCGCGCGGCGGGCCGCCGCGAGGAGCACCTGCACGAAGGAGAGGCGGTCGGACTGCGACAGGTCATCCGTCGCCGCGCGCTCGATCTGGTGGGCAACCTCGAAGGCGGCCTTGGTCAGGTCGTCCCCATGGGCCTCGACCATGAGGCGGGCGATCCGGGCATGTTCCACGGGCCGGTCGTCTTCCGCGGTCAGGGCGTAGGCGGCCTCCAGCACGCGGTCATGCGCGATCGCGAAATTGGCGCCGCGCCGGAGCAGCAGGCCGGCATCGAGGAGCGGCAGGGCCACCTGTTCGAGCTCCGTCGGGCTCAGGCAGGCGATGCGGGCGAAGAGCCGTGTCTCGCATTGTCCGCCGGCACACGCCAGGAGCCGCAAGAAATCGCGGCGCGCAGGCGGCAGTGCGTCAAGACGACGGACCATGAATTCGGCGACGTCGTGGTGGTGAACGGTCCGCTCTTCATTCCAGACCCAGCGTTGGAGCGCGAGGTCGAAGGTCACCGTATGCTCGTCCACGAGCGTGCGAAGAAACTGGCTGATATAGAAGGCGTTGCCGCCCGTCTTGCGGTGAACCATCTCCGCCAGGGCGGCGACATCGTCCGGCGTATCGCCCAGGCTGCTCGCGACGAGCTGCGACGTGTCCTGCAGCGTCAGCTGCCGAACCGCGATGTCCGTGACCCGCGACGAGCCGGAGCGGGCGAAGCCGAGCAGCTCGGTGAATTCGTCCCCATGCCCCGCCTCTTCATCACGATAGGCGATGATCAGCAACGTACGGCCGGGAGCATGCTCGACAAACGCTTTCACCACCGCGAGGGTGGAGGCATCGGCCCATTGGAGATCGTCCAGGAACAGCGCCAGCGGCGCGCTCTCGGTCGCAAAGGCCGACAGCGTCTGGAGGATGACGCGGATCATCCGTGCCTGAGCGAGGGCGATCGGGACCTCCGGAAGGGACAGGCCAGGCCCGATGACGAACTCCGTTTCCGGGACAAGGTCGGCGAGGAGGCGGCCATAGCCGCCGAGGGCGGCCACCAGGTGTTCGCGCACGAGGTCCAGAGCGGCGCCGCTCTCGCTGAGCAGGCGTGCAACCAATGACTTCAGGATCTGCGCGAAGGGCGCGTAGGGAATGTCCTTCTGCAGCAGGTCGCTCTTTCCGGCGGCAAAGTGGACGCCGGATGGTTCGACAAGCCCGGGCAGCCGATCCACGAGCGCAGATTTTCCGGCGCCCGGCGCGCCGGTAACGAAGATGATCTCGGATTCCCCGGTCTGGCGCACCCGGCCGAACGTTTCCGCAAGCATGGCCAGCTCGGCCGAACGGCCGATCAGGTTCCGGGAGGGTGAGGCCTGCCGCGGCAGATCTGCCCGCCCCAGCACGAATGGCGCGATGGCGCCGCCCGCCGCCCACGCGTCCTGGCAGCGCAGGAGGTCGGCATGTAGTGCGAGCGCGCTCTGGTAGCGTGCCGCCGGGTCCTTGGCGATCAGCCTCAGGATGATCTCCTCGATCACCGTGGGGATGCCGCTGCGTAGGGTGCCCGGCCGCGCGGCCTCGATGGCAACATGGGCATGCAGCCATTGCGCGACCGAATCGGCCCTCAAGGGCAACTGGCCGGTGACGAGTTCATAGAGGACGACGCCGAGCGCATAGAGATCGCTCCTGCAATCGCTGCCGGGCTCGTCGCGGCGCGCCTGCTCGGGGGCGGCGTAGGCCATGGCTTCGAGGGTGGGGACGAAAGCCGAGGACGGCGCCGCCTCGTCAAGGCGCACCGCCAGGCCAAAGGAGGAAAACCGGACGCGGCCGTCTGCGTCCACGATCATGTTGGCGGGCTGGATGGCGCGATGAAGGAGGCCGCTGCGATGCATCTGCGACAATGCCGACGCGGCACCGGTGGCAATCTTCAGGAAGTCCGTTACCGATACGGGTTCCATGTCGCCCGCACCACCCAATGGCCGGCCCTCCCGTTCCGGAAACACCAGGGCCACGCGTCGATCCAGGTCAATCAGCGCAAGCGGGACTTCGGCCCAGCCGTCATTCAGCCGGGAAGCGACAAGATACTCGTTTCGCAGCGAAAGGGTCGCGTCGACGGCTTCCATCGAACTGCTTGATATCCGCCAGGTGACGCCAGTGGCGGCATCATGTCCCCTGTAATGATCGATGCCGTTGATGGATTGCGCTGCATGGAGGGCCAGCTGGCTGAACCAGGTGGCGTCATAGGCAAAATCAGATTGAGATGAGCTGTTCGTCTCGGAAACGTTTTTCATCCGGCGGGCGCTTCATATGCTGACTCCGCCGTGGGCAGGATCGCTGCCCGTGAGCGAGGAGAAGCCGTTGTTGAGACGTGAATTTTATTACTGCGAGATCCCAATAGGATATCATTCAGGCGGATGACTCGCCCCCCCCAATACAGAAATGATATCAATATCTCTTGCGAGAGGCGCTGGATGGCGTTCTTCCGTGACGGCACCCTGAGATATGAAGCGCGCCCTCCCGGGCATGTGTGGCGGGGTGTCCCGAAGGATCTGCGAGCATCGGCGTAGCCTTTGGCATGCCGCGGTCTCGCCCACCTTTTTTCACGACCAATTCCCACTACATTACGATGCCCGATGGCTGGCTGGGAACAGCTTTCTCAGGCCGTACGATACGGAAGAAAAATCCGCATGGACAGGCTCGACGGCGTTTCCGTCTTTGTGCAGGTGAACGATTCCGGCAACTATGCCGCGGCCGGGCGGGTTCTCGGACTATCGGCCTCGGCCGTGGGCAAGACGATCATCCGGCTCGAAGAGCGCGTCGGCGTGCGCCTGTTCCACCGGGACAATCGCAGCATCGGCCTGACGCCGGAAGGCGCGACCTTTCTCGTTCATTGCCGCGCCATCATGGCCGAGCTGGCCCTGGCGGAGGCGAGCCTGTCGCGAGCGCAGGAGAAGCCGACCGGAAGGCTGCGCGTCAGCGCTCCGATCGTCAGCGAATCGTGGAACCGGGTCTTCCTGGAATTCATGACGAGCTATCCGGAGATCGACCTGGAGGTCAGCTACACGAACCGCCTCGTGGATCTCATAGAAGAGGGGTTCGACGTGGTCCTGAGGATCGGGCCGCTGCGGGACTCCCGCCTGCGGACCCGGCGGCTGGGTTCCTTCAGCCTGCGGCTCGTGGCCTCTCCCGGCTATCTCGCGCGTCATGGCACGCCGAAGACGATCGACGACCTCGCGGGCCATGCCTGCCTACGCAACCGCAACGTCTCGAGCAGCCGCATCGACAGCTGGCCACTCGGGCCCCATCACATCCAGCTCAGCTCGCGCTTGTCCAACAAGTTCGTGGCCGACCACTATGCCGTCCTCCTCTCCGCGGTCCTGAGCGGCCTCGGCATCGCCTGCCTGCCGAGCTTCTGGGCGGATGAGCACATCGCCACCGGCGCCTTGCGCGTGCTGCTCGCGGATCTGACGCAGAATGAACGCGCCGTCTCCGCGCTCTGGCCGGCCGGTCGCGACCACCCGGCCCGACTGGCGACCTTCATCGATTTCATGGCGCGGCATCTCCCCACCGGGCTCCGCTGAAATCCGCTGCGCCGCGGGCCCTGCCCCAGGTGCGTGGCCCGCCGCGAAGCAGGGCGAGGCCGGGCCATCAGTGCAGGCCCTCCGTCGATCCGGCTTCGCCGCCGTAGCCGCCCGTCTGATGCACCGTCTTGCCGCGGAACACCCAGTAGGCGTGGGCCTGATAGGCGAGCACGATGGGCAGGATGATGGCGATGCCGACGCCGATGAACCTCAGCGATTGCGGATCGGAAATGCCGTCCCAGACCGTCACATGGCGGGGCACGACGTAGGGCCATAGGCTGACGACGAGGCCGACAAGGCCGAGCGCGAACAGAACCAGCGCCAGGAGGAAGGTCCGCACCTCGGCGCCATCCCACAGGCCGCGCCAGATTGTGACGATCACGCCGAGGGTCACCAGCGGGACCGGCGCGAGCAGGAAGAGGTTCGGCAGGGCGAACCAGCGGGCCGCGACCTCCGGCACGCTCCAGGCGCTCCATGCGCTGACCAGCGCCATCATCGCCGCGACGAGGATCAGCGCCGCGTGGGCGATCTCGCGGGCGAAGACCTGCGTCGGCCCGTCCGTCTTCCAGATCAGCCACCCGGCGCCGATCAGCCCATAGCCGCCGACGAGGCCGACGCCGCAGAGCACGCCCAGCAGGCTCAGGAAGCTGAACGGGCCGCCGGCGAACATGCCGTTCTCCACCGGCACGCCATTGATCAGCCCGCCGAGGATGAGGCCCTGACAGAAGGTGGCGAGGAACGAGCCGCCGGCGAAGGCGATGTCCCAGGCAAGGCGGAACCGCGTCGCCTGGAGGCGGAAGCCGAACGCCACGCCCCGGAAGATCAGCGCGAACAGCATGAACATGATCGGAAGGTAGAAGGCTGGCAGCAGTACGTAGTAGCCCGCCGGGAAGGCGGCGAGCAACAGCGTGCCGCCCATCACCAGCCAGGTTTCGTTGCCGTCCCACACCGGTTCGATGGAGGCCATCATCAGGTCCCGGTCCTGGTCTCGCGGCGCGGCCAGGAACAGGATGCCGACCCCGAGGTCCAGCCCGTCGGCGAGGACGTAGACGGTGACGCAGAACGTCACGACGGCGGCGAAGATGAGCGGAACGTGTTCCGCAAAGAGCTGCGCGATCATGGTTCAGATCCCCCCTTGCCCGGCGCTGGAGCCGGTTCCGAAGACATTGACGTTGGTCCGGTCGAGGCCGGGGTGCTCGTGCGCGGGCAGCGGGGCATCGGCCGGCCCCTTCAGCGCGACCCGCGCCGCGAACCAGAAGAAGGCCAGCAGGAGAAGGTTGTAGATGGCGAAGAAGATGAGCAGCGAGGCGGTGACCGCCCCGGCCGTCACCGGCGCCACCGCATCGGCGGTGCGCAGCGCCCCATAGATGATCCAGGGCTGGCGCCCGGTCTCGGTCACCGTCCAGCCGGCGATCACGGCGATGAAGCCGAGCGGCGTTGCCGCCATCGCCACCACCTGGAACCAGCGCGCGTCGTGGAGCCGGCCACGCAGGCGCAGGATCAGGCCGGTGATCGCGGTTGCCAGCAGCAGCACGCCGATCCCCACCATGATGCGGAAGGCGAAGAAGACGACCGGCACATACGGCCGGTCGGACGGCGGCACCGCCTTCAGTCCCTGCACCTCGCCATCCCAGCTGTGGGTCAAATAGAGGCTGGCGAGGTGCGGGATGTCGATGGCGTAGCGATTGCGCTGGGCTTCCATGTCCGGCCAGGCGATCACGGTCATGGCCGGTCCCTTGGTCGTGTCCCACAGCCCTTCCATCGCGGCGAGCTTCGTCGGCTGCTCCTTGAGGGTGTTGCGGCCGTGCAGGTCACCGATGAAGATCTGGGTCGGGGCGAGGATGAGCGCCATCCACATGGCCATGGAGAAGGCCGTGCGCGAGGCGGCGAGGTGCTGGCGCCGCCAGAGGTGGAAGGCCGAGACCCCGGCGACGACAAAGGAGCATGTGAGGAAGCTCGCGCAGACCATGTGGGCGAGGCGGTAGGGGAAGGACGAGGTGAAGATGACCGAGGCCCAGTCCGCCACGTGGTAGATGCCGTTGGCATCCGCCACCGCGCCCGCCGGCGTCTGCATCCAGCTGTTCGCGGCGATGATCCAGGTGGCGCTGAACATGGCGCCGGCCGACACCATCAGGCAGGCGAAGAAATGCGCCCCCTTGCTCACCCGGCCTTCGCCGAACAGCATGATGCCGATGAAGCCGGCCTCCAGGAAGAACGCGGTGAGCGTCTCGTACATGAAGAGCGGCCCCAGCACGTTCGCCACCGAGCGTGAGAAGCCGGCCCAGTTGGTGCCGATCTCGTAGCTCAGCACGATGCCGGTGATGACGCCCATGGCGAAGCCGAGGGAGAAGATGCGCGTCCAGAAGCGCATCAGGTCGCGATAGACCGGGTTCCCGGTCCGCCACCAAAGCCCGCTCAGCCAGGTGACGAACCAGGCGACGCCGATGGTGAAGGTCGGCCACAATATGTGGAAGCCGATGGTGAAGGCGAACTGCAACCGGGCGAGTTGGACCGCGTCCATGTCAGTGCGCTCCTTGTTCGGCGATGACCTTGGCGAGCCGCACCGGCACGCCCTTGGAGGAGGGGGTAAAGCTCTGCGGATCGTGCGCGTAGAGCGGCACCAGCGGGTTGGTCTCGGGGTAGTAGGCGGCGCAGCTCCCGTCCGGGAAGCTGTGGGGCACCACGCGGAAGCCGCGAACGGCGCGCTCGACCCCGTCGGTCGACAGGGTGATGATGTCGACCCGGTCGTCGGCCTCCAGGCCCCGCTTCTTCATTTCCTCTTCGTTGAGGAAGATCACGTCGCGCTGGCCATAGACGCCGCGATAGCGGTCGGAGAGCGAGTAGAGCGTGGTGTTGTACTGGTCGTGGCTGCGCACCGTCGTCAGCCACAGCATGTCCGCCTCGGCCTCGGCGGGATCCTCGCAGAGCCCCTGGATCACCAGGAAGTTCGCCTTCCCGGAGGGCGTCGCCCAGATGCGTTCGCGGGCGAGCGAGGTGAGGTGGAAGCCGCCGGGCTCCTTGATGCGGGCGTTGTAGCCCTGGAAGATCGGGAACACCGCCTCGATGTCCTCGCGGATGCGCGCATAGTCGCCGATCAGCTCCTCCCAGGCGACCTTGGAGCGCGCCCCGAGCGTCGCCCGGGCCATGCCGGCGATGATCGCGGGCTCGCTCTTCAGCGCCTCCGAGGCCGGAGCGTTGTGGCCGCGCGAGGCATGCACCATCGACATGGAATCCTCGACGGTGACCGACTGCGCGCCGCTGGCCTGCATGTCGATCTCGGTGCGGCCGAGGCAGGGCAGGATCAGCGCCTCGCGGCCATGCACGAGGTGGCTGCGGTTGAGCTTGGTGGCGATGTGCACCGTCAGGTCCAGCTTGCGCATGGCCGCCTGGGTGACCTGCCAGTCCGGGACGGCGGCGGAGAAGTTGCCGCCGAGGCCGATGAAGACGCGGGCCTCGCCGCGCACCATCGCCTCCAGGGCGGTGACCACGTTGTGGCCGAAGGCGCGCGGCGGCTCGAAGCCGAACCGGGCCTTGATGGCGTCGAGCAGCGCATCGCCCGGGACCTCGGTGATGCCGACCGTGCGGTCGCCCTGGACGTTCGAATGGCCGCGCACCGGGCAGATCCCCGCCCCCTCGCGCCCGATATTGCCGCGCAGCAGCGCGAGATTGGCCAGCTGCTGCACGTTCTGGGTGCCGTGGCGGTGCTGGGTGATGCCCATGCCGAAGACGAGGATCGCCCGCTCGGCCTTCATGTAGGCGGTGGCGGCTTCCACGATGTCGGCCTGGGCGATGCCGGATTTGCGCGTGATGTCGCGCCAGGACGTCGCCTTGAGATCGGCGATCAGAGCCTCGATGCCGACCGTATGGCCGCGGATGAAGTCCCAGTCGAGCACCGGCCCGCGTTCCTCGCGGCGGGCCAGGTCGTCGGCCTCCACGAGGTGCTTCATCATGCCCTTGATCAGGGCGACATCGCCTCCAACCTTGACCTGGTAAAGGCGCGAGGAGATCGGCGTCGAGGTGAGCGTCGCCATCTCCACCGGGTTCTGCGGCGCCTGGAAGCGCTCGAGCGCCCGTTCGCGGAACGGGTTGAATGACATGATGGTCGCCCCGCGCCGCGCGGCGTTGCGCAGGTCCGTCATCATGCGCGGACTGTTGGTGCCGGGATTCTGGCCGAAGATGAAGATCAGGTCGGCTTTCTCGAAGTCTTCAAGCAGCACCGTGCCCTTGCCGACGCCGAGCGACTGCGGCAGCCCCACGCTGGTGGCTTCGTGGCACATGTTCGAGCAGTCGGGGAAGTTGTTGGTACCGTATTCGCGGGCAAAAAGCTGGTAGAGGAAGGCGGCTTCGTTGGAGGCGCGGCCGGAGGTGTAGAAGTCGGCCATGTTCGGGTCGGGCAGTGCGTTGAGGTGCCGTGCCACGAGCGCGAACGCGTCCTCCCAGCTCACTGGCGCATATCGGTCGGTGAGGGCGTCGTAGCGCATCGGGTGGGTGAGGCGGCCCTGCATCTCCAGATCGAAGTCGCTGAAGCCTGCGAGCTCCGACACCGAATGGGCGGCGAAGAAGTCGGGCGTGCAACGCCTGGTCGTCGCCTCCCACGCCACCGCCTTGCCGCCGTTCTCGCAATATTCGAAGGGGGAGGTGTGCTTGGGGTCGGCCCAGCCGCATCCGGGGCAGTCGAAGCCGCCCGGCTGGTTCATGCGGGCGAGGGTCGCCATGCCGGAGACGGCGACATGCTGTTCCACCAGCGCGGAGCCCATGGCCTTCAGGGCGCCCCATCCGCCGGCGGGGCTGTGATACGGACGGATGGTCTTCACGATGCCCATGGCCGGGCTCCTGTCGCTCAACGATTGGGGGGCGGCGAAGCCGGAGTGTCAGTTGCCGGTGCGGTCGGCGCGGCGCCACTGATAGGGCGTCTGTCCGACGAAGCGGCGGAACACGGTGGTGAAATGCGACTGGGTCTGGAAGCCCACCGCAAGGGCGATCTCGACCAGGGTGTCGCGGGTCTCCTGCATCATCGCCTGGGCCCGCTCGATGCGGCGGCGGAGCAGGAATTCATGCGGGCGAAGTCCGGTCAGCACGCGGAACTGCGCGGCGAAGTGCATGCGGCTGAGGCCGGCGGCGGCGGCCATGTCCGCAAGGCTGATGGCCTCGCTGAGGTTTGCCTCGATATAGGCCTCCACGCGCTTGAACCGCCACCGCGGCAGGCCCGACCTCGACCGGGCCGGTTGCGGCGTCGGCGCGGACGGCGCCGCGGGCTCCGGCTCGATCCGCCCTTGGGCCGAGAGCAGGTGGGTGACGATGGCGAGGCGCAACGCATCGGCATAGAGGGCGCCATACTCCTCGGTGCTTTGCTCCGCGGCCGCCAGCGCGCGAGACAGGCGTTGCACCACCGGATCGGCGGCGACGTCCCGCTTGCGGGCGTGGGGCTCGCCTGCCGAAAAAATCTCGAACCACCCGGAGAGGTCCGGGCTCGCGACCTGAAGCTGGACCCTTCCGGCCGGGGCCGGACCCGATCCGGCAAGATGCATCGTGTGGACCGGAGCCTGACCGGACGCCGAGATGTCGATCACCACGCCCACATGGCCGAGGTTGACGGACAGCGTCTCTGGTCGGGAGGCCGGCGGGTTGATGGCCGCGCTCCCGCCGAGCATCTCGGCCGAGGCCGACTTGGGATGCCCGATCACATGGGAGGAGACCAGCTCCCCGGCGGGAATGCGCGCGACGCGACCTTCGGGGAAAGGCGAAACGTGGATCGACATGGCCTGAACTCCTGGGGCATGGGAGCTTTACATGGCTGGCTCGGGTCGACCGCAGATGTGAGTTCACAGCGAGCAGATTATAATTCTATATCTACTTACTGTAATCCGGCATTTCTGCGGTGCGTGGCGCTCAACCGCGGTCGGGCGTTGATCCAAGAATAGATGGGCCCAGGAATTGCTCCATTCTACGTGGGTTTGGCTGGCTATATGAAGCGTTTACGGGAGCCATACTTAGGTATGGCGAGGGCTCGCCGGCGCGTTTCCCGGCCGTCGGCCGAAGCGGCGCGATCGCGTGCAAAGCCCGGTGCGGCGCGGGTCGGCGAAGTCGCCCCGGCATGGGCGCCGCATCGGCGCGGGGATGAAGTCCGGCGGCTTTTCTCGCCGGGCCCCCGAGGTTCCTGGTCTCCGGCTTCAGTATCGCGGGCTCAGCGGCCCGTGCGGGGGCTGAGTGAGCAAGGCCACCATGAAAAGCCCGAGCAGCGCGCCCCAGTAGCTGATCTGGAACGCGTCGATATACGCGAGGATATTCGCCTCGCGGCCCACCACGTCCGCCAGCATCTTCACGCCGCGCGCATGAACGACCTGAAGCGATCCACCTGCACCGGCGAACGGCGCGGCGAAATTCTGGATGGCGGTGGTGACCACCTCGCTCGTGGACGGGACATGCAGGCCGAGCAGGTAGGAGTGAAGCTGCTCGCGGTGACGCAGCCATGTCGACATCAGGCTGACGGCGGTTTCCGCCCCTCCCAGCCGCAGCACCTGCACATAGGCGGCGGTGGCGGTCGCGAGCTTCGGATCGGAATTGGCGAGGATGAAAACCACCGCCGCAAGGAAGGTGAAGCCCTGGCCGACGGCCTGGATGAGCAGCATGGGCAGGAACGTCCAGGCGGACCATTCACCGGTGATGTAGGTGCCCATCTTCGCGGCGACGGCGAAGGCGAGAAAGCCGACGAGCAGGGCGATGCGCGCGTCGAACAGCCGGATCGTCAGCACCGCGAGCGGCATGATGAGCAGCAGCGGCGCGGCGGTGCCGAGGAAGATGGGCCAGCCCATCTGTTCCGGGCGCAGGCCGACCACGGTGGTGAGGAAGCCCGGCACCAGCATGCTGTTCGAGATGCTGGCGATGTCGAAGCACAGGATGCTGAGGAAAGCGATGATGATGTTGCGCTTGGCGATGACGCGATGGCTGGCCCAGGGGTCGCGGATGGCCATCTCGTTTATGAAGAAGCCGACGAGCAAGGCGCCCCCGGCGCACAGCAGGGTGAGGATGAGGCCCGATTGCATCCAGTCCAGCCGGTTGCCCTGGTCGAGCGCGACATAGAGAAGGGCCCAGCTGGTGCCGAGCAGCGCCATGCCGCCCCAGTCGGCGCGTTCCAGCAGGTTGAAATCGGTGTTCTCGCGGGGCGTGCCGAGACGAATCAGCAACCCGATGACGGGGGCAAGGAAGACATCCTGCCAATAGACCCATTGCCAGCCCAGGTGCTGCTCGTAGAAGCCGACGATGGCGACGCCGGCGCTTTGGGAGAAAGCGAGCCGGAAAGCATAGATCGCCAGTGCCGGAATCCACCATTTCACCGGCAGATTGCGGAAGATGATCATGATCGTCGCCGGGATGAAGACCCCGAGCAGAAGCCCCCGGATCACATGCAGCACGACCAGCGGTTCCCAGTCGCGGACAAACGGGATCACCAGGGAGATGGCGGCGTAGAAAAGGCTCGGCCAGAACAGCACCCGGCGCACGCCAAAGGTCGCGGCCAGCCAGGCGACGGCCGGCGCGACGAGAATCTGCGGCGCCGTCGCGAAGGTGTTGAGCCAGGCGCCCTGATCATAGCTGAGGCCGAATGCGCCGCGCAGGTCCGGCAGGCCGATGGAGAACAGGCGGGTGTCGAACCCGACGAGAAACGAGCCGAGAAGCACCGCTGCCGCGGCGAACACCGGCTGCGGCGCGATCTGCCCCTGGGCCTGATCGGCTGCGGCGCCGGAGCTGGCCGTCGCCATCACCGCGCGCCTTCGACGTGGATCCGGGCTTCGACCGACATGCCGGCGCGCAGCCGGTCCTGCAACGGCTGGTCGGGATCGATGGTGATCCGAACCGGGATGCGCTGAACCACCTTGGTGAAGTTGCCCGTCGCGTTGTCGGGCGGCAGCAAGGCGAACACCGAGCCGCTCGCCGGCGAAACACGCTCCACCTGCCCGCGCAGCGTCTGGTCCGGGAAGCTATCCACCGTGATCTCCACCGGCTGCCCGGGCCGCACGTGGGTGAGCTGTGTTTCCTTGAAGTTCGCGATCACGTAGACGTTGGGGATGGGCACTGCCGCCACAAGGTTGGTGCCGATGTTCACATAGTCGCCGACCTGCACCAGCCGCCTGCCGACGATGCCGTCGAACGGGGCGACGATGGTGGTGTAGCCGAGCTTGAGCTGGGCGGTCTTGAGCGCCGCCTTCGCCGCATCGAGGTTCGCGCGCAAGCTGCCTTCCTGGCCGATCAGCACGTCGAGCTGGCGTTTCTGCGCCTCGATGGCGGCCTGGCCCGAATGCACGTCGGCACCGGCCTTCGCGAAGTTGGCGGTGGCCTGCTGCAATCTCTGCTCGGTGCCGGCGATGCCGCCGGTTACCAGTGCCTGCTGGCGGTTGTATTCCTCGGTCATCTCCGTCAGCACCGCTTTGGCCGAGACGAGCTGGGCCTCCGCCTCGCGGATCAGGGCGCGTTGCAGGTCTTCCTGGTTCTGCAGGTTGGTCAATGCGGACTGCGCGCCGTTCACCGCCGCCTGCGCGCCATCGACCGCCGCCTGGTAGTCCGCCGGATCGATCTGGAAGAGCGTCTGGCCCGCCCTGACGTTTTGATAATCGTCGATCAGCACGTGCAGGACATTGCCGCCGACACGGGCGCTGAGCGTCGAGACGTCGGACTGGACATAGGCATCGTCGGTGTACTGGGATGGCCAGTTGCTGGCCCACCGGTCCCAATAGGCATTGCTGAAGATCAGCAGGGCGCCGATGCTCACGATCGCGGCGAGGGGGATGAGGAGCCGCTGCAGGCCGGAGCCGCTGCGCCCTCCATCGCCGGCGGGCGCAGAGGCCGGGGCGGCCTGGGCCTCTCGCGGAAGCGGGGGCGTCTCGGTGGCGGACATGACTTCGGCTTCCTTGGCGGGCGGAGCGGGCCAGGGCGGCACCGTCCGGTCGATTTATCGGCGCGCCGGGTGATGCGTCTTGCCGAATGCCACTTTTGCGAAGGCGGGCGTGCGCGCGAAAAACCGCTTCCGCGGCACCGCCGGTGAGCGGCAGGAACGTGCAAATCGCAAAGACGCCGTCGGGACGATCGTGCAGGGTTCACTCGGGCGACGATGGTGAGCCGGGCGACAGCGCATGAGCGGGAGCCGCCGGGAACTTGCTGCGTGCAACATGTGACCGCAGCTGTCCGTCCGAATGCGTGAACCCGCCCCGGGGCTCGGCCCTGGCGAAGCGTGTTTGCGGCATATCAACCCCTACTGGAGATACCACCATGAGCCACGGGTTCGTCACGACCAAGGACGGCGTCGAAATCTTCTTCAAGGACTGGGGCCCGAAGGACGCCCAGCCGATCGCCTTCCATCACGGCTGGCCGCTGTCGTCGGATGACTGGGATGCCCAGATGCTGTTCTTCCTCGGCAAGGGTTACCGCGTCGTCGCCCACGATCGCCGCGGCCATGGCCGCTCCACCCAGGTGAGCGACGGCCATGACATGGACCACTACGCCGCCGATGCCTCCGCCGTGGCCGAGCATCTCGACCTGCGGAACGCCGTCCATATCGGCCATTCGACCGGGGGCGGCGAAGTCGCCCGCTACGTGGCGAGGTTCGGCCAGCCCCAGGGACGCGTCGCCAAGGCCGTGCTGGTCAGCTCGGTTCCTCCGTTGATGGTGAAGACCGAGAGCAACCCGGGCGGCACGCCGATCGAAGTCTTCGACGGCTTCCGCGCCGCGCTCGCTGCCAACCGCGCCCAGTTCTTCGTCGACGTCGCCGCCGGCCCGTTCTACGGATTCAATCGGGCGGGCGCGAAAATCTCGCAGGGCGTGATCGACAATTGGTGGCGCCAGGGCATGATGGGGAGCGCCAAGGCCCATTACGAGGGCATCAAGGCATTCTCCGAGACCGACCAGACCGAAGACCTGAAGGCGATCACCGTTCCCACCCTGGTCACCCAGGGGGACGACGACCAGGTCGTTCCCTACACGGACGCCAGCCTGCTGCAGGCGAAGCTGCTGAAGAACGCCACGCTCAAGGTCTATGAGGGCTTCCCTCACGGCATGCTCACCACCCATGCCGACGTGATCAACCCGGATCTGCTCGCCTTCATCAAGGGCTGACCGGAGAGCCATGCCGCGGGGGCTGAACAGAGCCCGCGGCATGGTTCCGGATCTTGGGGTCCAATTGGAATTCCCCCGATTCGCACGAAATGGCGCCGGTTGAGCGTTTTCCCTGTCATGGCAGGGGCACGCCCGGCCATGACGTTGTGGTCGTGGATGCAGTCGTATCGAACACTTTGCGGGATTCATCTTGGAGTTGGAGAGCGATTCACCGATCAAATTGGTTCAACCTGATCGGATCGCGCTCCAAGAATATTTTGATGCCTTCAAACTGGGCTTGCCAAAAGAAAGTCAATGATGCCAGAACTTGCCTGGGCCACAATGGCGCAGAGGTGAGGGCGCAGAGGTTTGGAGCGACCATCACTGCCCATTCATGCATGGCTTGTTCACGCGAATTCCGCTCCGGCCCGGCCCGGCCCGGCCCGGGTTCCCGATCCCGCCGGCATGGGCACGTTGATGCTCCGGCGCATGGCGACACCGGGTCCCGGCCGCGGCCCTGGGGCGCACGGCGAGGACCCGGTGCGGTGTGGCGCCGGGCGAGACGGATTCACCGCCGCGGGCATGACGGCCGGTTGTCGAGGCTCATCTTGGTGATGAGTCGCCTGCCGGCGACCGCCCCCCTTCGGCAGGCTTATGCCGGCACCTCAAAATCCCGGGATGCGGGGCGGCCGGGGCACGTCATTCGACGCCCGTGCTCCGGCGATTGCTTTCGAGGATCAGGCGCCAGCCTTGGCCGCGGCCTGCAACGCCTCCACCAGGCTCCCCACATCGCGCGGGCCGTCATAACGCCGGCCGTTGATGAAGAGGCACGGCGTGCCGTTCACACCGCCGCGCAGGCCGCCGGTGAAGTCATGGCGGATCTTCTCGTCGAAGCGCCCCTCGAAGGCCGCGCGCATCACCGACCGCTCGATCCCCAGTTCCTGGCCGTAGGCAAGGAGGCTCTCGTCGTCGAGCCTGTCCTGGTGCTCGTAGAGCATGTCGTGCGCAGCCCAGAAGCGGCCGACGCTTGCCCCCGCCTCGGCAAACTCGGCCGCCCGGCCCGCATGGGGATGGGCCTCGGTGAGCGGAAAGTTGCGGAACACGAAGCGCAGCCTTGCGCCCATGGCGTGCTGCACCGCCTTGAGCACCGGATAGGCCTCGCCGCAATAGGGGCATTCGTAATCGCCGTACTCGATCAGGGTGACCGGCGCGTCGGCCGGGCCCTGGCTGTGGTCGTCGGCGCTCACGGGAGGAATGAGATGGGTCACGACGCAACTCCGGACGTGCGGGGCTGGCCGACCATCTCGTCCAGCGCAGAAAGGATGCCGTCGGCGCCGGGGTTGAGGCCGAGCGGCGAGACGTAGCTCCAGCGGATGGTGCCTTCGGGACCGATCACGAACAAAGCGCGCTCGGTGGTGCCTTCGTGCGCGCGGTACACGCCGTAGCGCCGGGCGATCTCACCCTTGGGCTCGAAATCGGCCAGAAGCGGGAAGTGCAGCTTGCGCTGCTCGGCAAAGGCGGCATGGCACCATACGCCGTCGGTGGAGATGCCGACGAGCTGCGCGCCGTAGCGGTGGAATTCGGGCAGGACCTGATTGTAGAGGCTCATCTGGTCGCCGCAGACCGGGCTCCAGTCGGCCGGGTAGAAAGCGAGGATGACGGCGTTGCCCTTGAGGTCGGAGAGCGACAGACGCTGGTCGGGGGTCGCGGGCAGGGTGAAGTCCGGAGCGGGCTGGCCCGCCTTCAGCACGGTGCTGGAAGCGGTCGTGGGCATGTCGGTCATGAGGAGGTCTCCGCATCGCGCATCGAGGAACCGGCGCCTGTGGCGGCGCCGGTTCGCGGGGGTCAGTGGTTCGAGCGGGTCGATTCGTAGAGGAACCAGGTGCGGCGTTCGGCTTCGTCGATCCACACCTCGATGAGGCTGGTGGTGGCGACGTCGTTGTACTCCTCGCACACGGCGTGGACGGAACGCAGGAAGCCGGTGAGCTGCTGATTGTCCTGCGCCAGCTCGGCGAGCATGTCCTGGGCGGTCACATAGTCCGCGTCGTTGTCGGCGATGCGCTGCAGGCGCTGGATGTGGCCGATCGAGCGCAGCGTGGTGCCTCCCACCTTGCGGGCGCGTTCGGCGATGGCGTCGGTGGTGGCGAAGATCTGGTCGCCATGCTCGTCAAGCATCAGGTGGTAGTCGCGGAAATGCGGGCCGGACATGTGCCAGTGGAAGTTCTTCGTCTTGAGGTAGAGCGCGAACATGTCGGCGAGCAGCCCGGTCAGGGCCGCGGAGATGTCGCGGGTGGCCTCGCTGCCGAGGTCGGTGGGGGTACGCAGCGGCGCAATCTGACGCGGTTTCGCGGGGTTGGTGGTCATGGCAAGCACTCCGTGCATGAATTGTTGGCTTCGATACGTCCCGGCACTTGGAAGCCGCATCGCGAAGCTCCGCTCCGCCCCGGGCACCCGGCCGCCGGCCCTCGACGTCCGACGAATGAAACCTAGACCTGGGCCCGCGCCGTCGAAATCGGCTGTTCGGTTGCCCGCATCATACTTGAGTGTGCTTCGGCCCCGGCGGGCGCCATGCGGAGGCGAAAAGGGCATCGGCGTGCCAAAGGCGCCGCTGCCGCAGCGCCCGCCGTCTGTCGGCATGCCGGTGGAAAGGGATGTCAGGCGTCGCGGTTCAACGCCCGGTCGATGCAGGCGATCATCTCGCCGCCTTCGAACGGCTTGGCGAGGAAACCGACCGCGCCGGCCGCGGTGACCTGACGGCGGATGCGCTCCTCGGCAAAGGCCGTGATGAAGATCAGCGGCGTGCGGCAGCCCTCCCGCAGGAGCCTTGCCTGCAGCTCCACGCCGCTCATGCCGGGCATCTGAACATCGGTGATGACGCAATCGGTTTCCTGCCGTCGGGGCGAAAGCAGGAAATCCTCCGCCGACGCAAACGTGCTGGTCGCGAAGCCGAGCGACCGCACGAGGCTGGCGGTGGCAATCCGAACCGATTCGTCGTCATCGATGATCGAGATCATCGCAGATTGGCGCACGTCGAAAATCCTTCCCCGGAGCCGATAAGCCTGGCGCGCCCCCAGGCACTCGCCTGTATATCGCCGGTCCCGCTGCCAACGAAATCATATCAAGGTTTGCACCGCTGATGTCCTTGGCGCCGTGATCCCCCGAATCTCAGCCATCCGGCGCACGTCGATCAGGGCGCATCCGGTAAAGGTTCGTAGGACGCCTCCATGAGGTCGGTCTCGCGCAGCAGCTTGCGCGCAAGATCCATGGATATCCGCCGGTCTCGTGCCATGCGGAGAATTGCGGAGCGCTCCGCATGGAGGGCGAGAAGGCGCAGGCGCCGCTCCTCTTGCAGCGCCGCCTGCGTGCCGAGTCTTGTTTCCTCCGAGGTCGTCACGTCCTCCGTGGACAAGCGATTTTGGCGACGCTGGTAATCGTCCGCCACCGCCGCCGCGGCCGAGAGAGGATCGCCCTGGCGGCCGGGATGCTGCTTTTCGGCCGTCGCCACCGCCGCGATGGCGGCCTTTACGGCTTCGAGGCGGGCCGCCTGCGCACGCCGGGTATCGGGCCGCGCGGCGGGCAGCCTTATGCCATCGAGCAGGCGTGGAAGTGTCAGATTGGCCAGGATGAGCGAGGCGACGATCACGCCTGCGGCGATGAGGATCGCCAGGTCGCGGGCCGGGAACGGCGAGCCGTCGGGCAGGGCCAGCGGGATGCTCAGCGCCCCGGCGAGCGTAACAGCTCCACGCACGCCCGCCGTCGACATGGCGGCGGTAAGCCGCCAGTTCGGCCGCCGGCTCGGGATCTCGCTTCGGTGCCGGCCAAGCCAAAGGGCGACCGTCACCCAGACCCAGACGAAGCGCAGCGCCGCCAACGCCAGGGTGACGGCTCCGACATAGACGCCGAGCCACCAGATGCTGCGATGGCCGTCTTCAGCCATGCTCGCGCCGACATGCGACAGCACGGCGGGAAGTTGCTCGCCGAGCAGCAGGAAGATCGCGCCGTTAAGGGCGAACTGGAGTGTTTCCCAGACGGTGCTCCGCTGCACGCGCGTGATCGGCAGAACAAGCCCCCTTATCTCCATGCGGCTCATGACCATGCCGGCCGCGACGGCGGCAAGGACCGCCGAGCAGCCAAGGCGATCGGCGATGAGATAGGCGCCGTAGGGGATGAGGAGGCTGATGATGATCTGCGAGGAGGTGATCTCGCCGATACGCGAGCTGACCCAGGACTTGGCGCCAGAGATCATCCAGGTTGATGCCATCCCGATGGCGATCCCTCCCGCGGCTGTCCAGATCAGGGTCCCCACCGCGTCCCAAGCCTGGAACGCGCCGGTCATGACCGCGGCGATGGCCAGGCGCAGGCAGACCAGGCCGGATGCGTCGTTGAACAGGGCCTCGCCCTGCAGGATGCGCAGCATGCGCTGGGGAACCGGCACATTGGCCATCATGGCGCCGGCCGCGACCACATCGGTCGGCGAAAGCACGGCGGCCAGGGCGAAGCAGACCGGAAGGGGCATCGGCGGCACCACGACGTGCAGCAGGAACCCGATGCCGAGCACGGTGAAGAAGACGAGGCCAAAGGCGAGGGACAGGATCGTGACGGCGTTGTCGGCGAGATCCTCCGTGGGAACCCGCCATCCGTCGAGAAACAGAAGCGGCGGCAGGAACAGGACGAAAAACAGCTCGGGTTCGAGCTTCACGCCGAATTCGGTGGTCATGCCGATGAGCGCGCCGAACGCAATCTGGATGATGGGGAGCGCGATGCGGCCGCGCAGCGCCTGGGCGATCCCGTTTGTCACGACGACGCCCAGCAGAAGAACCAGTATGACTTCCAGATTGCTCATGTGGGGACGCCCCTTCGCGCTGGGCGTCAGGTAAGGAGAATGGCCCCCCACCGTCTTTCGCGATGCCACGGGATCGCGCTTCAGGCCGGGGGGCGCGCGTGCTCCGGGCATGCGAACGCGACATCCGTCCGGCGCTCGCGAAAGAAGGCGCAGCGTCGGTCTCCTAGCCTGCCATCGTGGACCTGGCGCCGATTTCACCCGGGCCGATGTCACTGGGGCCCTTGTCACTGGCGCCCTTGTCACTGGGGCCCGTGTCAGGGGAGCCGACGATGATGTGCGACGTCAGCCAGCTCCCGCTCCGCTGCCGGCTTGAGCCGCGAAATCGGCGGGCCGGCGCAGGCGGCGTCACCCGGGGGGCCCGGTCCGCGGTCCCCTGCCGGGAAGGTACGCCCGGCGATCAGGACCTGCTTGCGGCGCGCACGGCCGCTCTACAAGGACATCATCATGAAACCCAGGCGCATCATCATCGTCGGCGGCTCCATTGGCGGGCTCTTCGCCGCGACCCTCCTCCATCGCGCCGGCTTCGACGTTACCGTCCATGAACGTTCGGTCCATGGGCTGGAGGGGCGTGGCGCCGGCCTGGTCGCCCAACGCGAGGTCTTCGCGATGCTGCGCGAAGTTGGGTTCGAGCATATTGCCCATATTGGCGTGGTTGCCCGCGAGCGCATCTATCTCGACCGGAGCGGCCAAGTCGTCCAGACCCAGCGCACGCCGCAGACGCAGCTCTCCTGGGATGTGCTGTTCCGCAGTTTCCGCGATCTGCTGCCGGATGAGCGCTATGTCGGCGGCAGACCCGTGGTCGGGGTGACGCAGGACGCCGCCGCCGCGCAGGTGCATTTCGCCGATGGGAGCGTGGAGACGGCCGATCTGGTGATCGGGGCCGACGGCATCGGCTCCGTCGTGCGCGGGGCGGTGGTCGGCGGGCAGGCGGGGCCGTCCTATGTCGGCTATGCCACCTGGCGCGGCCTGGTCCCCGAGGGGCAGGTGCCGCAGGTCGCGGCCACCCAGCTTTTTGATCGCTTCGCCTTCTGCGAGATGCCGGGTTCGCACATCCTCGGCTATCTCGTCGCCGGACCCGATGGATCCACCGCGGTCGGCCGACGCCGCTACAATTGGGTCTGGTACCGCCGCTATCAGCCGGACGAGCTCGACGACGTCCTGACGGATATCGACGGCCAGCGCCGGCCTTTTTCGCTCGCGCCGGGGCGTGTTCGGCCGGAGGTCGTCGATGCCATGCGCGCCGACGCGCAGGCGCTGCTGCCCCCGTCGTTCCGCGCGGCCGTGGAGGCGGAGCCACGGCCCTTCATCCACGCCATCTTCGATTACGCCGCGCCGCGAATGACCGCGGGCCGGATCGCGCTGATGGGGGATGCCGCCTTCGTCGCCCGCCCGCATACGGCCATGGGCGTCGCCAAGGCGGCGGGCGATGCCTTCGCGCTACGCGATGCGCTGGTCGCCGATGGAAATCTCGCCCGCTACGAGGAAGAACGCGCGCCGGCCGGCAGGGCCATCGTCGCCTACGGCCAGAGGCTCGGCCAGACGCTGGGTTGAGAAGCGGCCCGAGGCCGGTGCTCAGGCCACCACCTTCAGGCCCACATGCCCCTTTCGGCCGATGACCGAGAGCGCCGCCGACGCGCCGACGCGCTGGATCTTCACGTCGAGCGCGCCGTCGGCCACGGTCAGGCCGCGCAAAATGAGTTCGTCGAGGAACCGGGGCAATACCGGCCGCTCGAAGGTCACCTGGCCCTGGGCCACGTCGAAGTCGAGCCCGAGCGAAGCCTGGAGGAGGGCGAGGGGCGCCGCCGCCGCCCAGGCCTGCGGTGCGCAGGCGACCGGGTAGGACACCGGTCCCTGGCTGCGGGCGCGGGCAAAGCCGCAGAACAGCTCCGGCAGGCGCCGCAGGTCGAAATAGACCGAAGCGCGGAACAAGCCTTCGAAGATCCGCGCCACCTCGGTCCCGAAGCCGTAGCGGGCGAATCCCATGGCGATCATGGCATTGTCGTGCGGCCAGACCGAGCCGTTGTGGTAGCTCATGGGGTTGAACCGCGCCTCGCCGGCGGCCAGCGTGCGCACGCCCCAGCCGGAAAACGAGGCGTTGGCCATCAGCGTGGACACCACCGCCTCGGCGCGCTCCGTCAGCGCGATGCCGCTGAAGAGGGCGTGTCCGGCGTTGGAGCTGCGAACCCGGCAGGGGCGCTTCTCGCCATCGAGGGCGAGCACATAGGTGCCCAGCGCCGGATCGAAGAAGGCGGTGTCGAAGGCGGAGCGAAGGGCCTGCGCCCGCGCCGCGAAGAGGTCGGCGTCGCTTGCGTGGCCGAGGCTCCGCGCCAGATCGGCCGCGGCGCGCCAGGCGGCATAGACATAGCCCTGCACCTCCACGAGGGCGATGGGCCCGCGCGCCAGCCGGCCGTCCGCATGGAAGACGGAATCGTGGCTGTCCTTCCACCCCTGGTTGATCAGGCCGTCGCCGCTGCGGCGGCCATATTCGACGAAGCCGTCGCCGTCACGGTCGCCGTGGTCGGTGATCCAGCGCAGGGCGCTCTCCACCGCGGGCCACAGCAGGCGCGCCGTCGTCACGTCTCCCGTCCGCTTCAGATGGGCGCCGGCCAGCATTACGAAGAGCGGGGTGGAATCCACGCTGCCGTAATAGCGCCGGAACGGCACCTCGCCGAGCTCGGCCATTTCGCCGAAGCGCACCTCGTGCAGGATCTTCCCCGGCTCCGCGTCCGCCGCGGGATCGGACGTCTGCGCCTGGTTCGCGGCGAGGTGCAGGAGCACGCCGCGGGCGATGGCGGGGTCCATCCACAGCATCTCAAACGCGGTGATGAGGGCGTCGCGGCCGAACACGGTGCTGAACCACGGCACGCCGGCATAGGGATAGGCGCCTTCCGGCGTATCGGTGATGAGGATGTTGAGGTCGCTCACCGCACGTCGCAGGCCCTCGTTGAAGTGATGGTTCGAGGAGATCACCGATGCCGCCCGCGCCGCGCGGGCGCGCAGGTCCGCGCGGGCATTCTTCAGGGCGGAGCGGAAGGCGAGGCGCGCGCTGGGCGCTGCCGGCGCGCCGTCGCACCGGATCTCCACGTAGATCACCTGCGTCTCGCCCGGCTCGAGCGCGATGCGGAAGAGGGCCGTGTCGCCGGACAGTTCCGTGGGTGCCGGCTCGAAGCGCAGGGCGGTCTGGCGCGTGCGGCGGTCGAGGCCGGTATAGACGAGGCGCACCCCGTCGCGCTCGATGAGCGGCCGGGCGATGGTCCCGCGCCGGGTGCGCCGGGCGCCGCGCACCTCGAACAGGTCGGCGAAGTCGGCGGAAAAGGAGAGGGCGATCTCGAAGCGCCGCGGGACCACATCGAAATTGTGCACCGACAGGCATTCATGGCACGCCGAGCGGTAGAGAAACCGGGAGCGGCGCAGGTGGATCAGATCGTGCAGGAGCTCCGGCTCTCCACAGCGCGCCGGCAGATCGGGATTGGTGAGGTCGCAGCTGAGCGTTGCGTTGTCGTCGCGCACCGTGGAGCTCAGGAGCAGCGGACGGACTCCCTCCATGGTCAGGAAGAAATGGGAGAGATGGCGCGTATCCCGGTGGAAGATGCCGTGATTGCTGGCGAGCCCCGGCACGGCATCGCCGTGGGCATCAAACACCGCGAAGGTGTCGTCATGCTTCAGCGTCCGGGGCGTCGTCTCGATCTGCGAGGCGCTGGCGGCGATGACGTAATCGGGCTCGTCCGGGTTCGGGAGACCGGCCGTCAGCGCGGCGGCGTCAGAGTGCGGCATTGCGACTCCCGTTGACCATGTGCAGCCGGGACTTCAGCGCGGCGGGCGCGGCGAGACGCTGGTAGATGGCCACGTAGTCCCGTGCCATCCGCTCCGCGGAGAAGCGCTTCTCGAAGATGCGCCTGATCGCGGCACGATCAAGCCGCCCGACCTGCGCCACCCGTGCCACCGCCTCTTCCACGGAGGACACGAGATAGCCGGTAACGCCTTCCTCCAGCACTTCCGGCACCGAGCCACGGGAAAAGGCGATGACCGGCGTGCCGCAGGACATGGCTTCGATCATCACCAGTCCGAACGGCTCCGGCCAGTCGATGGGAAAGAGCAGGGCGCTGGCATTGCCCAGGAAGTCCGCCTTCTGCCGCTCGTCGATCTCGCCGATGAACTCGACGCCGGGCGTGGCCTCCACCATGGGCCGGATCACTTCCTCCCAATAGGCGATGTCGGCGTGGTCCACCTTGGCCGCGATCTTGAGCGGAAGTCCGGCGCGCGCGGCGATCTCGATGGCCCGGTCGGGCCGTTTTTCCGGCGAGATGCGGCCGAGGAAGGCCAGGTAGCCTTCGGGGTTGGGGCTGAACGGCAGAAGGTTCGCGGGAAGCCCGTGATGGACCGTCGCCGCCCAGTTCACCGCAGGCATGGGCCGGCGCTGATGATCGGAGATCGAGACCAGCGGAAAATCCGCGAAGGTGGAGTAGAGCCGGTGCACCGCGGAGAGGTCGAGCCGGCCGTGGAGGGTGGTGAGGCATCGCGCGCAATGGTCGCGCAGGACCGGATAATGCAGCAGATCGAGGTGGACGTGGATCACGTCGAACTCGTCGGCGCGCGCCCGCACCTCCTCAAGCATCAGAATATGGTGGATGAGCGGATCCACCGGACCCGGGGCAAGGCGCAGGCCCATCTCGCACATGGGCTCCAGGCGGGCCGAGGTGAGTGAATCCCCGCTCGCGAACAATGTGACGTCGTGGCCGGCGCGAACGAGCTCCTCGGTAAGATAGGAAACGATCCTTTCGGTGCCACCATACCGGCGTGGCGGCACGCTCTCGATGAGCGGCGCGATCTGGGCGATGCGCATGACAATCTCCTGGGCGCCGGCGCGGGCAATGCCGGGCTCTGGGGCGTGGGCAATAGGGGGGCCTGCCGAGACAACGTGGGCAGGCCGTCCAGGTTTCCCGCGGCGCGAAAAAAAGCGGGGAGGGGGCGCCATGGCCTGACGTCGATCTCCGAGGTGAACAGCCGGGTGAGGCGCATCAACAATCTGAAAATAAATCACTTTTCATCTTCGGGTATGCCCCTGGGACCGTGCGTCATCTAGACAGGGTGCATGCGCCTGTGCATGTTAGCCGCGTTCCCGAAGGGCGCCGTGCGCGTGTCGCGCCGGGCAAAGGGGGTGACGGGTGGTCGACGAAGCAGGGCGCAGAAACGAAATTCTCGCGGTGATCGCAGAGGAAGCCGCCGTCGATCCTGCCATCGTGGACAGGGAAACCAGCGTCGCCGATCTCGGCATCGGTTCCCTCGATCTCGTGGAGCTGATCTTCAAGATCGAAGAGAGATTCGGCATCGAGGTGCCCTCCAGCGGGCCCCTTGAAAACACGGACGTGAAGGTGTTCGAGCTGCTCGATTTCGTCGAAAAGCTCATCACGACGAAAAAGGGCACCTCCATACCGTCCCAGATGCCTTCATGACGCGGCGGGTCGCCGTCACCGGCCTTGGCGCCGTCTCTCCCCTCGGCATGGGTGTTGCGCAAAACCTGACCGCCCTGCACGCCGGGCAGGTGGGCCTTGCGCCGCTCACCCTTGTGCCGGCCGGCCAGGTGAAGACGCACCTCGCCGGGGAGGTGAAGGGCTACGCGCCCGAGGCCCATTTCGAGCCGCGGCAGATCAGCACCCTCGACCGCTCCAGCCAGTTCGCGCTCTTGGCCGCGCGGGAAGCCGTGACCGGTGCGGGGGACGTGCTCGCAGGGATCGCGCCCGAGCGCGCGGGCGCGATCTTCGGCGCCGCCGTGGGCTGCGAGACGCTGGAGGAGGGCTACCGGCGCATCTTCGTGGACGGCGCCCGCCCGCATCCCTTCACCGTGCCGCGGGTGATGCCGTCCTCGGCGGCGAGCCAGATCTCCATGGCCCACCACATCTTCGGGCCGAGCTTTTCCACCGCCTCCGCCTGCTCGTCCGCCTCCCACGCCATCGGGCTCGCCTTCCACATGGTGCGCTCGGGCCTGCTCGACGTGGCGGTGACCGGCGGCTGCGAGGCGCCCATCACCCTCGGCATGGTGAAGAGCTGGGAGGCCCTGCGCGTGCTCTCGGGGGATACCTGCCGCCCCTTCTCCAAGGACCGCTCCGGCCTCGTGCTGGGCGAGGGGGCGGGAGCCCTGGTGCTGGAGGACATGGAGCGCGCCCGCGCCCGTGGCGCGCCGATCCTCGGCGAGATCATCGGCTTCGGCATGAGCGCCGACGGGGCGGACCTCACCGCCCCGGACGCGCGGAGCGCCGCGCGCGCCATCTCGGCGGCGCTGGCCGATGCGGGGCTCGATGCCGGCGCGGTGGATTATGTGAGCGCCCACGGCACCGGAACGGTGCTGAACGACCGGACCGAGACGGCGGCCCTCAGGTCGGTGCTGGGAGACCGGCTCGCGCGCGTGCCCGTCTCCTCCATCAAGTCCATGACCGGGCATTGCCTGGGCGCCTCGGGGGCGCTCGGGGCGATCGCCACCCTTCTGGCCATGGCCCACGGCTTCCTGCCGCCCACCATGAACTTCCGCGAGGCGGACCCGGAGTGCGATCTCGACTGCGTGCCCAACGTCGCGCGGGCCGCGATGCCGGACGTGGCGCTGGTCAACGCCTTCGCCTTCGGCGGGCTCAACGCCGTGCTGGCGTTGCGGGCGGCGCGCTGACACCGCCCGCGAGGTCGCTTCTCAGGCGACGGTGAGGGTGATCTCGCCCACCCCTGCCACGCCCCCTTCCAGCCGGTCGCCCTTGGCGATGGGCCCCACGCCCGCCGGCGTGCCGGCGAAGATGAGATCGCCGGGCGCCAGCCGGAACAGGGTGGAGAGGGTGGCGATCATCTCCGGCACCTTCCAGATCATCTGGTTGAGGTCGCCCTGCTGCTTCGGCGCGCCGTTGATGTTGAGGAAGATGCGGCCGGAGGCGGGATGGCCGATCTTCTCCACCGGCACCAGGGCGGAGCACGGCGCGCCATCCTCGAAGGCCTTGCCCACTTCCCACGGGCGGCCGAGCTTCTTCGCCTCGCCCTGCAGGTCGCGCCGGGTGAGATCGAGGCCCACCCCATAGCCGAACACGAGGTCGAGGGCGCGTTCCACCGGAATGTCCTCGCCGCCGGCCTTCAGCGCCACCACCAGTTCCACCTCGTGGTGCAGGTCCGCCGTCATCTTCGGATAGGCGATGGTCGCGCCGGACGGCACGAGGGTGTCCGGATTCTTCTGGAAGAAGAAGGGCGGCTCCTTGTTCGGGTCGTGGCCCATCTCCACGGCGTGGTCGGCGAAGTTGCGGCCGACGCAATAGATGCGGTGGACGGGGAAGAGGTCCGCGCTGCCGGCCACAGGAAGGGCGGGGACGGACGCGGGCGGGAAGACGTAGCTCACCATGGGAGGCTCCGGACAAGGGTGCCTCTCCATAAAGCCGCGGGGCGCACGAGGAAAGGGCGGCTCCGACGCATCTGGCCACACCATCGCCCGCTTGCCGGAAGCGGCATGAGGTGTCGCCCCGGCCCGCGGCCCTGCGCATGCCCCACCCTGGGGGCATGCGGTCGTCCAGGAGCGGGTCGCCTGGGACGCTACTGAGCGGCCACGCCGGTGCCGATGGGGCACGTCACGCCGGTGCCGCCGAGGCCGCAATAGCCGTTCGGGTTCTTCGCCAGATACTGCTGGTGGTATCCCTCGGCGAAATAGAAGGGCCCGAGCTCGGCGATCTCGGTGGTGACGGCTCCGAAGCCCCGCGCCTTCAGCGCAGCCCCGTAGGCTGCCTTCGCCGCCTCCGCCGCCGCAAGCTGGGCCGGGCCGGTCACATAGATGCCGGAGCGGTACTGTGTTCCGACGTCGTTGCCCTGGCGCATGCCCTGGGTGGGGTCGTGCGATTCGAAGAACAGCTTCAGCAGCTCCTCGTAGGAAACCACCTTGGGGTCATACACCACCAGCACCGCCTCGGTGTGGCCGGTGCGGCCGGAGCACACCTCCTCGTAGGTGGGATTGGGGGTGAGGCCCGCCACGTAGCCGACTGCGGTCGCCCACACACCGTCCGTCTGCCAGAACTTGCGCTCGGCGCCCCAGAAGCAGCCGAGCGCGAACACGGCGGTCTCCAGGCCGGCGGGATAGGGCCCCTTCAGGGCATGGCCGTTCACGAAATGGGCATCGGCGGTGGGAACCGCCTCGCGCCGGCCCGGCAGGGCCTCGGCGGCGGTGGGCAGGTCGAGGGATTTCTTCAGCCAGAACATGGCGGGGCTCCTCGCAAGGCTCGGCGCCGGGCGTCGAGCCCGGCCGAAACCGATGGAATGTCTGGAAGGCGGCAGCCCGGAAGCTGCGCCGGACCCCCAATATGGGGGCGCGCCGGCCAATCCGCGAGGGGGAGCTGTCAGCCCACCTCGAACCGCGAGCGCTCGCGCACCCGCCCGAGGGTCATCAGCATCACGCCCACCACCACCAGCAGGACGAAGGCCGGCAGGGAGAGCAGGGGCAGGATGGCGTTGTTCCAGACCAGCGGCATCCCGGCGCGGCCGGACCGCTCCGCCTGCTCAAGGCTGCCCGGCGACAGCGCGAACCACGCGTCGCCCGTCGAGGTGAAGACGAGGGCGGAGGCGGCGATGGAGCGCGTGCCATCCACGATGAGGGCAACGAAGCCCCCGGCAAGAAGCCAGAATCCGATGAAGCGGAACAGGAAGCGGATCATGACCGGCGCTCGGCTCCTTGGCGGCCTCGGTGGGGATGCGTGCCTTGTTCCCATTTAGGCGGGATCGGCGCCAAATGCACGCCGCAACCCATGCGCCGGCCGCAGGGATTAATCGCGCGCTGCCCCCTTGAAGCGCGGCGCGGGGTTTGCTCTCATCAGGTCATGAGCACGGGCCTCATAGAAATCCGCAGGGCCAAGCCGGCCGATGCCACCTCCATCGCGGCGGTGCACGATGCGGCCTGGCGGACCTCGTATCGCGGGCTCATCCCGGGCGTGGAACTCGAGCGCATGGTGGAGCGGCGCGGCCCGCGCTGGTGGGATGCCGCGATCCGCCGTGGCAGCCGCCTCTCCGTGCTGCTGGTGGGCGACGACATCGCCGGCTATGTGAATTACGGCGGCAATCGCGCCAAGAGCCTGCCCTACGGCGGCGAGATCTACGAAATCTACCTCCACCCGCTCTACCAGGGCCTGGGATTCGGCCAGCGCCTGTTCTCCGCCGCGCGGCGGGACCTCAGCCTCGCCCGGCTCGATGGTCTCGTGGTATGGGCGCTCGCCGAAAACGAGAATGCGGTGGGCTTCTACAAGGCGCTGGGGGGGCAACCGGTCGCATCCTCGACCGAGCAGTTCGGATCGAAAACGCTGGACAAGACCGCCTTCGCTTGGCAGCGGTAGCGCCCGAGCGGGCATCCGCCCGCTTGGTCCCGAGTTCCGTGCGCCGCGCCTGCGCGGCGCGCGTCCCGCGCGGACCGCAGCCATCAAGCGAGTGTGACATGCGCATCGATGCGATCCCGATCGGCAAGAACCCGCCCCACGACGTGAACGTGCTGATCGAGGTCCCCATCGGCGGCGAGCCCATCAAGTACGAGCTGGACAAGGCCGCCGGCACGCTCTTCGTCGATCGCTTCCTTTATACCGCCATGCGGTATCCCGGGAACTACGGCTTCATCCCGCACACGTTGTCCGGCGACGGCGACCCCTGCGATGTGCTGGTGGCGAACACCCGCGCCATCGTGGCCGGCGCGGTGATCAGCGTGCGGCCGGTGGGCGTACTCCTGATGGAGGACGAGGCGGGGATGGACGAGAAGATCATCGCCGTTCCCTCCTCCAAGCTGACCAAGCGCTACGACAAGGTGCAGAGCTATTCCGACCTGCCCGAGATCACCCTCAAGCAGATCGAGCACTTCTTCGAGCACTACAAGGACCTTGAGCCCAACAAGTGGGTGAAGATCGTGGGCTGGCGCGATGCCGCCGAGGCGCACAAGCTCATCCTCGAAGGCATCGAGCGGGCGAAGGCCGAGGGCAAGGACGCCTGAGGCGAGAACGCCTTTCTACACCACCCTACATGCCCGGGCTTGTCCCGGGCATCTTAGTCGGGCCAGCCGTGGGCCGGTCCGCTGGAGCGTTTTCGAGCGAAGTGGCGGCCGGTTCGCGTGAAGAAAACGCGATCACGCAAAGACTTATGGCGTTTCCCCGATTCCGTGAAACGGGGAAACGCTCTAGACAGGTACCATCGTCTCCGCCAGCAGCCGGCGAATCTCGGGCAGGCAGGAGCCGCAATTGGTCCCGGCCTTGAGCGTCTCGCCCACCGCCGACGTATCGCAGGCACCGCCGCGGATGGCCGCGATGATGGAGTCCTTCGGCACGCCGAAGCAGGCGCACACCAGCGGGCCGCCCACCGCCGCCCCCGCCCGCCGTCCCGAGAGCACCCGGCGCCGGTCCGCGGCGGAAACCGTCTCTTCCGCCAGAAGCCCCTTGAGGGCATCCCACGCCACGCGCTGGCCCGCCGGGCCGATGAATACCGCGAAGTCGAGGCGGCCCTCCTGGTCGAACGCCGCGGCCCGATAGAGGCCGGAGGGCGCGTCCACCAGCTCCGCCACATCCGCCGGGGCCGCCGCCTTCACCCACCCCGCCCAATCCTCCGGCCCGAGGTCGCCCGCAAGGCGCCAGCCGAAGCCGCCCTCCAGCGCCGCCCGTGCCCACCACAGGCCCGGCGGCGGCTTGATCCTGCGGCGCGCCAGGATGAAGCCCTCGAAGCGCGCCTCATAAGGCGCGATGGCGGCCGGAGTCGCCTTGGAATCGGGCTGGCCGGAGACCGGATCGGTCACCGCATGCACGAGCGGCCCCACCCGTCCGTGGGAGGAGGTGGCTTCGCTCCAATGGATGGGGGCGAACAGGGTGCCGCGCTTCTGCCCCGCGTCGGTCTTCACCTCCAGCACCGCCGCGCCGTGGGCGCTGGAGATCCGGGCGAGGGCGCCCTCCCGAAGGCCCAGCGGCGCTGCATCCTCCGGGTGGATGGCGACGAACGGGGCGGGGATGTGCGAGCCCAGCCGGGGCGACAGGCCGGTGCGGGTCATGGTGTGCCACTGGTCGCGGATGCGGCCGGTGTTCAGGATGAAGGGGAAGGGCGGCTCCGCCCGCACCGCGGCCACCGGCCGGGGGGCGACGAAGCGGGCACGCCGGTCGGGCGTAAAATAGCCGCCCTCGGCGAACAGGCGCGCCGTGCCCTGCGCCCGCCCGCGGGGCGCCGGCCACTGCACCGGCGCGAAATCCTGGAAGGCGGCGTCGGCAATCTCGGCGTAGGCGGAGATGTCGAAATCGCGGGTGCCGGCATTCTCGAAGCCGGACAGCGCCGCATGCTCGCGGAAGATGTCCGCCGGGCCGCGCCACCGGAAGGCGTCGGCATGGCCGAGGCGGGCGGCGACCTGCGCCAGCGCCCACCAATTGGGCTTCACCTCGCCCGGCAGGGCGAGGAAGGGGCGCTGGCGGGAGATGCGCCGCTCGGAATTGGTGACGGTGCCGTCCTTCTCGCCCCAGGCGGCGGCGGGCAGCATCACATGGGGACTGCAGGCGGCGGTGTCGTTGTCGAGCACGTTCTCGGAGAGCACGAACAGGTCGAGGCCGGCCAGCGCCGTGCGCACGGTGTCCGCCTCGGGCAGGCTCACGGCGGGATTGGTGCCCATGACCCACAGCGCCTTGATCTCGCCGCGGCCGATGGCGGCGAACATGTCCACCGCCTTCAGTCCCTCGTGCGTCGCCATGTGCGGCGCGCCCCAGAAGCGGCGGACCCGGTCCACCTCCTCGGGCGAAAAGCCCATATGGGCGGCGAGCTGGTTCGCCAGCCCGCCCACCTCGCGTCCGCCCATGGCATTGGGCTGGCCGGTGAGCGAGAACGGCCCCATGCCCTCGCGCCCCATGCGGCCGGTGGCGAAGTGGCAGTTGAGGATGGCGTTGACCTTGTCGGTGCCGACGGCGGACTGGTTCACCCCCTGCGAATAGCAGGTCACCGTGCGCGCGGTGTCCGCGAACAAGGCGAAGAAGCGCGCCACGTCGGCCTCATCAAGGCCGCAGGCGCGGGCGGTGGCGGCGGCATCCGGCGTCGCGGCGCGGGCGCTCGCCAGCGCCGCCTCGAAGCCGGTGGTGTGGTCGCGCACATAGGCCGCGTCGAAGGCGGAACTCTCGGCCAGGTGCGCCAGGAGCCCCGAGAAGAGCAGCGCATCGGTGCCGTGGGCCAGCGGCAGGTGCAGGTCGGCTTCAGCCGCCGTCTCGGTGCCGCGTGGGTCGATGACCACGAACCTTGTGCCGCGCGCCTTGCGCGCCGCCTCCATGCGGCGGAACAGCACCGGATGGCACCAGGCGGCATTGGACCCGACCAGGACGATGAGGTCGGCGGCATCGAGATCCTCGTAGGAGCCCGGCACCGTGTCCGAGCCGAAGCCACGCTTGTGCCCGGCCACCGAGGACGACATGCACAGGCGGGAGTTCGTATCCACGTGGGATGTGCCGATAAAGCCCTTCGCCAGCTTGTTGGCGGCGTAATAGTCCTCGGTCAGCAACTGGCCGGAGAGGTAGAAGGCGACGGCCCCCGGCCCATGCGCGTCGATCACCTGCCGCAGGCCCGCGGCGATGCGGTCGAGGGCCTGATCCCACGGCGCGCGCGCCAAGGCGCCGTCGGCCCCGCGCACCAGGGGATGGAGCAGGCGGGTGGACAGGCCGATGGTCTCCCCCAGCGCCGCGCCCTTGGAGCACAGGCGCCCCTGGCTGGCCGGGTGATCGCGATCGCCCTCCACCAGGGCGCCGCCGAGGCCGTCCGGGGTCGCCTTCACCCCGCAGCCGACGCCGCAATAGGGGCAGGTGGTCTTCACCGACGGGGGCGAGGCGAGCGGGGCGTTCATCGCGGGGCGTTTCCTGCCTGAGGCTGGCGTTGGTGTGTGCGTCAGTAGACGTCGGCCTGATAGCGCCCGGCCGTCTTCAGGTCGGCCACGAAGCGTGCGGCCGCCTCGGCGGAGAGGCCGCCATGCTCGGCCGCGACGGCGGCCACCGCGCTCTCCACGTCCTTGGCCATGCGCTTGGCGTCGCCGCAGACGTAGAAATGGGCGCCGGCGTGAAGCCAGGCCCACAGCTCCGCCCCCGCCTCGCGGATCTTGTCCTGCACGTAGACCTTCCGGTCCCCGTCCCGCGACCAGGCGGTGTCGAGCCGGGTCAGGGTGCCCGTGGCCTGGAGGCCGGACAGCTCGTCCTCGTAGAAGAAATCCGTGTCGCGGCGCTGGTGGCCGAAGAACAGCCAGTTGCGGCCGGGGGCCTTGCTGGCGAGGCGATCGTGCAGGAAGGAGCGGAACGGCGCGATGCCGGTGCCCGGTCCCACCATGATCACGTCCTTCGACAGGTCTTGCGGCAGGCCGAAGCCGTGCGCCTTCTGGATGTAGGCCTTCATCCGGGTGCCGGGCGCAATGCGGCCGCCGAGGAAGGTGGAGGCGACGCCGAGCCGCGTGCGCCCGCCGGTCTCATAGCGCACGGCATCCACCGTGAGCGTGAGCCGGCCGGGCGTGGCGAGCGGGCTGGAGGAAATGGAATACAGGCGCGGCTGGAGCGGCTCCAGGCATTCCACGAAGGCTTCCGGGTCGGGTCGGATGCCGGGGAATTTCTCCAGCGCCGCCAGCACGTCGAGGGTGGCTGCATCCCCGTCGGGATCCTCGCCGGATGCGAGGGCCTGGGCCTTCGCCTTGCGCTCGCCGCCGACCAGGTAGGAGATGAGGGTGAAGAGGGCATCGGGGGCGGATTTCAGGCACACCTCGCGGGAGAGCACCTCGCCCAGCGTCTTGTCGGCGATGGGGAAGTCCGGCGGGGCGTGGAGGGCGGCGAGCACCGCCGCCACGTAGTCCGGATCGTTCACCGGGAACACGCCGAAGCTGTCGCCGGCCACGTAGTCGATGCCCGAGCCGGAAAGCTCGAACTCGATGTGCCAGGTCTCCTTCTCTGAGCCGTCCCTGTTGAGACGGGTGCGGCCGAGGAAGGTGACCTCGCCGGGATTTTCGCGGCTGCCGCGCGGCGCCGGCGCGTGGGCCTCGGCGGGCGCGGGGGCGGCGGCGGCCGCGGGAGCCGGGGCGGCGGGGGGAGCCGACGTTTCCTCGGAGAGCTGCTTGAGCATGCGCAGCGTCTCCTTGCCGCCGGGGGCGCAGAGGTTGAGCTTGCTCTCGGCGCCGGCGGCCAGCGCCCTGGCGTAGCTCTCGCAGACATAGCCGCACTGGCCGCAATCCTGCTGCGCCATGGCCGCCATCATGCGGCGGGGCAGGGGCTTGCCTTCCGCCAGCTTCATGCGCTCGGCCATGGGCATGGACGGGTCGTGCCAGGGCGCCCCGTCGTCCTCTTCCGCCGGGGCGGAGGCCGGCAGGTCCGGCATGAGGGCCGCGGCATCGCCGGCCGACAGGGCCATGGGCGCCGCAGACGGGCCGGCCGAGAGGATGGCGGCGAAGAAGCCGTTCAGCCAGGCACGCTGCTCGGCGGTGAAGGGGGCGCTCTCCGGCAGGACCGGGACGAGGGGGATGCGGGTCTGGAGGCTCATGGCTCAGGTCTCGGTGTTCAATGAAAGTGCCTGCGGCACTTGAGCTCTTGCGCTGGGTCCCGGCTCGCATTCCGCTGACGCTGCATGCGTCCGGGACACGAGGCCGGTTCGTGTTCCGGCCGACTGCAACGAAGCACAGCGCAGTGAAGGGAGAGCCGGGACCCGGCGCTCGACTTTTGCGCAGCGGACAATGCGAGGCGGCTCCCTCATGCCGCTTCCACCAGCGCCTTGAGGGCGTCCGGGTCCATGCGGCGGGTGAAATGGGCGAAGGGCTCGCCGTCCCGGCGGTTCGCGAGCCAGCCCTTCAGCAGCCCCTCCACCACGTGCGGCGCGTCTTCCGCCTTCACGTCGCGATAGAGCTCGCGGGCGATGGCGGCGTCCGTGCCGAAGCCGCCGCCGACGAAGAGGTGATAGCCATCGACGGTGTCGCCGTCGTCATTGACGGCGACACGCGCGCCGATGAGGCCGATGTCGCCGATATAATGCTGGGCGCAGGAATTGTGGCAGCCGGTGACATGGATGTTCACCGGCCCGTCCAGCGCGAGACCCGCAGCGTCGATGCGTTCCTCGCAATGGGCGAGGATCGCCCGCGCCGTGCCCTTGGTGTCCGCCGCGGCGAAGCGGCAGCCCTTCGATCCCGTGCAGGCGACGAGGCCGGCCTGCAGCGGCGTCGCCCGGGTGGTGAGGCCGAGCGCCGCGATGGCCGCGCAGGCCTCCTCCACCTTCGCGTCGGCGATGCCCGAGACGAGCAGGTTCTGCCAGACGGTAAGGCGGATGTCGCCGTCGCCGAGGCGCGCCGCTATGTCGGCGATGCCGTGCATCTGCGCTACGCTCATGCGTCCCGCCGGCAGGCCGACGCCGATATAGTTCAGTCCCGCCTGCCTCTGCGCGTGGACGCCGAGATGGGCGAGGCGGTCGGCCTCGGCGCGGGGGCCACCGCTTCCGCCGGCACGCGGGTGAGGGGATGGCCGAGCTTGTCCTCCACCCGCTTCAGGAAGCCGTCGAAGCCCATGGAATCGAGCACGTATTTCAACCGGGCCTTCTTGCGGTCGGTGCGGTCGCCGGTATCGATGAAGACGCGCACGATGGCGGCGGCGACATCGGTCGCCGCGTCGGGGCGCACGATCACGCCGGTGTCGCGGGCAAAGTCCTTGTGGCCGGTGATGCCGCCCAGGGCGAGGCGCAGCCAGACGCCGGCGTCGACGCCGAAGCCGCCCTTCACCTCAACCGCCTGGAAGCCGATGTCGTTGGTGTCCTCCAGCGCGCCGATCATGCCGGCGCCGTCGAAGGCCACATTGAACTTGCGCGGCAGGCCGTACATGTCGCGGCTGTTCAGGATGTAATGGTGCCATTCACGGGCCAGCGGGCGGGTGTCGAGGAGTTCCCGGGGGTCGATGCCGGCGGTGGGGGTGCCGGTCACGTTGCGGATGTTGTCCGCGCCGGAGCCCTTGGCGGTGAGGCCGAGGCCGACGAGGCCCTCCAGCACGGCGATGCCGTCGGCGGCGGGGATCTCGCGGATCTGCAGATTGGCCCGGGTGGTCACGTCCGTGTAGCCGCCGCCATGGTTGCGGGCGATGTCGGCGACGCCGCGGAACTGCCAGTGGGTGAGGATGCCGTTGGGAATGCGCAGGCGGCACATGAAGCTGTCCTGCGCCGGAGCCACATAGAACAGGCCGTGGAACTTCCATCGGAACACGTCGGGTCCCTTGGGGAACGTGCCCTCGTGCGCCGCCGCGCGCATGCGGTCGTAAGAATCGAGGCCCAGCTCCTCGCGCTTGCCCTTCTCCTCGGGGGTGAGCTTTTTCCCTTCCGCCTCGAAGCGCGCCATGGCCTTCAGGCCGGCCGCGTCCGGTCCCGCGGGCTCGGCGGCGGGCGCCGGCACAGCGGCCGGCCCGCCGCCGCGGGTGACCTGCACCGCTTTGGCGCCGGAGACGAAGCCTTCCAGATAGCGCTTCTGGTCCAGGGTGAAATCGCCGCCCATGGGTGTTCTCCTCAGGCCGCTGCGGCGATGGCGTCCCGCCCGAAGGCGAGATCGGCGCGCATGGCGGTGATGGGGGTGCGGTTGGTGATGAGGTCGAGATAGAACAGGCCATCCGCCGTGTCGCCGAACAGGACGGCGCCCGCGAGCAGGCCGTCCTTCACGATGAGCCGGCGGTAGACGCCGAGGCCCCGGTCGGTGAGCACGATGTCTTCCGTGCCCGCGCCGCCGGTGACGTCGCCCGCCGAGAAGACGGGCACCCCGGAAATCTTCAGGTTGGTGGCGACCACCGATCCTTCGTAGCGCGCATCCTCCCCGGCGAGGCCGCGGGCGAGGACGCGGGCCTGATCGTAGGCCGGAGCAACGAGGCCATAGGCGATGCCGCGATGCTCGGCGCATTCGCCGATGGCGAAGATGTGGGGATCGCTGGTGGCGAGGGTGTCGTCCACCAAGATGCCGCGCTTCGCCTCCAGCCCCGCCGCGCGGGCGAGGTCCGCGTTGGGGATGACGCCGCAGGCGACGACGAGGAGGTCGGCGGGAATGACGCGGCCGTCCTTCAGGCGCAGGCCGGTGACCTTGCCGGCATCGCCCTCGATGGCCTCGCTCGCCGCCGCGAGCAGCACCTCGACGCCGCGCGCCTCCACCGCCCGCTTCAGGAAGGCGGCCGCCGCGGCATCGAGCTGGCGCTCCATCAGCCGGTCCATGAGATGGACGAGGCTGGTCTTCACCCCTGCTCCGGCGAGGCCCACGGCGGCTTCGAGGCCGAGCAGCCCACCGCCGATGACCACCGCCCGTGTGCCCTTCACGGCGGCGGCGGCGAGGAGGGCCTCCACGTCCTTCAGGTCGCGGAAGGTGTGCACGCCTTCCAGGTCCATGCCCGGCAGCGGCAGGCGGATGGGGTGCGAGCCCGTGGCGAGCACGAGCTTCGCGTAAGGAAGGCGCCGGCCGTCGCTCAGCACCACCTGCCGGCGGTCCCGGTCGATGGCGGCGGCGGGCGTGCCGTATTGCAGGGTCACGCCCTTCTCGCGCCACCAGGCGGCGGGCTTCATCTGCGCGTCCTGCGCCTTCATGTGGCCGGCGAGCACTTCGGAGAGCAGCACGCGGTTGTAGGCGAGATGCGGCTCCGCCCCGACCACGGCGACCGCATAGCGGCCAAGGGCGCGGGCGGAAAGCTCCTCGCAGAGCTTCGCCGCGGCCATGCCGTTGCCGATGACGAGGAGGGGCTCGCTCATGGCCGCGTCCCTTATTCGGCCGCGATCCGCGCCTCGGCGGCGCTGATCATCACGGAGGAGAGAAGGCCGTAGGCTTCGGTCCAGGCCGCTTTCACCTCGGGCGTGAAATCGGCGCCGAGGCCCTGTTCCAGGGTCCACAGCAGGGCCGCGCCCACAGGCGCGTAGTGCTCGGTCTTCACGCCGTAATCCACGTGCTTGCGCGCCAGCGCCTCGGCAGCGGGAACGACCTTCGGCAGGTCCTTGAGGCCGGCCACCACCACGCCGAGGGTGGACATGAGCTTTGCGCCCTGCACGCTCATGTCGCCCTTGAACAGCGGCTTCACCTGCGGCGCGATCTCGAACAGCCGGCCGTAGAACAGCGCCGCCGCCTGGTCGGAGATGGGCAGCACCTTGCGGAAGGAATCCTGGATCAGGTCGATCTGGCTCGGAACCATGACAGCCTCCTCGGCTCTCGAACGGAAGGAGGGAGCGGGCGCATGGCGCGGCCCGCTCCCTTCGCGGTCAGGCGGCCTCGACGAAGCGATGGCGCTCGTGGAGGAACTTCAGCACCGCCTCGCGGGCCTTGAGGTAGGTGGGATTGGCCACCAGCTCGAGGCGCTTGCGCGGACGGGGCAGGCTGACGTCCAGCACCTCGCCGATTCGGGCGGAGGGGCCGTTGGTCATCATCACGATGCGGTCGGAGAGGAGCACCGCCTCGTCCACGTCGTGGGTGATCATGAGGATGGTGTTGCCCAGGCTCGCATGGATCTGCATGACGCTGTCCTGCAGGTGGGCGCGGGTGAGGGCGTCGAGCGCCCCGAAGGGCTCGTCCAGCAGCAGCACCTTGGGCTCCATGGCCAGCGCCCGGGCGATGCCGACGCGCTGCTTCATGCCGCCGGAGATTTCCGAGGGGCGCTTGTCCTTGGCATGGCCCATCTGCACGAGCTCGAGATTGTGCAGGGTCCAGGCATCCCGCTCGGCGCGCGAGCGGGTGCCGGAGAACACCTTGTCGACGGCGAGGCGCACATTGTCGTAGACGGTGAGCCACGGCAGCAGGGAATGGTTCTGGAACACGACGGCGCGGTCCGGGCCGGGGGCGTTGACCTCCTTGCCGTCGAGGATCACCCCGCCGGTGGTGACGCTGGTGAGGCCGGCGACGATGTTGAGCAAGGTGGACTTGCCGCAGCCGGAATGGCCGATGATGGAGATGTATTCGCCCTTGGCAATGTCGAGGGAGATCTCACGCAGGACTTCCGTGGTGGCGGAGCCGCGGGTGAAGGTCTTTCCGATCTGGCTGAGCTCGAGATAGGCGGACATGGGATGCTCCTCGAAAGTGCGATCAGGAAGCCTGGGTGCCGCGGGTGGCGATGGAGCCGACGCCGGCCACGAGCCGGTCGAGCACGAAGCCGACCACGCCGATGTAGGCGAGGGCGACGATGATGTCGGGCAGGCGCGAGGAGTTCCACGCATCCCAGATGAAAAAGCCGATGCCGACGCCGCCGGTGAGCATCTCCGCCGCCACGATGGCGAGCCAGGAGAGGCCGATGCCGATGCGCAGGCCGGTGAAGATGTAGGGCGCTGCGGACGGCAGCATGATTTTCCAGAAGAATTCGATGGGATTCAGCCGCAGCACCAGCGCCACGTTGCGGTAGTCCTGCGGGATGTTGCGGATGCCCACCGAGGTATTGATGATGATCGGCCAGATGGCGGTGATGAAGATCACGAAGATGGCCGAGGGATTGCTGTCGCGGAAGGCGGCCAGCGCCAGCGGCAGCCAGGCCAGCGGCGGCACGGTGCGCAGCATCTGGAACAGCGGGTCGAGGCCGCGCATGGCCCACACCGACTGGCCGATGACGGCGCCCATCAGCACGCCCACCACCGCGGCGAGGCCGAAGCCCACGGCCACGCGCTGGAGCGAGACGAGGACCCGGAGGCCGAGGCCGATGTCCTGCGGGCCGGCGACGAAGAAGGGATCGAGGATCAGGTCTTTCGAGTCCGCCCAGATCCGGCTCGGCGGGGGCAGGGTGGCGCCGGCGCCGGAGCACAGGATCTCCCACAGCAGGCCGAGCAGCAGCACCACCACCAGCGGCGGGATGACGGTTGCGGCGACCGACTTCGCATAGCCCGGCCAGCGGGATGGGCGGGCGGCGGCGGGTTTCAGGCGGACCACGTCAGCGCTGCCGGAGCGCCGGGCCTCGCGGGGCGGGTCTTTCAATGCGGTGACGGACATGAGGCGGGGCTCCGGTTCTGGTCGTCGGAAGTTCGGGCCCTCCCCCGCGGCCGGGGGAGGGGCTGCGGCCCTGGGCCGGTCAGGCGTCGACGCGCTTGATGCCGAGGCTCTTGAGGTAGGCCTGCGGGTCGGCGGGGTCGAAGACCTTGCCGTCGAAGAAGGTTTCCTTGCCCCGCGAGGTGCCGGCCGGAATGTCGGATGCGGGCAGGCCGAGCTCTTTGGCCGCCTCGCGCCAGATGTCCTCACGGTTCACCTTGTTGACGAGGGCATTGATGTCCGTCGAGGGGTCGAACTTGCCCCAGCGGATGTCTTCGGTGACGAACCAAGCGTCATGGCTCTTGAAGGGATAGGAGGCGTGGTCCTTCCAGAACTTCATGTACTGGTCGGAGCCCTTCACCACGCGGCCGTTGCCGTAATTGATGTCGCCCTTCAGGCGGCCGATGATGTCGGCGACGGGGACGTTGAACCACTGGCGCTTGCCGACGATCTCGGCGAGCTCCTGCTTGTTCTCCATCTTGTCGCACCATTGCTGGGCTTCCATCACCGCCTTGAGGATGGCGCGGGTGGTGTTGGGGTTCTTCTCCACGAAGTCGGCGCGCATGCCGAGCGCCTTCTCGGGATGGTTCTTCCAGATCTCGCCGGTGGTGCAGGCGGTGAAGCCGATGCCCTGGTTGACGAGCTGCTCGTTCCACGGCTCGCCCACGCAGAAGGCGTCCATGTTGCCGACCTTCATGTTGGCCACCATCTGCGGCGGCGGCACCACGATGGTGGAGACGTCCTTGTCCGGGTCGATGCCGGCGCTCGCCAGCCAGTAGCGGATCCACAGATCATGGGTGCCGCCCGGGAAGGTCATGGCGACTTTGACTTCCTTTCCGTCGGCCTTCTTCTTGGCGAAGGCTTCCTTCAGGGCCTTGGCGTCGGTGGTGACCTTGAGGTCCTTGTATTCGTTGGAGACCGAGACCGCCTGCGCATCCAGGTTGAGGCGCGCCAGCAGGTACATGGGGGTCGGCACGCTGTTCTGGGTCACCTTGCCGGTGGAGATGAGGTAGGGCATCGGGCTGAGAATGTGGGCGCCGTCGATGCCGTTCTTCTCGCCGCCGAGCACGAGGTTGTCGCGGGTGGCGCCCCAGGAGGCCTGCTTGGTCACCTCCACGTCGGGCACGCCGTGCTTGGCGAACAGGCCCTTCTCCTTGGCGATGACCAGCGGCGAGGCATCCATGAGCGCGATGTAGCCGAGGATGGCCTTGGTGGTTTCCGGCGCGGCGGCATAAGCAGACGGCACGCCGCCGGGGAACGCCATCCGCACGGCATCGAACAGGGCAGCCGTGCCGAGCGCGGCGGCGGAGCCCTTCAGGAGCGAACGGCGGGAGACGCCGGCGGCGGCGCCCTCCTGGCTGGCGGGGGATTGTGCGGAAGACTGTGCAGGCCTGGTCTTCGAAGCGTCGCTCATTCTCATTCCCTCTGGATCGGCGGACGGCTCAGAGGGGACCCGAAACAAAAAAAGCCGCAGGACATCTCGACCGGCCGGAAGGCCATCGGTGTCAGCGGCTCTGCTGCGGGTCCCGTCATTGGGACGAATTTTTGGAAGGCACGATCGTCGTTGACCGCGCTTGCCGATATCCATGCAAGCGGGGGGCCAACTGGGGCTGTTGGTTTAAGTATATGAAATTACACTATTTATAATCTGATGAAAATTAGGGCAGGCGCATTTCCTGCTGTCAGGGCGCGCAACGGGGCCATGCAGTTGCATCGATTTTGTGCGTTGCGATAGGCGCGGCGCGGCCTTTCGGCACGGGTTTCGCCTCGTGCAAGGCATCCCGCAGCCGGCATCTCACCCCGCGTCATGCCCGCCTCGTGCGGGGCATCCACGCCGGGCGGCAACGGTCCGCAAGGTGCCCATCCAGCTCTAGGCCACGGTCCTGCCCGCCAGAAACGCCTGCGCGTCGAACACCTCGCCGAATTGCGTCGCCACGCAGTCGGGCTCGGGATGCTTCACCGGAACCGGGCCGACGGCCTGGTCGAAGATGTCCGGCCGATACACCGACATGGCCTCCTGCGCCGCATCGGCGGCGAACTCGCCCTGTCCGGCGGCGACGATCTGGGCGTACATCCACAAGGCGTGGTCGCGCTCCGGCCGGTTGGCGCCGTCGCGGCTCAGCACCAGATAGTCGGGATCGGAGCGCAGCTTGCCGCCGGGCGCGGAATGGAGCCGGCCGTCCAGGGTGCGCCGGATCACGTCCGCCGGCAGGTTGAGGTGGCGCGGCTCGCTGAGAAGCCGCGCCAGGTCTTCATGATTGGTCGCGTCCTCGCACCAGTGGGCGGCGGCATAAAGCGCCCGCACCAGCCGGTAGAGCAGCTCGGGCTCCGCATTGGCGAAGCGGGCGTGCACCCCCAGCACCTTCTCCGGCACCCAGCCGAAGATCTCCGCCCCCAGCACCGCGATGCGCCCCACGTCCGCATCCACCGCCACCGAGTTCCACGGCGAACCCACGCAGAAGCCGTGGATCAGCCCGCCGCGCAGGCTCTCGGCCATGAACGGGGGCGGCACCACGACGAAGCGCACGTCCCGGTCCGGGTCGATCCCGCCACCTTTCAGGAAGTGGCGCAGGAGATAGGTGTGGGTGGAGAAGGCGTAGACCGACGCGAAGGTGAGCGGGTCACGCCCCTCCGCCCGGCGCTGGCGGACCACCTTGCCCAGCGCCTGCGCCGCGCCGGGAGCGGTGGAGAGATCCTCCCCCACCTCGCCCATGGCGGCATAGATGTGCTTGTCGATGGTGACGGCGCTGCCGTTGAGGTTGAGCGAGAACGGCACCACCAGCGGCACCCGCACGTGCCCGAGGCCCAGGGAGGAGGCGATCGCCAGCGGCCCCAGCATGTGGGCGCCGTCGAGCAGGCCCACATTCACCTTGTCGCGGATGTTGGCCCAGGAAACTTCCCGGTGCAGCTCGATCTCGATGCCTTCGGCCATGGCGAAGCCGCGCTCGGCGGCGGCGATCAGCACCGCCGCATCGGTGAGGGGGATGAACCCCATGGAGAGCCGTCTCATCGCAGGAGTTCCGCCGCGGTGATGATGGACTGGGCAATGTCCATGATGCGTTTCTTCTCGTTCATGGCGGTGCGCCTGAGGAGGCCGTAGGCGGTTTCCTCGTCGATGCCCTTCATCTTCATCAGCAGCATCTTGGCGCGGTCGATGACCTTGCGCTCTTCCAGCTGGGTCTTCGCCTCCTCCAGCTCCGCCTTGAGGCGGGCGAAGGCGCGGAAGCGGGAGATGGTGGTCTCCAGGATCGGCTTGACGCGGTCCTTTCGCAGCCCGTCCACCACATAGGAGGCCACGCCCGCCTCGATGGCGTCCTCGATGGTCTTGCTGTCGGTCTGGTCCACGAACATGGCCACCGGGCGCTTCACCTCGCGGCTCACCTGGAACATCTGCTCGATGGTGTCGCGGCTCGGATCCTCAAGGTCGATGAGAATCACGTCCGGGTCGATGGCGTAGATGCGCTCCAGCAGATTGTTGCGGCTCCCGATGCGCAGCACGTTCTCGAAGCCGGCCTCCTTGAGACCTTCCTCCAGAATCGCGGCGCGGACGGGGCTTTCGTCCACGATCACGATCCTGAGGGAGAGGTCGTTCGCCATGGGGCTCCGGTGCGGGTCCGTCTGGGGGCGGTGGAAGGAAAGGCAAGGGTCAGCTTCACCTCACCCGTCCGGATGCCCCGGGTCAAGCCTTGGCGGGCCGGTGGCGTGGACCTTGCCACATTCTCCTTCTAGAAGGCTTGCGACCAGCAGGGGCGCCCGCAGGGGCCGGTGGACCGAACATGACGGTGCGTGGCGAGACAGGCCGCAGGAGCTACGGCGCCATTGCGTTGCGAGTCCTTGCTTTCCTCGTGGTCGCCATGCTCGCCGCCACCGTCATCGTCGCCCAGCAGCGGGGATCGGGGGCCTACCTCGCTGAATTCTCCGTGGCCGATCCGGCCGAGGCGCGCCATTTCGTCACCGCCCTCATGCTGCGGGACTATGCGGCGGCGGGCCTGCCCGCGCCGTCGGCCTTCCAGGCGGAGTATGCGCTCCATTTTCCGGTGGTCGCCCCGCTCGGCGCCCTCTCGCTCCACCACTTCGTCGCGGCCGGCTGGCTGGCGCTGCTCGGCGCCTCGACCCCGGCAGCGCTGCTCCTCCCGGCGCTGCTCGCCGCCCTGCTCGTGGTGAGCGCGGGCTGGGCGACGACACGGAGCATCGGCCCGTTGCCGGGCATCGCGGTGGGATTCGTGCTGAGCGCGCTGGTGCTGCTGCGCGAGGCTTTCATCGTGGTCGGCCTCGACCTGCCGCTTGCGCTCCTGGCGCTGCTCGCCGCGCTCGCCTTCGCCCGCTGGCTCAGGCGCGGCGGCGGGGGCGATGCCGGGCTGTTCGCCCTCGCCGCCGTCGCGGCCGCCCTCATCGCCCCGAAGGGGGCCGCCCTGGTGCTCCTTCCGCCGCTCGGCGTGCTCCTGGCGGGGCGCCTGGGCCGTCTTGGCCGCGCGGGGTTCTGGCTGCCGCTCCTGGTCCTTGCTGCCATCGCCGCGGGCATGGCGCTGCCGGGTGTCGCCATGGCGCCGTCCTCGCCGGACAGGCTCGCCGCCCGTGCCATGACGGTGCAGGCCGTCTTCGGCACGCTGCCGCTCGCCTTGGCGGGCATCGGCGCGCTGTTTTCCATTTGGGCCGGCTGGCGGCGGGAGGACGGGGCGGAGATCATGGCGGCGGCGGCGGCGCTGGTGCTGGCGCTCTTGGTCGGCCTGGGGCTCGATGCGGACGGCGGCCGTCCCGGCGCCATGCTGCCGCTGCTGGCCCCGCTCACCATGCTGTCGGCCTTCGGCGCGCTGCGGCTGCTCGGTCTTCTCGTCTCGGGCTGGACCATCGTGTCCGGGCTCGTGGTGGCCTTCATCCTCCTGCTCGCGGCCATGCCCGCCTTGCTCGAACCGGCGCGCAAGGCCAGCATCGGCATGGATGACGCCGCCCAGGCCTTCCTCGCCCGCGAGGCGGGGGGCCCCGTGCTCGTGGTGGCGGCCGGTCCCAACGGCGAGGCGGCGCTGATGGCGGCGGTGGCGCAGCGCGATCCGGCGCGGCGCAGCTTCGTCGTGCCGGCGGCGCGGCTTCCGGCCGGCGACGCCGGCGCCCTTCGCGCGGCGCTCGACGGCATCGGCGCCTCGGCCCTCGTGGTGGAGACGACGCCGGCCGCGCGGGCGAATGCGGCGAACCGTGTCGCCGAAGCCCTCGTCGCCGCCTCACCCGACCGGTTCCGCCGCCTGGGCACCTTCCCGCGGGCGGATGGAACCGGGCAGGTGGAGCTTTATGCCGTCACGGGCGGCCCGGCCGCGCCGGCGGACCCCGCCGGCGTCCTTCGCCGCCTCCGCGCTCCCGCCTCCTGAGCCCCCCGATGCGCGATCTTTCACATTATACCTTCACCGAGTGGCTCGCCGCCGCGCCCCTCGCCCATCGGCTGCGGCGCGCGCGCAACCGGCTCGTGGACCGCGTCTACGGACAACGGCCCGCCGCAGGGCAGGAGGCGCTGGTGGAGCGGCTGCGCGGGGCGCCGGTCCTCGCCTTCACCGTCGCCTTCAACATGCCGGATGCGGTCGCGCTGCTGGCCGACGCCATGGGCCGCTTCCTGCCGGGGACGCCGCTCGTCGTGTGCGACAATTCCACGGATGACGCGGCCCGGACCGACATCGCGCGGCTGTGCGCCGGGCGGGATCTTCCGTATTGTCCGCTTCCGCCGTCGCCCTATCGCGGCAAGCGCAACGGATCACGCTCCCATGCGGTGGCGCTCAACTGGATCGTCGCCAATCTGGTGCGCCCGGCGGCACCCGGCGTCATCGCGCTCATCGACCACGATCTCATCCCGCTCGGACCCGAGGATTTTGTGCAGCGGGTCGCGGGCCAGCCCTGCTACGGGCTGGTGCGGCATGGCACGGGCAACGAGGCCTGGTATCTGTGGCCCGGCTACAGCGTGTTCGACTTTGGCAGGGTCGCCGGGACGCCGCTCGATTTCGGCACCGACACGCCGCTCACCCTCGATACCGGAGGGCAGAACTGGGACGTGCTCTACCGCACCCTCGACCTCCCCCGGCTGCGCATGGCGAGCCGCCGGCGGGTCTATCTGGCCGACGTGGAGACGGGCGAGAGCGAGCATTTCATGCTCACGGACAACTGGCTGCATGTGGGGGGCGCGGGTCACCGCGGCGGCGGCGCGGGAGCGCTGGCGCGGGTGCGCCGGGCCTATGACGCCGATCCGGACGGCCTCCTTGCGAGCCTTCTCGCCTCCGGTCCGCCTTAGGCTGAACGCCCGGCCGCTAGAGGGTCGCCGGCGTGCTCTAGAACTGCTTGTCCGGCCACCGGCACAGGTCGGCGATGATGCAGCGGCCGCAGGCGGGCTTCACCGCCTTGCAGATGTAGCGGCCGTGCAGGATCAGCCAGTGGTGGGCGTGGAGCTTGAAATGGTTGGGGATGCGGGCCTCCAGCCCCAGCTCCACTGCAAGGGGGGTGGCGCCGGGGGCGAGACCGGTGCGGTTGGCGACCCGGAACAGGTGCGTGTCCACCGCGATGGTGGGCGAGCCGAAGGCGATGTTCAGCACCACGTTCGCCGTCTTGCGTCCCACGCCCGGCAGCGCCTCCAGCGCCTCGCGGTCCTGCGGGACGATGCCCTTGTGGCGCTCCAGCAGCAGGCGGGAGAGCTCCACCACGTTCTTCGCCTTGTTGCGGTAGAGGCCGAGGGTGCGGATGTGTCGTGCCACCTCCTCCTCCCCCAGCGCCACCATGGCGGCCGGGGTCGCGGCGGCGGCGAACAGGCCGCGCGTCGCCTTGTTCACCCCGACGTCGGTGGCCTGGGCGGAAAGCACCACGGCGACGAGGAGGGTGAAGGCGTCGGTGTGCTCCAGCTCCCCCTTGGGCTCAGGGTCCTGCGCCTCGAAGCGGCTGAAGGCCTCGACGATCTCGTCCTCGGTCCAGGCCGTCAGCGTCTTGCCGTGGGCCGCCGCCGCCGCATTCGCCACCGCCTTGTTGCGCCGGGGCGGCGGGGCAGGGGGCAGCGGCGTCTTGCCTCGGCGCGGGGGCTTCGGTGCGGGGGCAGGCGTTGCGGCCTCGGCCACCGGCGCGCCGGCCTTCCCGGTGCTCCTGGCGGTCCGTTTCGGGCCTGTTTTCGAGCCGGCTTTGGTGGCCGGCTCTGCCGCCGCCCCGGGCGCGGCCGCTACGCGGCGGGCGGTTCGGGATTTCGGTGCGGAAGGTTCAGGGGGCTCGATCTTGCGCGGCATTTTTACGGTATACTGTTTCCCGATGCCCCAGGCCAACGACCGAGACACCGCACCCGAGGGGAACGCGGCGCTCCTTGAGGAGCCCGTGGTCTACGCGGTGACGCTTGCGCCGCACCGGTCCCTGTCGCAGCGCGGCTTCCTGCTGGTGATGCTGGGCGTCGGCGCGGTGAGCTTCGTCTCCGGCGCGGCCTTCCTGGCCATGGGGGCATGGCCCATCTTTGGTTTCTTCGGCCTCGACGTGCTGCTGGTCTACCTCGCCTTCCGCGCCAGCTTCCGCTCGGCGCGGGCGCGCGAGCATATCCTGGTGACGCCGAGCGTGGTGGAGGTGCGGCGCGAGCCGGCGCGGGGACGGCCGTCCACCACCCGCCTCAATCCCTTCTGGACCCGCCTGTGGCGGGAGGACGACGAGGATCACGGCACGCTGGACGTCGCCCTCGTCAGCGGCCCGCGGACAGTGCCGGTAGGCCGCTTCCTCGGCCCGGAGCAGAAGGCGGCGCTGGCGAGCGACCTCTCCCGCGCCCTTTCCATCGTGAAGAAGGGCGTCACCCGCAGCACCTTCTGAGCGGCGCGTCTCAGAAGAACGGCCGCAGCGCGACGCCGAGCAGGCCGGAAAACCGCAGCCGCCCCTCGAACGCTGCGATGCAGACGCAGTCTCCGGTTTCGTCAACGCGGGGCGTGTGCGCGATCTGCGCATCCGCTTCCACAAGGTCGCCGGGCCCGTAGCGGCCGGTCTGGTCGCTGAAGCTGCCGCAGAGGATGTGGGTGTATTCGAGCCCGTCATGGGTGTGCTCGGGAATGCTTCGGCCCGGCCCGATGTGGAACAGCAGCACGCGGGTGCCGGGGTCCTCCGGCACATGCACTTTTCCCATGCGCACCCCCGGCGCCACCGGGCGCAAGGCGCCGATGCGCCGCGCGGCGAGCTGGGAGGGCAAAGCGATGCCACCCGGCAGCACCAGGCCGCGGGGCACAGGCAGGGCCGGCGGCGGAACGATGGGTTTCCGCAGCTCCGGCAAGTCGGCCCGCGCCATCACCCGGGCGAAGGCGTCCGAGGCGAGGGGCACCTCGGCCATGCCCTCCAGGAGGGTGCCGCCGACGGCTTCGAGGTCGCGGATCATCTCCCGGCAGCGCGGGCACCCCGCCGCATGCAGGTCCACCACGAGCTTCGGTCCGGCCGGCAGCGTGCCCGCCGCATGGCGCAGCAGGGTTTCGTCGCTGGGATGGGACGAAACGCTCATTTCAGATCTTCCAGCAGGGTGCGCAGCCGGGCGAGGGCGAGGCGCACGCGGGATTTGGCGGTGCCGAGCGGGATGCCCAGCTCCTGCGCGATCTGGGAATGCGGCTTGTCCTGGAAGAAGGACAGCCGGACGATGGTGGCCTGATCTTCCGACAGCCGCGCCAGCGCCGCCCGCACCCGCGCTTCGCGCTCGGCGCCCATGAGGATGGTCTCGCCGGAGGCCTCGTCCACCCCTTCCTCCAGCATCTCGGCGCGGGAGGTCTGGCCATGGCGCTCGCGCCGCTTGAGGTCGATGGAGAGGTTTCGGGCGATGGTGAAGATCCAGGTGGACGCGGCGGCGCGCGCTGGATCGAAATAGGAGGCCTTGCGCCACACCGCCAGCATGGTCTCCTGCGCCAACTCCTCGGCGGCATTGGCGGGGAGCCCGCCGCGCATGAGGAATGCCTTCAGCCGTGGCGCAAAATGACGGAACAGGCGGGCGAAGGCGTCGCGATCCCCCCGTTCGGCAATGGCGCGGATGAGGGCGCTCATGTCGGCGCCCGCCGGCCCGGCAGTGCCCGGGTTCGGCGCGCTCATCGCCGGACATCCGATGGCGCGACCATCCGTGCGCGGCGCCGGGGGCGGCGCGCGGGGGCGAGGAGGAGGCGTGGCTCGACGGCATGCATGCACTCGATACGAAGCCCGGCCACCAGCGGATGACCCGTGCCGTCCGGCCCGTCGAACTTAGCCGAGCCCGGCCGCGTTTCCATCAACGTCGGCGTGACCGGGCTGGCGTCTCAGCGCATTTCGGAAAGAAAGGCGCGTACCGCGTCCGGATCGACGTCCTTGGCCACGAACGCTTCGCCGATGCCGCGCACCAGGATGAAGGTGAGCGCGCCGCGGCTGACCTTCTTGTCCTGGGCGATGAGGGCCATGAGGCCGTCCGTGTCCGGCAGCGCGCCGGGCACGTCGGAGATCCTGGTCGGCAGCCCGACGGCCTCCAGGTGCCGCACCACGCGCGTCACGTCCTGGCCGGGGCACAGGCCGAGCCTGGCCGAGAAGGCGAAGGCCAGCGCCATGCCGATGGCGACGCCCTCGCCGTGCAGCAGGCGGTCGGAATAGCCGGCGCCCGCCTCCAAAGCGTGGCCGAAGGTGTGGCCGAGATTGAGCAGCGCGCGGTCGCCGGTCTCCTTCTCGTCGCGGGCGACGATGGCGGCCTTGGCCATGCAGCTCGCCGCCACGGCGGCCATGCGCTCCGGCCCGCCGCCGATGACGCCGGCAAAGTCGCGCTCCAGCGTCTCGAACAGGGCGCGGTCGCCGAGCAGGCCGTATTTCACCACCTCCGCATAACCGGCGCGCACCTCGCGCACGGGCAGGGTGTCGAGGGCGGAGGTGTCGGCCAGCACCAGCACCGGCTGGTGGAAGGCGCCGACGAGGTTCTTGCCCTGGGGCGAGTTGATGCCGGTCTTGCCGCCGACGGAGGAGTCGACCTGCGACAGGAGGGTCGTGGGCGCCTGCACCACGTCCACGCCGCGCCGCAGCACGGACGCGGCGAAGCCCGCGAGGTCGCCCACCACCCCTCCGCCCAAGGCGAGGACGAGGTCGGCCCGTTCCACGCGCGCCGCGATGAGGCCTTCCACCACCTGTTCGAGCCCGGCCCAGCCCTTGGTCTTCTCGCCCGGCTCCACCACGATGGCGGTGTGGGCGATGCCGGCGGCGGAGAGGGACTCCTCCACCGTCTTCAGGTGGCGCGCGGCGACGTTGCGGTCGGTGACGATGGCGACGCGCGCGCCCTTGCGCAGCGCGGTCACGTGGGTGCCGGCCTCGGCGAGGAGGCCGGGGCCGATATAGATGTCGTAGGGGCGCCCCGCCACGTCCACGTGCACGGTGCTGCGCGTGACGTCGCCGACGGGGAGGGGAGCGGGCTCGGCCGGCATGGGGGGTCTTGCCTCGGGATATTGCTGGAGATGGCGGTGGACGGCGCCGATCACCTCCTCCACCACGGTCTCGTGCACCACGTCGCGGGAATCGACGATCACGTCGGCGAGGGCGTAGGTGTCGCCGCGCTGGCGCAGCAGGGCGGCGAGCTTCTGTGCCGGGTCGCCCTGGGCGAGGAGGGGGCGGTCGGTGCGCTTCTTCACGCGCCGGAGCAGCGTGTTGAGGTCGGCGCGCAGCCAGACGGAGACGCCCAGCGCGGCGATGCCGGCGCGGGTCTCCGCATTCATGAAGGCGCCGCCGCCGGTGGCCAGCACCGAGGGGCCGGCCTGCAGCAGGCGGCTGACCACGCGCTTCTCGCCCTCCCGGAACTCGGTCTCGCCGCGCCGGGCGAAGATTTCCGGGATGCTCATGCAGGCGGCGCGCTCGATCTCCTCGTCGGCATCGACGAAATCGAGGCCGAGGCGCTTGGCCAGCCGCCGGCCCACCGAGGACTTGCCGGCCCCCGGCATGCCGACCAGCACGATGGAGCGCCGGCCGAGCCGCCGCACCAGCTCCGAAGGGCTCATGCCGTCCGCGCGCCTGGGCGGCGGCACGCCGGCTTCGTCCGCATCGGCCTCTTTGCGAGGCTGGGGGATCTTTTGAGTCTGCACCCGCGCCTTCCTTGAACCCGCGTCCGTCCCGTCGCGCCTGTCCCGGCCTCGGTCTTCCGCCCACCGCGATCGTGCGCCCACTACATCGTGCGCCACTGCCGGGCGGGCGCGCCCGCATCGGGGGCTCGTGCGGCTCTAGCACTGGCAAGGCGAGCCGGCAATGCGGTTGAATACGGGCCGAAGCCATGGCACCAGTCGCCGCGAAGGAGCGCCCGAGGCGATTCGCCTTGGGACGGAAGGAGGCCCGGGTGCCGACGCTCATCCGCTTGCTGGCCATTCTCGGCATCCTGTTCGGCCTTGCATATGCGGGCGTCTGGGCGCTCGCCACCAAGGTGGAGCCGCAGGAGCGCGAGCTGAGCTTCACCGTTCCGCAGGAGCGGATCGGCAAATGAACGCGCCGGGCGCACCGAACGCGTCCGGCCCACCGAGCGCGTCCGGCCCACCGAGCGCGTCCGGCCCGCTCGCGCTGTTCCTGGACATGCAGGCGGTGGAACGGGGCGCCGGCCGCAACACCCTCGACGCCTATCGCCGCGACCTGACCGATTTCGCCGGCTTCCTCGCCGACCGGGGCGGCCGGCTGATCGATGCGGACACGGCGGCCATCCGCGCCTTCCTGGCGGAGCTGTCCAAGCGCGGGCTGAAATCCACCACGGTCGCCCGCCGGCTGTCCGCCGTGCGCCAGTTCTACCGCTTCCTGTTCGCCGAGGGCCACCGGCCCGACGACCCCGCCGCCGTGCTGGAGGGGCCGAAGCGTGGGCGGCCGCTGCCCAAGGTGCTGTCCGTGGAGGACGTCACCCGCCTGATCGAGACGGCCCATCGCCTTGCGGGGGAGGCCGCCGGAGCGGAGGCGCCGTCCCGCGGGGAGGTGTTGCGCCGCCACCGGGTGGCGGTGATCGTGGAACTGCTCTACGCGACCGGGCTGCGCGTGTCCGAGCTGGTCGGCCTGCCGGCGGGTGCGGCCCGTGCGCGGGGCGACACCATTCTCGTCACCGGCAAGGGGCGCAAGGAGCGCCTCGTGCCCCTGTCCGAGCCGGCCAAGGCGGCCATGGCCGCCTTCCTCGATGCGCGGCGCGCGGCCGGGCTCGACGCCTCGCGCTGGCTCTTTCCCTCTTCCGGCGAGAGCGGCCACGTGACCCGCCAGCAGGCGGCGCGGGACCTGAAGGACCTTGCCGCCGCCGCCGGCATCGATTCGAAGGCCCTGTCGCCGCATGTGCTGCGCCATGCCTTCGCAAGCCATCTTCTCGCCTTCGGCGCGGACCTGCGGGTGGTGCAGACCCTGCTCGGCCATGCGGACGTGAGCACCACGCAGATCTACACCCATATCCTCGACGAGCGCCTGAAGAGCATGGTGCGCGACCTGCATCCGCTGGCGGACGAATAAGCCGGGCTTCCGGCGCCGCGCGCCTGCGCGGGCCGATGGTCGTGGCCGCGGCGCCATGACCGCGGATGGAAACCGCGGATGGAACCGGGGATGAGTGGACTTTGTCGCCAACGGCCCCTTTCATCGGGACGGCGGCACGCTTATATTCCTTGAGCCGGCGCAAGCCGGATATGGCGATAAATGGTTGTCGTAATAAGCCTTTCGGACCCGGGGGCGGTACCCGGCGCCTCCACCTGAGTCCATCGCGCGTGTTGTTTCCGGACGGCGCGGGTTGGGCTTCGGCGGGGGCGAAATAGGATCGACGAGGGTGTAAAGGGCATTCTTTCGCTCGGCATTGTTCCGCCGTTATCGGGCTAAACTTATAGTTGCCAACGACAACTATGCTCCGGTTGCTCAGGCCGCGTGAGCGGTTTGACGATCGAAATCAAAGTCCTACCGGGTAGCACTGGATAGGCGGGGTTCGGAGGCACCTGGCAACAGAAGCCTCCACTTCCCCTTCGCCCGGCCTGAAGTGGGGAGGATCCGCGCTTCTTCGTCCTGCCGTCCGGATACGGTGTTTGCCGTATGGCCCCCCGGAAGGTGCCCGGAGCGAAGGTGTCCGAGCGATCAGGGGTCCGTGGCCGGACTGGAAATGCTGCGCCCTCATGTCGGTCGATCACATCCGCTACGATCTTCTCGCCCAGGAGGCGCTGCGCTCGGTCGTGCGCCGCGTTCTGATGGACGTCGCCCGAGGCGGCCTGCCCGGCGAGCACCACTTCTACATCTCCTTCGACACGCATGCGCCCGGCGTGCGGATCTCCCCGCGGATGCTTGAGAAGTATCCGGAGGAGATGACCATCGTTCTCCAGCACCAGTTCTGGGACCTCATCGTCTCCGACGCCTCGTTCGAGGTGGGCCTGTCCTTCGGCGGCATTCCGGAGCGTCTGGTGGTGCCGTTCTCGGCGCTCAAGGGCTTCTTCGACCCGTCGGTGAAGTTCGGCCTCCAGTTCGAGCTCGCGGCGCAGGACGGTGAGGCGAGCGAGCTGGACGAGCTGCCCGCCGAGCCGCCGCGCTCGGCCAATGCGCCCGCTGCGCTCAAGCCCGCGCGCGGGGCGGCGTCCGAGCCGGCTCTCGCCAGCGCCCAGACGAGCGTGCCCGGCGCGGCCAAGCCTGGCGCCGTCAAGCCCACCACAGCCAAGCCCGCCCTCGCCAAGGCGACGGAGGCCGAGACGTCCGCGCCCGACGACGCGGCCGATCGTCCGGCGAGCGGCGCGCAGGTGGTGCAGCTGGACGTCTTCCGCAACAAGAAATAGGGCCCGTGCCCGCGGGATCCCGTCCGTGACAGCCGAGACCGACGTGGCGGTGATCGGGGCCGGTGCCGCCGGCCTCGCCGCCGGTGCCCGCCTGCGGGATGCTGGCGCCGACTTCCGCATCCTCGAGGCCGCGTCCGCGGTCGGTGGACGTGCAGCGACGGACACCACCACCCTCGGCGTGCCGTTCGACCTCGGCTGCCACTGGCTGCACGACGCCCGCGAAAACCCCTTCACCGCTTTCGCCGAGCGCCTCGGCTTCCGCCTGGGCCGCGCCAATCCGCCGCCGCGCCGGATGCTGCATCTGGGCGACCGCTTCGCCAGCCCCGAGGAGAAGGCGGATGCGGATGCCGAGGTGGACGCGGCGTTCGACGCCATCTACGCGGCGGGACATGCGGGGCGCGACATCCCCGCCCGCGTCGCCATGGGCCGCGGCGGGCGCTACGATGCGCTGGCGCGCCACTGGCTGGAGCTCATGTCGGCGGCGGGGCCGGATGCCATCTCCAGCGTGGATTTCGCCGCCTATCGCGACACGGACGACAACTGGCCGGTGCTCGACGGTTACGGCGCCCTGGTGCGGGCGGTGGCGGGCGATCTCGACGTGACGCTGGATTGCCCGGTCGCCCGCATCGACCATTCGGGGGCGATGATCCGCCTCGAAACCGCGCGGGGCACCTTGGCCTGCCGCAAGGTCGTGGTCACGGTCTCCACCGCCGTCGTCGCGTCGGGACGGCTCTCGTTCGCGCCGGCGCTGCCGGAGGACCTCGCCGAAGCGTTCGCGGCCCTGCCCCTGGGCTTTGCCGAAAAGGTGGCGATCCTGTTCTCCGCAGACATGTTCGGCGTGCCCGAGCGCACCGCCCTGGATGCCATCGACCTTGCCGATTGCGCCCGCGCCGGCGCCTCCGCCGTGCTGCGGCCGAGCGGTGCGCCGGCGGCCCTCGTCCACGTGGCGGGGCCGGAGGCCCGGGCTCTGGCGCAGGAGGGAGAGCGGGCGCTCGTCGACTTTGCGTTGCGCGTGCTCTCGTCCGCCTTCGGAGCGGGGCTGAAGGACAAGGTGCTGCGCACGCGCGTCACGCACTGGGCCGACATGCCCTATATCGGCGGCGCCTATTCCTGCGCCCTGCCGGGCCTGGCGTCCCTGCGGGCGCGGCTGCATGCGGGGCTGGACGCGCGCATCTTCTTCGCCGGGGAGGCGCTGGGCCGGGAAGCGTTCTCCACCTGCCACGGTGCCCACCGTTCCGGTATCGAAGCGGCCGAGGCCGCCCTTGCCGCTTTGGAGACTGCGCGATGACCGGCTCCCGCCACCCCCTCAGCCTCGTCGTCGCCGTGTCCCAGAACGGCGTCATCGGGGCCGGCGGGGGCTTGCCCTGGCGGCTGCCGTCCGATCTCAAGCGGTTCCGCGCCATCACCTGGGGCAAGCCGCTGCTGATGGGCCGGAGGACCTTCGATTCCATCGGCCGTCCGCTGCCGGGGCGCACTTCGGTCGTGGTGAGCGCCGATCCGGCCTTCGTGCCGCCCGAGGGCGTGCTGAAGGGCGAAAGCCTCGCCGAAGCGCTGCGCCTCGCCGACGCCGCCGCCGATGAAATGGGCGCGGACGAGATCATGGTGATCGGCGGCGAGCGGGTGTTCCGCGAGACGCTGCCGCTGGCCCGCACCGTCCATCTCACCGAGGTGCACGCCGCGCCCGAGGGCGACGTGCACTTTCCCGCCTTCGACCGCGCGCAATGGCGCGAGGCGGTGCGTGAGGGACCCCTGCGCGGCGAGAAGGACGAGGCGTCCTTCAGCTACGTGACGCTGGTGCGCGCCCCCGCCTGAGCGGCGGCCTCCCTCACTGTCCGCCGACGAGGCCGGGGGGCGGGGCAGGTCGCCGAAGCCACGGGTCGGCGGCAGGGTGGTTTCCGAAGGCGTGGGGATGAAGATCCGCGGCGGCGGCACGTCCGCCGGCACGCGCTCGGTGCGGTGGGGGGTGGTCGGCGATGTCGGCCGCGCGGCGGGCGCCCGGCGGACCGCGTCCGATTGCGCCGGTGCGGGCGTCGCGGGCCGGCTGTCCTGACCCCGGCTGTCCTGACCCCGGCTGTCCTGACTTCGGCTGTCCTGGCGCGGCGCATCGGTCCGCCCTGTCGGGCTCGCGCCCGCCCCGGTCCCGGCACCGGCGGAACCGGGTGCGGCGGGAGCGCCGAACCCCTGTCCGCGCGTTTCCCCGCCCTGCGGCGCCGCAGGGGGCGTCGCCGGAGCCGCCGGCTTGGGCGCGGCGGGCGCCGGAGGCGTCGCCGCCACGGCTGGAGCCGGCGGCGGGATCTGCGGTTGCGCCTGAGGAGGCGGGGGAGCGGCGACGGGCGGTGGCGCCGGCCGCGGCGGCTCCGGTGGTGTGGCCGGCGCGGTGGCGGATGGCTGCGCCGGCGGCGTCACCACCGGAGTGGCGGCTGGCGGTGCGGCGGGCGCCGTGGGAGCTGCGGGACGGGCCTGCTGGCGCTCTTCGAGGCGGCGGGTCTCCCGATCGATGGCCCGCAGGGCCACCACGCTGGTGAGGGCGGGCGCGTTGACGCGGCGCTCGGGATTCGCCAGCGGCCCGCGCCAGACGACGCTGCCGCCGGGCACGCCGCCGCCGACTTCCGGACCCTCCAGTTCGACACCGGCGTCCATGGTCAGGCGTGTCAGGTCGAGGGTCCCCGAAAGCCCTACGCGCACATTGCCGGTGGTGGTGGCGCGCGCCGGCGACAAACGGGCGACACCATTGACGACGCCCAGTGTCGATTCGACAGTGGCGAGGCGCAGCGGCCCCTTCAGCAGGGCGCGGTCGAGCATCTGCGCCGTACGCCGCTCATCCGGCGGCGGCGCCAGTGCCTGCGTTTCCGCCAGCACGGCGTCGAGGGCGGCGGGGCTCGCCCCCTCGATCGCGAGCTCGCGCACCGAGAGCGTGCCCTGGCCGGACAGGGTCTGCATCACGCCGAGCACCGTGCGGCCGGAGCCGCCGAGATCGAGCATGAGATTGACCTTGCCACGCGGCGGCGTGCGGGCGGCGGCGGGGGACAGCAGGGCGTCGGCCTCTACCTGCTCCAGGACGATGCGGCCGTCCGCGGCGATGACCTCGCCCTGCCGGCGCAGGCGGAGCGCCGCGGCCGCGCGGCCACCGCCGATGCTGCCGGAAATGTCACGCACATCAAGGTCGGTGCCGTCGCTGGTGATGACGAGGCGCGCGTTGCCGAGGGCATAGGGCCCGAGCACGGCGAGGCGCCCGGCGGAGAGATCGAGCGACAAAGCGAGGTTGGCGACCGCCGGCGGGCCGAGCCGGCCGCTGCTCCAGAAGGCGCTTGCGGCGGTCGGGGACTCCGCGCCGGCCCGGGCTCCGAACATGGCGAGGCTGCGCGGCAGCGAGAGGGTGTCGAGGGCGAGCTTGCCGGACAGGCGTGGCACCGGTCCCGGCTCGATGTCCAGGGTGCCGGTAAGCGGGGCGGCGGCGAGCGATCCGGCGAGGTTGTCGAGCCGCCATGTGGCGCCGTTGCGCGTGAGCAGGAAAGCCAGCGCCGTCGGCACCGCACCATCCACCGCCGCGGCCGCCTGTGGCAGGATACGGCCGAGGTCCGGGCCGTCGAGGCGCATGGCGAGGCTCGGCACGAGACTGCCGCCGGAGATCCGGGCGCTGCCCTCGCCCTGGGCGATCATGTCGGCCATGACGAGGCGGCCGCGCACGTTGGCCTCGCCCTGGGCCAGGGGCTCGATGGACAATTCCACACGCGCCGGCCCGACGCGGGGGTTGATGATGTCGACGCCGAAGGCCGCGAACGCGCGCGCCGCGTCGGTCGCATCCGCCTTCAGGGCGACGCGCAGGGGCACCCCCGCATTGCTGCGGGCGAAGGAGATGTCGCCGGAGATCTGGCCGAGGGTGCCGGCGACGGTCACGTCGCGGGCACCCGCCTCGCCCCAGACCACGGTGCCGGAGAGTTTGACCGGCGCGGCGATGGGCAGGAGACTGGACAGCGCCTGCGCCGTCTGGTCCCCGGCGAGGAGGCGGGCGACCGGAACCAGCCCGTCCGCCTTCGCGCCCGAAGCGCTGATGTTGAAGGTGCCCCGCGGCGTGGTGGAGAAGTTCTCCATGCGGCCGGCGCCTTCGAGCCTGAGGCCGGCGAGGTCGTCCAGGACGATGCGGTTGAGGCGCCAGCTGCCGCCGGTTGCGGCGGCATCCAGTGTCAGGGCGCGCAAGGGCAGCCCGGCGACGGAGAGGTTGCGTCCGTCGAGGCTCACCGACCCGTCGGCGCCGCCGCCGACGGAGGCCGCCGCCTGCTGGAGCGCCGCGATGAGCGGGTCGAGGTCGAACCCGTCGAGGGAAAGCTTGAGGCCGATCTTCGGCGCCTGGCCCGGTTCGAGGGCGGCGGTCGCCTGCCCACGCATCCGGCTCGCCGCGAAGGTGGCGTCGAGACCGTCCACGGCGATGCGCGCTGGCGCGGCGGTCACTCGGCCGGACAGCCGCACGGGTCCCTTCACTGCGCTGACATATTCCCGCGGCGCGGAGGGGGCCGCCCAGCGCAGGAAAGCCGCCGGATCGTCGGCCGAGAAAGTCACCGTGCCGTCGAACCCGTCGCCGGCACGGGTGGGGGTGCCGGACAGCCGGATCGATGCCTTGCCGGGCAGCTGGGCCTCGCCGTTGTCGAGCCGCCAGCCGGCGCTGGAACCGGAAATGTCCGCCCGCACGTCGCGCAGCAGCGTGCCGCCGAGCATCATCTGGTCCACGGCGAGGCCGATCTTGGAGGCGATGTCGGGGGCCGGCAGGGCGGCCACGCCGGCAAGGAAGCGCGGCAGCGCCGTGCCGGGATTGGGCGCGGATGCGGCCGCATCGCCGGTGGCGGTCGAGGCGCGCAGCGCATCGATGTCGAGGCTGCGGGCGTTCAGCACCGCATCGAGGCCGATGGCCCGCCCCAGCGAAAGGCGCGCGGATCCGGTGAGCTGGGCCGGCGTCGCCGCCCCGCCGATGGACAGGTCGAGGCTCTCCGCCAGAACCGCCTCGGGGCTCGCCTTCAGCGCCCCGGACAACTGCCAGGCCTCGCCCTCGTTGCCGTGGCGGGAGAGGGTGGCGCGCCCGTCGAAACGGGGCTTGGCCTCCTTCAGGTCGAGGGTGCCGTCGAGGTCGAGGCCGAACGGCCGGTTGCGCCCGTCGAGGACGACGCGCAGGCGCCCCGTGCCGTCGTCGCCGATCTTGCCGAGCGTCGAACGCAGGGCGAATCGGGCACCGGACGACTCCACCTCGCCATCGAGGCGGAAGGGACCCGAGAGGGTGCGTGCCTCGCCCTTAAGGTCGAGGTCGGTGAAGGTGAAGGTGTGGTCGGAGGCGCGGTCGAGCACGTCGAGGGCGCCGTCCTGGATGTCGAAGCGGGCGATGGAGAGGTCGGCGGCACGGCCGGTGCCGGTCGGCAGGGACAGGCGCCCGGCGCTGTCGAGCACGAGGCGGATCTGTGGCCGATCGAGGCTGACGCCGGTGGCCTGCACCTCGCCCCGCAGTAGCGCGCCAAGGGAGAGTTCGGCGCTCAGCTCCCGCACCGTGCCGCCGGTGGACACCACGTCGCCCAGCGTGACGTCGCGCAGGCGGATGCGCGGGGCGGGCAGGATCTCCGCGTCGATGGAGCCGCGGATGACCACGGGCAGGCCCAGCGCGCGGCCCATCTCGGTCTCGAACGTGCCGCGCCAGGCGTTCCAGTCAACCACGTACGGGGCAGCGAACGCCCCGCCGATGGCCAGGATCACCGCCGTGGCGAGACTGATGAGTATGCCCTGCACGCCCGTCTCCCCGAGACCTTCTCACCGAGGCCCGCCCCCCGAGGCCCAGCCCCTCACATGGGGACCGCTTTTCCTATGCGCAGGGATTGCGATCAGATCGCGACGATCTTCCCCGGATTCATGATGTTTTTGGGATCGAGGGCACGCTTGATGGCACGCATGGCCTCGAGCGCTTCCCCGCCGTGCTCGGCCGCCATGTACTTCATCTTGCCCTGGCCGATGCCGTGCTCGCCGGTGCAGGTGCCGCCCATGGCGAGGGCCCGCTCGATGAGGCGCGCCATATAGAGCTTCGCCTTGGCGAAATCGTCCGGATCGGCCACGTCCACCATGAGGGTGGTGTGGAAATTGCCGTCGCCCACATGCCCGACGATGGGGGCGACAAGGCCCATCTCGACGATGTCCCGCTTCGTCTCCATCACGCATTCGGCGAGGCGGGAGATGGGCACGCACACGTCGGTCGCCACCGCCTTGGCGCCGGGGCGCAGGGGCAGGGCCGACCAGTAGGCGTCATGCCGCGCCTGCCAGAGCTTCGAGCGCTCCTCGGGCTTCACCGCGAACACCGAGGGGCCGCCGCCATATTCCGCCGCCAGCGCGCCGAAGCGCTGCGCCTGCTCGTGGACATTGGCCTCGGTGCCATGAAATTCGAGGAACAGGGTGGGGGTTTCGGCAAGATCGAGCTTGGCGTAGGCGTTGGAGGCCTTCACCTGTACCTCGTCCAGAAGCTCGATGCGCGCCACCGGGATGCCGCTCTGGATGGTGGCGATCACCGTGTTGCAGGCCGCCTCCACGGTCGGGAACGGGCAGACCGCGGCGGAGATGGCCTCCGGGATGCCGTGGAGCTTGAGGGTGATCTCGGTGATGATGCCGAGCGTGCCCTCCGCCCCTACATAGAGGCGGGTGAGGTCGTAGCCGGCGGAGGATTTGCGGGCGCGCGTGGCGGTGGTGAGCACCTCGCCGGCGGGGGTCACCACCTTCAGGGACAGGACGTTGTCCTTCATGGTGCCGTAGCGCACGGCATTGGTGCCCGAGCAGCGGGTGGAGGCCATGCCACCGAGGGAGGCGTCGGCGCCGGGGTCGAGGGGAAAGAACAGGCCCTGGTCGCGCAGCTCCTCATTGAGCCGCTTGCGGGTGACGCCGGGCTCGATGACGCAGTCGAGGTCGTCCGTGTTCACCGCGAGGATGCGGTTCATGCGCGAGAGATCCACGCAGATGCCGCCGAGCGGCGCGTTCACATGGCCTTCCAGCGAGGTGCCGGCGCCCCAGGGGATGACCGGCACGTCGAGATCCGCGCAAATCCGCACGATCGCCTGCACATCTTCTGTGCATTCAGCGAAAACCACCGCATCTGCCGGCTCGTTGGGCAGGTAGGTGGTGATGTTGGCGTGTTGTTCCCGGACCGCGAGGTTGGTCACGAGCTTGTGATCAAGGAGGGATCGCAAGCTCTCGATGGCCTCGACGATTCGCTCTTGAAGCGCGGGCTCGGATTTAGCGGCTGCAACAACCATTTACGAATCCTTAACTTTGCCTTCCCCTTCAGGCCGCGTGGGAACGGGCCGGCGGGCGCGGTGCGGTATGGTTGGGCCGAAAAAGAACAGATTTACCTTGACAGTGACTTTTTTGATTCGCTCTTCGCGCCGATTTTCCAGGGTGACGGATGCCTCGTATCACGGCAGAGTGCTTTCACAAGCGGCAAATTCAGGCAGACGAGGCGAGGCGGCCATGCTGGACCGGATCGACTTTGAACCATTGTTCTTCGCTCCCTTCGTCTCCTCCTCGATGAGGGTCGAAGAAGAGTGGACCGATTATAACGGCCATCTGAACATGGCCTATTATTCACTCATCTTCGATCGGGCGATGGACGAGGCGCTGAGCCTTCTCGGCCTTGGTCCCGATTATGCCGGACGGCGCGGCGCCTCCTTCTTCACGGCGGAGTCCCATGTGCGCTACCTGAGGGAGCTGCCAGCCGATTCACCCGTGCGGGTGGCGCTCCGGCTGGTGGACTATGACGAGAAGCGCCTTCACCTGTTCCAGTCGCTGCATCATGCCACCGAAGGCTGGGTGTCCGCCACGTCGGAGCAGATGGCCCTCCACGTGAACCTCAAGACGCGTCATGTGATGCCCTTCCCCGACGATGTGCTCGAGCGCATCGCCACCATGCGCGCCTCCCATGCCGCCTTGCCGACGCCCGAGGGAATCGGCCGGCACGTGGGCATGTCGCCGCGCTTGTGACCTGCACCGGCCCGGCGGGCGGACGTGCCCCAGGGGCATTTTCCGGGGGCACTTGCGCGGAATGCAGGGCAGGCATGAGATAGCGGCGCTTCTGCTGCAGTGCGGCGCATCGTATATTGCGCTGCATCAAGGGTCCGCAGGACCATATGCAGGAGGCCTCTCATGAGCGCCGTCACTTATACCACCAAGACTTTCGCGTCCGCGCCGAAGGCTGCCGTCGCCCCGAAGAAGGGCTTTTTTGCCCGCTTGATGGAAGCCATCGTCGCTGCTCGCATGGAGCAGGCCGAGCGTGAACTTGCCCGCTACGTGCAGCTTAACGGCCGCGATCCCATCGCCTGAATTCACGATCGAAGCCGGATGCGCCCGGGCCGTCATGGGCCGGGCGGATCGGCGGCAGGTGCGCGACTGTCGCGTGACGAGTTCTCCGTCCGCAGCGGCGATCAGGATGCGACGTGACGGTGCGGCCGTTGTGCCCGCACCGCGAGGGTGAGCGTCGTCCACCCCTCGATGTTCCGCCGCGAGACCAGCCGCAGGCCCTGCGCCCGGTAGGCGGCCAGCGCCGCGGGCGCCTGCGACGTCAGCAATCCTGACAAGACGATGCGGCCGCCGGGCGCAAGCAGCGCCCGCAGCGGCCGTGCCAGCCGCTTCAGCGGCGGCAGCAGGATATTGGCGAGGATGAGGTCGTAGGGCCCGTTGTCGCGCAGCGCCCGCGCCTCGGCTCCGGCGGCATGGAGCATCAGCACGCCAGGCGCCCTGTTGGCCCGCGCATTGGCCCGCGCCGTGCGGACTGCCACCACATCGATATCGCTGCCCACCACCTTCGTGTGAAAGCGCCGCTCCGCCGCGATGGCGAGCACGCCGGTACCCGTGCCCACATCCAGCACATGCCTTGGCCGGCCGCGCCGGGCGGCATCGACGATGGCGTGCAGACAGCCCTGCGTGGTGCCGTGATGACCGGTGCCGAAGGCGAGGGCGGCCTCGATCTCGATGCCGACGCGGTTCGGCCCGACCTTTGCGCGGTCGTGGGCGCCGTGCACCACGAACGGGCCCACCGTCACCGGGACGAGCCCCTCGAGGCTGGCCGCCACCCAGTCCTTCTCCTCCACATCGCCAAAGGTGACCGTCGCGGCGATGGCGGGCCCCGCGGCCGCCTCCACCAGTTCGCGGAGCATCTCGGCATCGAAGGCGGCGCCGGCGAACACCTCCACCACCCAGTCATCCTCGGCCTGCTCGAAATTGGCCACCGCCACCTCGGCGGGATCGAAGGATTCCGAGATGAGGTCGGCGATGCGCTGGGCCGGGATCCGCGGGGCGGCGACCCGCATCACATGGGTGGCATCGTTCGGGGGCAGGCCTTCGAGCATGGGCGGCGGATCATCCGTGAGAGGCATTGGTCGTCGGCGCGGTCATGGACGCAGGCCAGGCCGGTCATACGGCCTGTATGCCGATGACCCGGTCGCGCCCGGCCGCCTTGGCCACATAAAGGCGCTTGTCGGCCGCGTCGAGCAGTTCCGTCAAGCTCTCTCCATCCCGGGGCGAGGTGGCGACCCCGATGGAGAGGGTCTGCTGCGGCACGCCGGCCGGCAGCGCCGCATCCTTGATGCGCTGCGACAGCATGGTGGCGACCTGGAGCGCGTTCGCATGGGACACGCCGGGGGCGAACACCGCGAATTCGTCGCCGCCGTAGCGCACCACGTAGTCCCCCTGGCGCAGGCCATCGGTGAGGGTCTCCGCCAGGATGCGCAGCACCTCGTCGCCGGTGGGGTGTCCGTGCTGGTCGTTCACGTCCTTGAAATCGTCCACGTCAATCAGCAGCAGGCTCACCGGGCGCCCGGTGGTCTTCGCGACGGCGAGCAGGTCGCGCCCCAGCGGTTCGAGCTGGCCACGGTGCAGCACCTTCGTAAGGGCGTCGCGGCGGGAGATGGCCTCCAGCTGCTCGTAGCGCTGGCGGTAGGTGAGCGCGTCGAAGATGTCCGAGAGGCGCCGGACCGGTCCCGTTCCCACATTCTCGAAGCGGCTGAGATAGTGGGTCAGCATCAGCGCATAGAAGCCGGCGGCGACGATCTTGCCCGCCCAACCCCCGAAGCCCGCGGTGAAAGGAACGCCCATGGCAAGGTGGAGCGCTGCGAAGAAGCCCGCCTGGTCGAAGGTGAGCACGATGGCGAACGTGGTCCATATGGTGAGGATGGGCCAGCGGCGGAGCCGGGGCGTCAGGTGCTCGTAGATCAGGATCATGGCGATGCAGTCGATGAACAGCAGCACCGTGCTCCACACCATCAGCGCGCCCAGCTGGTCCATGAACGACAGGTCCCCGGGCGTGCCCGGCGCCGGCACGACCCCATGCTGGCGCAGCAGGGCGACGAGGGCGATCAGCAGCAGGTTGCCGAGGAGGAGGCCGTAGATCGGCTGGCGTGCGACCCGCGCGTCTTCGCGGATATAGACCAGCAGCAGGAGGGCGAGCTTGCCGGAGAAAAGGACCACCGAGCCGGGAGAGAGCGAGATGCCGAACGGCATCTGCACGTAATAGGCGGCGGCGAGGTAGGTCTCCATGAAATGGAGCGTGCCCAGGGCGCAGAAGAAAACGCCGATTCCCAGCGTCTGGCGCAGCCGGAACAGCGCGAGCATGGCTCCGAAATAGACCAGCATCTCGGCGAGAAGCAGGATGATGTTGGAGGCGGCCATGGGGATTGAAATTGCCCGTGTGCCGGGTGTCCTCCGGCTGTCGGATGGTTGGATCTGACGCAATGTGCGACGCGCGCACGCTGCATCCACATGGTATCCGGGGTGCGGCGCAATTGGGACCATGTAAATGCGCCGGGGCTCGCGAACCTCGATGCGAGGAGCATGATACCTCGGTACGCGGCCGTTTGCGAGAGGATGAGGATGCGCTGCGGAGCTTTTGCGCGCGCGGTGCTCGGGTGGTTGTGACGGATGGGGACACGCCGGCGGGGGCGGTCGGGGAATGAAATAAGCCGGGGATGTCGGGGGAGGGAAGGCGCCGCGACCGTGCCAGGTGGGATCTTTGTCTCCCCCTCATCGGGTCCTGGTCGAACCGATCCGCAATCCGTTCGCGTTCCCTTGAATGGACCGGCGAGTGTGCTGCTCGGGTTGATCCAACCCGAGCGGCTTTCCGCTTCCGGCCGTCAGGCGGCGGCGTCGCGCTTGTTCTGGCGGTTGCTGATCAGATCCTCCACCACGCCGGGATCGGCGAGGGTCGAGGTGTCGCCGAGGCTCTCGAACTGGTCCTCGGCGATCTTGCGCAGGATGCGGCGCATGATCTTGCCCGAACGCGTCTTGGGCAGGCCGGGCGCGAACTGGATCAGGTCCGGGGAGGCGATGGGGCCGATCTCGCGGCGGACCCAGCCCACCAGTTCCTTGCGCAATTCCTCGGTGGGCTCCACGCCCTCCATCAGGGTGACATAGGCGTAGATGCCCTGTCCCTTGATGTCGTGCGGGAAGCCCACGACCGCCGCTTCCGACACCTTCGGATGGGCGACGAGGGCGCTCTCCACTTCGGCCGTGCCCATGCGGTGGCCCGACACGTTGATCACGTCGTCCACGCGGCCGGTGATCCAGTAGAAGCCATCCGCGTCGCGGCGGCAGCCGTCGCCGGTGAAGTACTTGCCGGGATAGGTGGAGAAATAGGTCTGTTCGAAGCGCTCGTGGTCGCCGTAGACCGTGCGCATCTGGCCGGGCCAGCTGTCGGCGATCACGAGGTTGCCCTCGCAGGGGCCCTCCAGCACCTTGCCTTCCGCGTCCACCACTTCCGGCAGCACGCCGAAGAAGGGCAGGGTCGCCGAGCCGGGCTTCAGCTTCGTGGCGCCCGGCAGCGGGGTGATGAGGATGCCGCCCGTCTCCGTCTGCCACCAGGTGTCGACGATGGGGCAGCGCTCCTCGCCCACCACGCGGTAGTACCACTCCCAGGCTTCAGGATTGATCGGCTCGCCCACCGAGCCGAGCAGGCGCAGGGAGGCGCGCGACGTCCGCTTCACCGGTTCCTCGCCCGCCTGCATCAGCGAGCGGATGGCGGTGGGCGCGGTGTAGAAGATGTTCACCTTGTGCTTGTCGACCACGTCCCAGAAGCGGGACACGGTGGGATAGTTGGGGATGCCCTCGAACATCAGGGTGGTGGCGCCGTTCGCGAGCGGGCCGTAGACGATGTAGGAATGGCCCGTCACCCAGCCCACGTCGGCCGTGCACCAGTAGATGTCGCCGGGGTGATAGTCGAAGATGTACTGGTGCGTCATGGACGCATAGACGAGATAGCCCGCGGTGGTGTGCAGCACGCCCTTCGGCTTGCCGGTGGAGCCGGAGGTGTAGAGGATGAACAGCGGATCCTCCGCATTCATCGGCTCGGCCGGGCATTCGTCCGTCACCATGGCGACGGCTTCGTCGTAGTAGACGTCGCGGCCGGGGGTCATGTCCACCTTGCCGCCGGTGCGGCGCACCACGATCACGTGGTCCACGCCGCCGTCGATCTGGTCGATGGCCGCATCCACATTGGCCTTCAGCGGCACCTTGCGGCCGCCGCGCAGGCCCTCGTCGGCGGTGATGAGGCACTTGGAGCCGCAGTCGGAGACGCGGCCGGCGAGGCTGTCCGGGGAGAAGCCGCCGAACACGATGGAATGGATGGCGCCGAGCCGCGCGCAGGCCAGCATGGCGAAGGCCGCCTCGGGGATCATCGGCAGGTAGATGGTGACGCGGTCGCCCTTCTCCACGCCGCGGTTGCGCAGCACGTTGGCAAGCTTGTTCACCTCGCCGTAGAGCTCGCGGTAGGTGATGTTGCGGCTCTCGTCCGGGCTGTCGCCTTCCCAGATGATGGCGACCTGGTCGCCGCGTTCGTCCAGATGACGGTCGACGCAGTTGTAGGCGACGTTGGTGACCCCGTCCTCGAACCACTTGATGGATACGTGGCCCGGATCGAACGAGGTGTTCTTCACCTTGGTGAAGGGATCGAACCAGTCGATGCGCTTGCCGTGCTCGCCCCAGAAGGCATCGGGGTCGTTCACGGAGGCGGCGTACATGGACTGATAGTGCGCGTCGTCCACGTATGCCTTCTGAGCCCAGGCGGACGGAACGTCATAGACCTTGTCGGACATGCTCTTGCCTCCCTCGCGCGGGCGCGTCCCCGCCATCCTTAATTCGTAGCGGAATTTCCCGCTTTGATTGGGCCGGATTATGGGGAGAGGGATGACGCTCCACAAGGCACCGTCCGGGCAGACTTTGGGCGCATAACCCTTCGTCGCGCCGCGGTGCCCGGATGCTCCCCCATGCCGCACGTCTCCGGCCTGTCGCCCGCCGTCGCGCGGCCCTATAGACGGCTCTCGATCCGCTCTGCGTTCGAGGCGCCGCCATGGACCCCTGGACCCGTATCCTGCTTTTCCTCGCCGGCCTCATGGGAGCGGCGGGCGTCGCAGTTGCCGCCGCTGCCGCCCATATGGGCGGCGGGGACAATCTCGTCACCTCCGCCCACTTCCTTCTGTTTCACGCCACGGCCCTTGCCGGCCTTCTCGCCGTGGGCCTCCAGCTCGGCCGGGGGCGGATCGCGCTCCAAGCGGGCGCGAGCGCCATCGCCCTCGGCGCAGTGTTGTTTTCAGGCGATCTGGCGATGCGCGCCTTGATGGAGGTCAAGCTCCTGGGCGGAAGCGCGCCTTTCGGCGGCACCCTGATGATGGCCGGGTGGCTCATCGTGGCCGGCGCGGCGCTGTTTGCACGGAAGGCGTGAGGCGGACGTCCGCCCTGGTCTTGCGGCCGGCGGGATGGGTGGTGCCGCCAGGGCGGGTTTTCGCGGCCGACGTGTAGGGGGAACGACGCCCTCCGGTCGAGCCGAAGGGCGAGATGGGGCGCGCCGCCGCCATCGGGCTCAGAGCTGGACCTTCTGGTTGTCTCCGAGGTTCGGCGTCCTTTCGCCGAGGATGCCGGCGGCGAGCTTGAACGCGCTCACGATATCACCGTCGCCGTCCCAGTATTCCGCCTGATCGGGCTCCACCTTCACCAGGATGGCATTGGGATCATCCGGCCCTCCGGGGAAGAAGGCCTCCATGTAGGAGGTCCATATCTCCTTCAGCTTGGCGGTGTCGCGCACCACCTCGGCCCGGCCCGAAACCGACAGGTGGAAGCGGTCGGAATGGTCGACGAAGGTAAGGCACACGTGCGGCTCGCGGGCGATCTCGTCGTCCTTGGCGCCGCGCCGGTCCGTTACGAACCAGATGGCCCTTTCCGCCTGCTGCACCACCGGCGCCATGGGCCGGGCGCGCAGGCGCGGGCCGTCGTGGTCGACGAACATGCAGTCGCGCTGCTGCGCCATCTTTTTCCAGATCTCGTGGATTTCCATTGCCGCGCCTCCTTTTGGCCTCGGCAGGGCAACGGTTGGCGCTGGCGAAGGTTCCCCCCGCGCGCCGGGCGCCCTCAGCGCGGGCGCCAGACGCAGGTGCGCTTGATCTCCATGTCCTCCAGTTCCCGCGTCACCGGCACCGCGTATTCGGCGAGGCGTTCCAGGCGGTCCCTCGGCAGGTAGGTGCGGCCCGGATCGCCCACGAGCACGCCGGCGCCGCGCGCGGCGAGGGCGAACAGCCAGGCGAAGACGCGCTCCGACAGGTCGCGCTCATAGGCGATGTCGCCGGCCAGCACGGTCTCCCAGCCGTCGTCGCGGCCGATGAGGTCGGTGTCCGCCGCGGCGACGGCGACGCCGTTCTCCGCTCCGTTGAGGGCGATGGCGGCCCGGGCGAAGGGGTCTATGTCGGCGCAGGTTACCTGCGCCGCGCCCGCCTTCATGGCGGCGATGCCCACGAGCCCGGAGCCGGAGGCGAAGTCCAGCACGCGCTTGCCCTTCACCGCGTCCGGATGGTCCAGCACATGCCGCGCCAGCGCCTGCCCGCCGGCCCAGGCGAAGGCCCAGAAGGGCGGGGGCAGGCCCATCTCGCCCAGTTCCTCCTCGGTGCGGTGCCAGATGGGCACCGCCTCGTCGGCCACGTGAAGGCGGATTTCGGGGACCAGCGGCACGGGCCGCAGCCGGGTTTCGGTGCGGATGAAGGCGATGGGATCGTGTATGGGGCGGCTCACACGCCGCCCAGCCCGCAGATGAGGTCCCATTCCGCGTCGGTGACCGGCTGCACCGAGAGGCGGGAGAACCTGATCAGCGCCATCTCCTGCAACCGCGGATCCGCCTTGATGGCGGCCAGCGTCACCGGCGTCTTGAGCGGCTTCACCGCCTTGATGTCCACCATCACGAACTTGCCGCTCTCGTCGGAGGGGTCGGGGTAGGCCTCTTTGATCACCTCCACGATGCCGACGATCTCCTTACCCTCGTTGGAATGGTAGAAGAAGCCCTTGTCGCCGGTCCTCATGGCCAGAAGCTGTTGCTTGGCGAGGTGGTTGCGCACGCCATCCCAATGGGTGCCCTTGGCACCGGCCTTCACCTGCATCTCCCAGGACCATTTGAAGGGTTCGGACTTGTAGAGCCAATGGGCCATGACAAAGCTCGCGTCGCAAAAGAACAATGTGTCCGGGTTTGCCCATTCCGGCGGAGCTTGGCAAGGAGACTCGGCGCGGCGCGCCTTTGCTGCCGGGCCTGTGCGCGATGGCCGAGGGTGTCTTGCCTGACGGGGGCGAAGCCTTAATGTCCCGGCCGGCGGCGCGGACGGGCCGCCGGAGGAGAGGAACGCACCATGGTCTATGAGATCGCCACGCTCGACATCAAGGAAGGCTCGGAAGCCGCCTTCGAGGCCGCCGTGAAGGAAGCCGCGCCGCATTTCCAGAAATCGCGTGGCTGCCGCGGCCTGTCGCTCGAGCGCTCTGTCGAGACGCCGTCACGTTATTATCTCGTGGTCACCTGGGACACGGTGGAAGACCACATGGTCCACTTCCGCAATTCTCCCGAATTCCAGGAATGGCGCCGCCTCGTCGGCCCGCATTTCGCCAGCCCGCCGTCGGTGGAGCACACGAGCGTGGTCGGCGACTTCTTCTGACCAGAAGTGCCGTCATGCCCGGCTTGTCAAGCAAGCTGGGCATGACGGCAGTCACCTGTCTGCCTTCGTGTCCCCGGCTCTCCTTCCGCTGCGCTGCATGCGTCCGCGGCACGAGGCCAGGCGCGTGCCGCGCCCTTTCCCGTGCCTACGCAGTTTCCCCATGTTGAATGCTATGTCTGTATGGACATAGCTTGTTCCATCTCAATGTGCCGGCTCACGACGTTGGTCAGCATGCCGGCGCGCCCGTTGCGGGGCGGTTGGAATATTTGGAGGCTTGCGGTGGCGGTCGCTTCACAAACCCGCGCGGAGACCGGCGAGGGTCCCGCCGCCTTCTTTCGTGCCCAGCATGCCGCCTTCGGCCTCACCCTCGATGCCCACAAGGGCGCGGCGGATTTCCTCGACCGCATCTGGATGCAGGCCTTTTCCAGCTACGAGCACAATGTGGCCGAGCAGACGAAGGACCTGCCGCCACTGGCCTGCCGCAAGGGCTGCGGCACCTGTTGCCGCATCCAGGTTGTCGCCACCGCGCCGGAGGTGCTGATGGTGGCGCGCTACGTGCGGGCCATGGCGGGCGGATTCCGCAAGGTGGGCATCGACCTGCCCGCGCGCCTCGCCGCCACCGCCGACGCCACGGCCGAGACCGCCGGCACCATGTTCCTCGGCCGCGAATGCCCGTTCCTCGCCGAGGGCATCTGCGTGATCTACCCGGTGCGCCCGCTCGCCTGCCGCGGCCATGTCTCCTTCAACGAGGAGGCCTGCGTCTCCGCGCTCGAGGACGAGGCGGACGAGGTGCCGGTCTCCGAATCACACCGCACGGTCCGCGCCCTGGTGCAGGGTGCCCTGCAATCGGCCCTGCGCGATGCGGGGCACGCTTGGTCGCTTTACGACCTGGTCGGTGCCCTGAAGATTGCCCTCGCCCGCGTCGATGCCGAGGCGGCATTCCGCGCCGGAGAGGACGTGCTGCATCCCGCCATCATCGACCATGTGAGCCGCGAGGAGATGGCGCGCACCTTTGACAAGCTGAAGGCGTAGGGCGCTGGGCGCCCTACGCCTCGGCTCTCTGCGGGCGGGCCATGAGCGCCTCTATGGCGTCGTCGATGGAGATCCGCCCGCCGAGCACCGCATCCACCGCGGCGCTCACCGGCACGTCCACGCCCTTTGCCGCGGCCATCTCCACCAGAACGCCGGCGGTGAAGGCGCCCTCCGCCAGCTTGTCCCCCGCCGCCTCACCGGCCCCCAGGGCGCGGCCGAAGGCGAAGTTGCGCGATTGCGGGCCGGACGTGGTGAGGATGAGGTCGCCGAGGCCGGAAAGCCCGGTGATGGTCTCCGCCTTCGCCCCGTACGCCCGCCCGAAGCGCATCAGCTCGGCGAAGCCGCGCGCCACCAGCGCCGCCGCCGCGCTCGCTCCGAGCCTGCGGCCGGCGACGATGCCCGCGGCGATGGCCAGCACGTTCTTCGCCGCCCCGCCGATTTCCACCCCGCGCACGTCGGTGGAGTGATAGAGCCGCAGCGTCGGGGAGCCGAGCGCCCGGGTGACGGCCACGGCCAGCGCCGCGTCGCGGGCGGCAAGGGTGACGGCGGTGGGCAGTCCCGCCGCCACGTCGGAAGCGAAGCTCGGCCCCGAGAGCACGGCCGGCGACGCCTTCGGCATCACCTCGGCGATCACCTCGCTCATGAAAGCGCGGCTGCCGCGCTCGATGCCCTTGGCACACGAGATCACCGGCAGGCCGGGACGCGCCAGCGGCGCGAGGCGCTCGAGGGCCTCGCGGCAGGCCTGCGCCGGCACCACCAGCAGCAGCGCATCGCAAGCGGCGACGGCGGCAAGGTCACCGGTGGGCGTGACCGCCGGATCAAGGGCGATGCCGGGCAGGTCCGCGCGGTTCTCCCGCAGCCGCGCCATCTCGGCCATGGCGACGCCGTCGCGGCCCCAGAGCACCACATCGCGTCCGGCGCGGGCGGCGGCGTTGGCCAGCGCCGTACCCCACGCGCCCGCGCCCATGACGCCGATGCGCCGAAAGACCGAAGACGGCACCGGTCAGGCCCGGGCGTTGGCGGATGCGGCGGCGGCCGGATCCAGCGGCCAGCGGGCGCGTGGGCTCACGTCCAGCTTGTCGCGGAGGCCGCGGGCGAGGCGTTCCGCCCCCGCCCAGGCGATCATGGCGCCGTTGTCGGTGCACAGGGCCGGCGTCGGCATGGCGTAGCGGACATTGAGCTCGGCGGCGACCTTCGCCAGTGTCTCGCGGATCATGCCGTTGGCCGCCACGCCGCCCGCCGCCACGAGGGCCGTGGGCCCGCGCCCGAGCCGGTCGCGGAAGGCGCGGGCGCCGGCGCGCACCCGGTCGGCGATCAGGTCCACCACCGCCGCCTGGAAGCCGGCGCACAGGTCGGCCACGTCGTCGTCGGTGAGCGGGGCAAGGCGGTCGGCTTCCAGCCGCACGGCGGTCTTCAGGCCGGAGAGGGAGAAGTCCGGCTCGCGCCGGCCCAGCATGGGGCGGGGGAAGGCGAAGCGCCCCGCATAGCCGAGCTTGGCCTGCGCCTCCACCTGCGGCCCGCCGGGATAGGGCAGGCTCAGCATCTTCGCCACCTTGTCGAAGGCTTCGCCCACCGCGTCGTCCAGCGTGGTGCCGAGGCGGGTGTAGCGGCCGACATCCTCCACCGCGAGCAACTGTGTGTGCCCGCCGGAGACGAGCAGCAGCAGATAGGGGAAGGCGACGCCGTCGGTGAGGCGGGCGGTGAGCGCGTGGGCCTCCAGATGGTTCACCGCCACCAGCGGCTTCTTGGCCGCGAGCGCGATGGCCTTGGCGGTGGTGAGGCCGACGATGACCCCGCCGATGAGCCCCGGGCCCGCCGCCGCTGCGACGCCCGAGAGCTCGGAATAGTCCACGTTCGCCTGCCGCATGGCCTCGGCGATCACATGATCGAGGATTTCCACATGGGCGCGCGCGGCGATCTCCGGCACCACGCCGCCATAGGGCGAGTGGATTTCCACCTGCGAGCGGATGACGTTGGAGCGGATGTCGGACGCTCCCGAAGGCGAGCGCGCCACCACGGCCGCAGAGGTCTCGTCGCAGGTGGTCTCGATGCCGAGAACCAGAAGATCGGCCAAACCCTGTCCCTCCAGAACGTCCCGCGCTGCGCCGGAACGCCGCTCTATCCCATTTCGATTCCCTCGCGCATTGTACGCGGCCCCGCGCGAGATTACGAATGAGCGACACACCGAAATCCGAACCCGCGTCCGTGAGGCCGCGCCTCACCATCGGCACGCGCGGCAGTCCGCTGGCACTGTGGCAGGCCCATGCCGTGCAGGCCGCCCTTTCGGCGGCGCTGAAGGTGCCGGCGGAGGCGATCGCCATCTCTGTCATCCGCACCTCCGGCGACCAGATCCAGGACCGCGCGCTGTCGGAGGCGGGGGGCAAGGGCCTGTTCACCAAGGAGATCGAGGAAGCGCTGCTGGACGGCCGGGTGGACCTGGCCGTGCATTCGGCGAAGGACGTGGCGACTTTCCTGCCGGAGGGCCTGCACCTTGCCGGCTATCTGCCACGGGCGGACGTGCGCGACGCCCTCATCCTGAAGGAGGGGGCGGGGCTCGATGATCTTCCCGCCGGCGCGCGCATCGGCACCGCCTCGCTCCGGCGCGAGGCGCAATTGCGGCGCCTGCGGCCGGATCTCAAGGTGGAATTGCTGCGCGGCAACGTCCACACCCGCCTCGCCAAGGTGAAGGATGGCGAGTTCGACGCCACCCTGCTGGCGCTGGCCGGCCTGACCCGCCTTGGCCTCGCCGAAGCCGCGAGCGCGCTGCTCGATCCGGCGGATTTCCTGCCGGCGGTGGGGCAGGGGGCGGTGGCGATCGAATGCCGCATCGACGATCCGGACACCAACGCGGCCATCGCCGCCATCGCCTGCCGGGATACCGGCATCGCCCTCGATGCCGAGCGCGCCTTCCTGTCCGCCCTCGACGGCTCGTGTCGCACCCCCATCGCGGGCCTTGCCACGGTGGAGGGGCGGGAGGTGCGCCTGCGCGGCCTCGTGCTGGTGCCCGACGGCTCCGATGCGGCGGAGATCGAGGCGCGGGCGCCCATCGTCGATGCCGCCCGCCTCGGAACGGAATGTGGCGCCACGCTGCGGGCGAGCGCGCCGGCCCGGCTGCTGGGCCTGTGAGGGGAACGCGGCGCGGCAAGGGATCTGGTTGCGCGCCGCCGGCAGGTCATTTCGATCTGCCCACAAAAGCCATGTTCTGCCCCGTTTCTTGAAGCGGATTGAGAGTGACCCATGCATGTTCTCGTCACCCGGCCGGAGCCCGCCGCCTCCCAGACGGCCCAGCGCCTGCGCGCGCTCGGGCATGGGGTGACGGTCGATCCCATGCTGCGCATCGCGCCGACCCGGACGCCGTTGCCCGAAGGCCCGTTCGATGCGGTGGCCTTCACCTCCATCAACGGGGTGAAGGCGTTCGCCACCCATCCGGAAGGGCAGCGCTTCTTTCATCTGCCGGCGTTCGCGGTGGGGCCGCGCACCGCCAAGGAAGCCCGCGCGGCCGGCTTCACCCAGGTGGCGGACTGCGATGGCGACGCCTCGGCCCTGGCCGGACGCATCGCCGCCGCGCTCCCATCCGGCGCGCGGGTGCTGAACCCCGCCGGCGAGGACCGGGCGGCGGACCTTCAGGCCCTGTTGGCGGCACCGGGCATCACCCTGGACCTCGCCATCATCTATGCGGCCGAGCCCGCCGACGCATTGTCCGAGGAGGCCCGCGCCGCGCTCGCCGCAGGAACCGTCACGGCGGCGCTGCACTTGTCCCAAAGGACGGTCAAGACCCTGCTGCGGTGCGTCGCCGCGGCGGGCCTCACCGGCGAACTGGCCCGCGTGCGCGAACTGTGCCTGTCCGAGCAGGTGGCCGAGCCGCTGGTGAAGGCGGGGCTGAAGGTGGAGGTGGCCGCCGCCCCCAACGAGGATGCGCTTTTCGCCCTGCTGTGACGGGGCTGTGACGGGCGTCGGCACGCCGGGCTGTTGCGGCGTGACGCGGGGCGGTCTATCCCGGACCGGAACGCGGATCAGATCTCACGAGGGAGGCACGAGGGACGCCCATGGTGCGCGACGATCCGGCGAGCGACCATCCAAAGGCGGAGGACTTCGTCTCCCGCCCGGCCCGCACCCCACCCACGCTCGACCTGAAGGCCGAGGCCGTCGCGGACACGCCCCCGGCCGATGCTGCGCCGGCGGCGCCCGAAACTTCGGCATCCAGCGGCGACGCCGCACCGTTCGAGACCGACACCGCGGTGGCGAGTCCCTCCGGCCTGGAGGCGGCCGAGGCCCCGTTCGAGACGAAGAGCGCCGAGCAGGTGGCCGAAGAGGCGCTTGCGCCCGCCGCCGCACCCGTCCCGCCGGCCCGCTCGGGCGCCGGAGCGTTCGTCGCGGCCCTTCTCGCTGGTGCCGTCGCCGGTGGCGGCGTGGCCGGCGGCCTGTGGTATGCGCTGCCGGAAAAGGCGCCTGCGGCGCTGCCGCCGACGGTGTCGGCGCCCGCGCCGTCACCCATGGATGTGTCTCCGCTCCAGAGCCGCATCGCCGCCCTCGAGGCGCGCCCCGCCGCCGATCCGAAGGCGCTCGCGGCACTTTCCGAGCGGCTGGAACGCAGTGAGGCGGCGCTGAAGAGCCTTGAAGCCACGGTCGCCGGCCTCAAGGCCGCGCCGGCGCCCGTGCCGGCTCCTGCCGCCCCGACCGCGCCGGCTGTGCCGCCCGGATTGGTGAAAACGGTGGACGAGCTGAAGGCTGCATCCGAGGCCGCCCGGGCCACCCTCGCCGCCGCAACCCGCGAGATCGAGGCGCTGCGCACGGCGCAGGCGGGCCTCCAGACCGCTGCCGCCACGGCCGCTTCCGGCGCCCAGCAGGCCGGCGCGCAGGTTCTGGCGCTTGGTGCCCGCATCGACGCCGTCGGGCCACGCCTCGATGCCCTGAAGACGCAGATCGAGGACGCCGCCGCCACCGCCACCGCCTTCAACCGCGCCGCGGCCGGGCTGGTGGTGCTCGCCACCTTCCGCGACGCGGTCGTCTCCGGCCGGCCCTTCGCGGCGGAGCTCGCCGCCGCGCGCACCACGCTCGGCGCCGGCGCCGGCCAGCTCGCCCCCTTTTCCGCCGCCGCTGCGGAGGGCTTCGCCCCGCCGGCGAAGCTCGCCGCACGCCTGGCGCAGGAAGGCGCCACCGCATTCGGCGCGCTGGCCCCCGCGCCGGCGACGCCCTCCGCCTCCCTGCTCGATCGGCTGATGGCCTCTGCCGAGAGCCTGGTGAAGGTGCGCCCCGCCGCCGGCCCCGGCGCGATCGATGCGGAAGCGCTCCTCAAAGCCGCCGTCGCCCAGGTGAAGGCCGGCCAGCTGGAGGAGGCCCTGCGCACGTTGAGGCAACTGCCGGAAGGCGTGCTGGCGCGCCTGTCCGTCGTTCGCGACATCGAGGCGCGGGCCCAGGCGGTGCGTGTCGCCGGCACACTCTACCAGCAGCAGCTCGCCGCCATTTCGGGGAAGGTGCCGTGATCCGCCTCGTATTGTTCCTTCTCGTCCTCGTCGCCATCGCCTTCGGCGCGTCCTGGCTCGCCGATCGGCCGGGCGAGATCGCCGTCGTCTGGCAGGGCTGGCGGGTGGAGACCACCGTGCCGGTGGCCCTCGCGGTGTTCGCGGTGATCACCGGGCTGCTGCTCCTTTTGTGGCGGCTTCTGTCCGTCCTCGTGCGCTCGCCGAAGCTCCTCGCCGCCTTCTCGCGCCGCCGGCGGCGCGAGAAGGGCTGGAACGCGGTGTCGCGCGGCCTGCTGGCGGTGGGCATCGGCGACCATGCCGCCGTCCGCCACGCGCGGGCGGAGGCGGTGAAGTTCTTGCCCCATGAGCCGCTGACCCACCTGCTGACGGCCCAGGCGGCGCAGCTCGACAACAACCACGAGGTGGCCGTGGCCGCCTTCCGCGCCATGGTGGACGACCCGGCGACACGCCTGCTCGGCCTGCGCGGGCTCCACATGGAAGCCCGCAAGGCCGGGGACAAGGTGGCGGCCTACGCCATCGCCGAGGAGGCCGCAGCGTCGGCCCCTGCGCTCGGCTGGGCGGCGGAGGCGGTGATCGAGGCGCGCTGCGCCGGCGGCGATTACGCCGGCGCGCGGGCCATCCTCGAACGCCAGATGGCGCACAAGGGCATCGACAAGGCGCAATATCGCCGCCGCAAGGCCGTGCTGCTGGCGGCGGAAGCCATCGCCCTGGAGCAGAGCGATCCACCGGTGGCGCGTGAGCGGGCAGTGGAGGCGGTGCGCCTTGCTCCCACCCTGGTGCCCGCCGCAGCCTGCGCCGGCCGCTTGCTCGGCGCTGACGGGGAGTTGCGCAAGGCGGCGAGAATCGTGGAGACCGCGTTTGCCGCCAGTCCCCATCCGGAACTCGCGGATGTGGAGGCCTATCTGCGCCCGGGCGATGCCGCGCAGGACCGCCTGAAACGCATCCGTGCGCTGGTGAACCGGGCGCCGGCCCATCGTGAGAGCGCGATCGCGCTCGCCCGCGCCGCCATCGACGCGCAGGAGTTCAAGCAGGCGCGCATGGTGCTGGAGCCGCTGCTCGCCGAGCCGAGCCAGCGCATCTGCCTGCTGATGGCGGAGCTGGAAGCCGCCGAGCACGCCGATATCGGCAAGGCGCGGGAATGGACGGCGCGGGCGGTGCGGGCCAACCGCGATCCGGCCTGGATCGCCGATGGCGTCGTCTCCGACCGTTGGGCCGCCATCTCTCCGGTCACCGGCCGCCTCGACGTCTTCGTGTGGGACGTGCCGCCGGGTGTTTCCGCCACGCCGATCCTGGAGCATGAGGCGGAGCGGGTGAAGGCTGCCATCGCCGCCGTGCGGGCCAGCGAGGAGGCGAAGGCGGCCGAGCAGGCCGCGGCCCTCTCCCTCGCGGCGGAGCGGGCGGCCGCCCGCACGCTCGCCGCCGGGCAGGCGGAGGCCATCGCCGAGGCGGAGGAAGCGGGCATCACGGCACCCGAGATGCCGAAGCCGCCCATGGCGCAGAAGGCGGCGGAGGCCGCGCCGGTGGTCGTCGAGATCGTCCCTCCGGCATCGCCGCCCGCCGCGCCGGTGTCTGCCGCGTCGCCGGCTCCGGCTGCATTCGCCGATCGCAGCCGGTCGCCGCGGCCGGATCCCATCGTGGCGCTGCCGCCGCTCCCCGACGATCCCGGCCCGGAGCCGGAGGAGCCCGACGCCGCCGGCAACGGCAAGAAACGGCGCCTGATGGGGTTGTGAGGCGAAGACCGCTGCCCTTCGAGCCAGGGCGGCGGCCGAAGTTGACCCGTTGGTCCACAGGCGGAAAAGGGCCGCGGCCGCTCCCCGCCGCAGCCGGGCGCGTTCAGGTGGAGGAGCTCCCTGCGCCCGCTCCGCCTTGTGGCCGCCCCGCGCCGGTGCTATGCGGCCCGGATGACCGCCACCGCCCAGAAGAACATCCGCAACTTCTCCATCGTCGCCCATATCGACCATGGGAAATCGACCCTCGCCGACCGCCTGATTCAGCTCACCGGCGGCCTCTCCGAGCGGGAGATGACGGAGCAGGTGCTCGATAACATGGATATCGAGCGCGAGCGCGGCATCACCATCAAGGCCCAGACCGTGCGCCTGTCCTACAAGGCGAAGGACGGCGAGACCTACACCCTCAACCTCATCGACACCCCCGGCCACGTGGACTTCGCCTATGAGGTGAACCGCTCGCTGGCCGCCGTGGAGGGCTCGCTGCTGGTGGTGGACGCCTCCCAGGGCGTCGAGGCGCAGACGCTCGCCAACGTCTACCAGGCCATCGACAACAACCACGACATCATTCCCGTCCTCAACAAGATCGACCTGCCCGCCGCCGAGCCGGAGAAGGTGAAGGCGCAGATCGAGGACGTGATCGGCCTCGACGCCTCCGATGCCATCGGCATTTCCGCCAAGACCGGCCTCAACGTGGACCAGGTGCTGGAGGCCATCGTCACCCGCCTGCCGCCGCCCATGGGCGACCGCGAGGCGCCGCTGAAGGCGCTGCTGGTCGACAGCTGGTACGACACCTATCTCGGCGTCGTGGTGCTGGTGCGGGTGGTGGACGGCGTGCTGAAGAAGGGCCAGCGCATCAAGATGCTGGGCTCAGGCGCCGTCAACGACGTGGACCGGGTGGGCGTGTTCACCCCAAGATGGTGGTCATGGCCGAGCTTGGCCCGGGGGAGATCGGCTTCCTCACCGGCTCCATCAAGGAAGTGGCGGACACCCGCGTCGGCGATACCATCACCGAGGAGAAGCGCCCCTGCGCCGACATGCTGCCGGGCTTCAAGCCGGCCCAGCCGGTGGTGTTCTGCGGCCTGTTCCCGGTGGATGCGGCCCAGTTCGAGGACCTGCGCGCCGCCATGGGCAAGCTGCGCCTCAACGACGCCAGCTTCTCCTATGAGATGGAGACCTCGGCGGCGCTAGGCTTCGGCTTCCGCTGCGGCTTCCTCGGGCTTTTGCATCTGGAGATCATCCAGGAGCGGCTGGAGCGCGAGTTCAACCTCGACCTCATCGCCACCGCCCCCTCGGTCATCTACGAGATCCAGATGACGGACGGCTCGGTGATCGACCTGCACAACCCGGCCGACATGCCGGACGTGGTGAAGATCGAGGAGATCCGCGAGCCGTGGATCCGCGCCACCATCCTCACCCCGGACGACTATCTCGGCTCGGTTCTCAAGCTCTGCCAGGACCGGCGCGGCAACCAGATCGAGCTCACCTACGTGGGCGCGCGTGCCATGGTCACCTATGACCTGCCGCTGAACGAGGTGGTGTTCGACTTCTACGACCGGCTGAAGTCCATCTCCAAGGGCTACGCCTCCTTCGATTACCAGATTACCGAGTATCGCCCCGGCGACCTGGTGAAGATGTCGATCCTGGTGAATGCCGAGCCGGTGGATGCGCTCTCCATGCTGGTGCATCGCGCGCGCGCCGACGCGCGGGGCCGGGTGATGTGCGAGAAGCTGAAGGACCTGATCCCCCAGCATCTGTTCAACATCCCGATCCAGGCCGCCATCGGCGCCAAGATCATCGCCCGCGAGACCATCAAGGCGCTGCGCAAGGACGTGACCGCCAAGTGTTATGGCGGTGATATCTCGAGAAAGCGCAAGCTTCTGGACAAGCAGAAGGAAGGCAAGAAGAAGATGCGCCAGTTCGGCAAGGTGGAGATTCCGCAGGAAGCTTTCATCGCCGCGCTGAAGATGGACGAATAGGCCCGGCGCGCCCTATTCCGCCGGCGCCGCCTTCGCCCGTGCGGACTTCGCCGCACGACCCTTGCGCCCCGCGCGCTTCTTCCACCACACGACGACGCCGGTGACGGACAGCATCGCCACCGCGAGCCCGGTCACGCAGATGAGGATGCGCCCCGGCAGGCCGAGGATGCGGCCACTGTGGATGGGGAACTGCACCTGCAGGAAAATGTCCCCCGCCGTGCCGACGCCGGGCAGGGAGGCGCCCTTGTACGCCGCCGTCTCGCCGTCGAAATAGAGCCAGCGTGTGTCCATCGGCTCGTCGGGCTCGCCAAAGGCGACGCCGAAGATGCCGTAGTGCGGCGAGTAGAAGATCTGGCGCGCGGGGGTGTCCCAGCCGCGCGCGCGGGCCTGCCCGACCCCAGCCTCCAGAGCCACGTCGTAGGAGAGGGTGCGCTCGCGCGGCTTCTCCAGCGCAGCACCGGACAAGGGCGTGGGTGTGAGCTTCGAGAGCAGGCCGACCACCGGCTCCACCACTTCCGCCCGCAGGTTCATGGCGACGGACGAGAGCGCCACGGCGATCAGCATTGCGAAGAGCCACAACCCCGCGGCGCGGTGCAGGTCGAGGCTGAGGCGGAAGGTGCTGCCCCCCTTGATGGCGAAGGCAGGCCGCCACTTGGCGAAGAAGGGCCGCCCGCGCGGGAAGGTGAGGGCGAGGCCGACGAAGCCGTCGAGCAGCCACAGGACCCCGACGCCGCCCATCAGCAGGATGCCATAGGTGCCCGGCAGGCTCAGATTGTGGTGGAACTCGTAGAGGAAGGGAACGAGGTTGAGGCGGGAGAAACAGCATTCGCCCCACAGGCGCTCGGCGAGGATCGTCCCGCTCACCGGGTCGACGTGGAGGCGGTCGGCCTGAAGGTCGAACGGCCGGCCTGTGGCGGGATCGGTCCGTCCGGAGATGAGCGCCTGCGCCGAGCGGCCCGGCTCGCGTTCGAGGCTCATGAACCAGACGACCCGCTTCGGATCGCCGGCCTCGATGCGCGCGGCGAGGGCTTCCGGCGAGAGCGGGGCACCCATGGCCACCGCCGTGTAGGCATCAGGATTGAGCCAGCGGTCGATTTCCGTGTGGAAGGCGAGCAGGCTGCCCGTCAATCCGGCAACGGCGAGGAAGAGGGCGGTGGTGAGGCCCAGGACGCGGTGGACCACCACCAGCAGCGGACGCAGCTGGAATCGTCCGCTGCTGCGCGGGGCAGCAATTGCCGGGTCCCGGATGTCCGTCCTTCCGCCACCGTCCGCGGTCATGCGATCTCGACCATGCGAACGACCGTAGCCAGTATCAGGACGGGAAAGGCATTCGGATGTCGCCGATGCTGGCGGCAGGGCATCAATGCACACCCCATATCTGAACTCGCAATTTAATTTAATATATGCAGATCGGTATGATTGAATTTTTGAGTGATCAAGTCGAAAGTATCTTTCATTCATAAATTTATAAGTTTTAAAATTCCAAATTATCTCATTTTTGTATTTGTATGAATTTTAGATTGGGGGACTTTTCATCCCGGTCTCCGGATTGCAGCAGCCTTCCTCGTCATTGATTGTCTCCCCTGGGATCTTGGCACGTCTTGTGCTTGCTGAATTGACGCGAGCCCTGCTTGTCGTTCGCTTGGCGCCTGTTCGTCCGCTGTCCGTTCGGGCAGGATCGCATCGTGATCCCCGCCGGGGTGAGGTTTGGCCGGGCAGGCTTTCTGGCGGCAGGCCGCGCGGCGTGGGACGTTAAAGGAGCGATCATGGCAGTGAGCCAGAGTGCGGGCGGCGCCTATGGACTCGAATCGGTCGTCCGCCACACCTACGAGCGCGCGCGGCACGATATTTCGGGCGAACTCGCGGCCTATATCCCGGAGCTGGCGCGCGTCGATCCGGAGCGGTTCGGCATTGCCGCGATCTCGGTCGAGGGCGAGCTCGTGGGGGTGGGCGACGTGGAGGTGCCTTTCACCATCCAGTCCATCTCGAAGGCGCTTGCCTATTGTCTCGCACTTGAGGCGCTGGGCCGGGAAAAGGTGCTCGCCCACGTGGGGGTCGAACCCTCGGGTGACGCTTTCAACGCCATCGTTTTCGACCCGACCACCAACCGTCCCTACAATCCGATGGTGAATGCGGGTGCCATCACCGTCAGCGGCCTCATCGCCGGCGCGTATGGCGGCGAGGCTTTCGAGATGCTGATGGACCGCTTCTCGGCCGCGGCGGGGCGCCGGCTCGACATCGACGAGACGGTCTATCGCTCCGAGGCGGAGACCGGTCACCGCAACCGCGGCATCGCCCATCTGCTCAAGAGCGCCGGCGCGCTCGATGCGGACGTGGATGCCACGGTCGATCTCTATTTCCGCCAGTGCTCCATCCTCGTCACCGCCTCCGACCTCGCCCGGATGGGCGCGACGCTGGCCAATATCGGGGAAAACCCGCTGACCCGGGCGACCGTGTTCGGGGTGGAAGCGGTCCGCAACACGCTCTCCGTCATGTTCACGTCGGGCATGTACGATTTCGCCGGCAACTGGGCGTTCGATGTGGGCGTGCCGGCAAAGAGCGGGGTAGGCGGGGGCATTCTCGGGGTGGTGAATCGGCAGCTGGGCATCGGCACCTATTCGCCGCGCCTCGACGCCAAGGGCAATTCGGTCCGCGGCATCGCCGCCTTCCGCGAGCTCACGGAGGAGCTCGGGCTGCACATCTTCGATCCCACCAATCGCGGCTCGGCGATGCTTGGGGCGTTCAGCCGCTGAAAGCGAGCCCCGAAAGCGATCTCCGCAGGGGCGCGTGAACGCAGCCGTCTCGCGGCCGGGAGGAAGGGGGCCGGCCGTTCACCCCGCCGCATCACGCAGGAATGCGGCGGCAGGAGACGGGCGGCCCAGATCCATGGGGCCAGAGCGCTTTTGCCGTTCGAGCAAAGGCGAAAGCCGGCGCCGCAGCGCCGGCAACCGCTCAGGAGCAGCGCACGTAGACCATGGTGCCGTAGCGCTTGGCCACCTCGGGGTCCACGAACTTCAGCACCAGCACGTTGCCGTCGAAACGGACCACCTGGCGGTCGCGCTCGCCGCCGGCGGGGTCGTCGGGCGGGCCGATGAACACCGGGCCGCCGCCCGACTGCTTGGAGACCAGCTCCGTCAGCTTGTTGTCGTCGGCGAGATACATCATCACGCCGCCACTGGAGCCGGCGGTGATGACGTAGGGATTGTTGCCGCACGAGGCCCGGGCCTGGTTCTCGGTGCGGGTGGCGTCGTCCGGACGGTGGTAAGCGGCAAGGCCCCAGCGGCCGACGAGGCGATCGGGGGAATCGGGCTCGTATATTGCGGCCTGGAGGGGGGCGGCGCCTCGGTGGGGCTGGTGGTGCACGCGGCGAGCGACAGCGCCATGGCCATCACGGCGACACCCGCGAGGCCGGCGCGGCGCGCGGTGCCGGCCTCCGACTTCGACCACGCAAACATCTTGTTCATGAGCTTTCCGAGGCCTCCCGCCCGCCTGGGGCCAGTTTCCAATCGCCCGCCACACCAGCCGGTGCCGCCGACCATAATGGCTGGCACCGTCCACGTCGATTCCATGGCTTGGCTTGAACCATAGGCTGGCAGGGTTACCGCTTTGCTAGTTTTACGTCCGCCACCCGCCGCCATGCCATATGTTGCACCGCGCCTTGACGGGGCGGGATGGCCCGCTTATCTCCGCAACGAGCTTGGCACTCTCCCCGCATGAGTGCCAGAACCGGCGAGCCCTCGGGCTCGCGCCCCTCGGAGAGGTATATACATGTCCTTCCGTCCCCTGCACGACCGTGTGGTCGTCAAGCGCATCGAAGCCGAGCAGAAGACCGCTGGCGGCATCATCATCCCCGACACCGTCAAGGAAAAGCCCCAGGAGGGCGAGGTGATCGCGGTTGGCGCTGGCGCGCGCGACGAGGCGGGCAAGCTCGTCCCCCTCGACGTGAAGGCCGGTGACCGCGTGCTGTTCGGCAAGTGGTCGGGCACCGAAGTGAAGATCGACGGCGCCGACCTGCTCATCATGAAGGAGAGCGACATCCTCGGCGTGATCACCAAGTGATCTGCCGGCGAGTGATCGCCCTCCGGTCCAGCCGGAACTGAAGAAACCCCATTCAGGAGGCCGAAATGGCTGCCAAAGAAGTCAAGTTTTCCGGCGATGCGCGCGAGAAGCTGCTGCGCGGCGTCGATATCCTCGCCAACGCGGTGAAGGTCACCCTCGGCCCCAAGGGCCGCAACGTGGTGATTGAGAAGTCCTTCGGCGCCCCCCGCATCACCAAGGACGGCGTCACCGTCGCCAAGGAGATCGAGCTCGAGGACAAGTTCGAGAACCTCGGCGCCCAGCTGGTGCGTGAGGTCGCCTCCAAGACCAACGACCTGGCCGGCGACGGCACCACCACCGCCACCGTTCTGGCCCAGGCCATCGTCAAGGAAGGCGCCAAGGCGGTTGCCGCCGGCATGAACCCGATGGACCTGAAGCGCGGCATCGATCTCGCCGTCGCCGCCGCCATCGCCGACATCAAGGGCCGCGCCAAGAAGGTCTCCTCCTCCGCGGAAGTCGCGCAGGTCGGCACCATCTCCGCCAACGGCGATGCCTCCATCGGCGAGATGATCGCCGGCGCCATGCAGCGCGTGGGCAACGAGGGCGTCATCACCGTCGAGGAAGCCAAGACCGCCGAGACCGAGCTCGAAGTGGTCGAAGGCATGCAGTTCGACCGCGGCTATCTCTCTCCGTACTTCATCACCAATGCGGAGAAGATGATCGCCGACCTGGAAGAGCCCTACCTCCTCATCTTCGAGAAGAAGCTCTCCGGCCTCCAGCCGATCCTGCCGGTCCTCGAGGCCGTGGTGCAGACCGGCCGTCCCCTGGTCATCGTGGCCGAGGACGTGGAAGGCGAGGCGCTCGCCACCCTGGTGGTGAACAAGCTGCGCGGCGGCCTGAAGGTTGCGGCGGTGAAGGCCCCGGGCTTCGGCGACCGTCGCAAGGCCATGCTGGAGGATATCGCCATCCTCACCGGCGGTACCGTGATCTCGGAAGATCTCGGCATCAAGCTTGAGAATGTGACCCTCGCCCAGCTCGGCCGCGCCAAGAAGGTGATTCTCGAGAAGGAGAAGACCACCATCGTGGACGGCGTCGGCGAGAAGGCCGACATCGAGGCCCGCGTCAACCAGATCAAGGCGCAGATCGAGGAGACCTCCTCGGACTACGACCGCGAGAAGCTCCAGGAGCGCCTGGCCAAGCTCGCGGGCGGCGTCGCGGTGATCCGCGTCGGCGGCTCCACGGAAGTGGAAGTCAAGGAGAAGAAGGACCGCGTTGACGACGCCCTGAACGCCACCCGCGCTGCGGTGGAAGAAGGCATCGTTCCCGGCGGCGGCGTGGCCCTGCTGCGCGCCAAGAAGGCGGTGGAGACGGTCACCTCCGACAACGCCGACATCAAGGCTGGCATCAAGATCGTCCTGCGCGCCCTCGAGGCCCCCATCCGCCAGATCGCCGAGAATTCCGGCGTGGAAGGCTCCATCGTGGTGGGCAAGGTGCAGGAGTCCAACGATCCGAACTTCGGCTTCAACGCGCAGACCGAAGAATACGTGGACATGATCTCTGCCGGTATCGTCGATCCGGCGAAGGTGGTGCGCACCGCCCTGCAGGATGCGGCCTCCATCGCCGCCCTGATCGTCACCACCGAAGCACTGGTGGCCGAGGCCCCCAAGCGTGACGGCGGCGGCGCCCCCTCCATGCCCGGCGGCGGCATGGGCGGTATGGGCGGCATGGACTTCTGAGGAAGTCCAGGCCAACCAAGGTCTTAGGCCCCAAAGCCGGCGATGCCGGCTTTGGGGGGCGGCATGGACTTCTGATCCATCGCCTCATCTGAGGTATGCGAGAGGGCGCGGCTTCGGCCGCGCCCTTTTCGTTTGGATTTCCGGTTTCTCAGGCAGCGCTGCGCCGCCCGATGAGGTTCACGTCCCGCAGAACGTCTGGTAGCCCTCCATCTGCGGGGGGAGTTCGGCGTAGGCGGCAAAGGCCGGCTGGTCCTCGTACGGCCGCGCCAGGACCTTGTTGAGCTCCTCGAAGGGAGAGAAATCGCCACGCTCGATGGCCGCGGTAATCACCGCTTCCACCAGATGGTTGCGCGGAATGAAGGCCGGGTTCACCCGGTCCATGGCCGCGCGCACCGCGGCGCCGTCGCGTCCCCTTGCGTCCAGCCGCTCCCGCCAGCGCATCGCCCAGGCGTCGAAGGCCTCCCGGTCGAGGAACAGGTCGCGCACGGAACCTTCCGCCTCCGGATCGGCGGCGAAGGCGCCGAGCCGCCGGAAGGTGAGGGTGAAATCCGCCTTCGACGCCGCCATCACCGCCAAGAGGTCGAGGGCGAGAGCCAGATCCGCCTCGGCCACGGCCTCATCCGGCGCGCCATCGAGCCCGATCTTGGCGATGAGGCCGGCGTGGTGCGCGGCCTTGAAGCGCGTCGGGAAGCGGCCCAGCGCGTCGTTGGCGGCGGCGATGGCCGCGTCCTTGTCCTCGTCCAGCAGCGGAATGAGGCATTCAGCGAAGCGGGCGAGGTTCCAATGGGCGATGTCCGGCTGGTTGCCATAGGCATAGCGGCCCATCTGGTCGATGGATGAGAACACCGTCGACGGGTCGTAGGCGTCCAGGAAGGCGCAGGGGCCGTAATCGATGGTCTCGCCGGAGACGGACATGTTGTCCGTGTTCATGACGCCATGGATGAAGCCCACCAGAAGCCAGCGCGCCACCAGCGCCGCTTGTCGGTCGATCACCGCGTCGAGCAGCGCGTGATAGGGCCGCGGCGCGCCGGCGATGTCCGGATAGTGGCGGGCGATGGTGTAGTCGGCGAGCTGGCGCACGGCGTCGGTCGCCTTGCGGGCGGCGAAGAACTGGAAGGTGCCGATGCGGATGTGGCTCGCCGCCACCCGGGTCAGCACCGCGCCGGGCAGCGCCCGTTCGCGCACGATGGGCTCGCCGGTGGTCACCGCCGCCAGCGCCCGCGTGGTGGGGATGCCCAGCGCCGCCATGGCCTCGCTCACGGTGTATTCGCGCAGCACCGGGCCGAGCGCGGCGCGTCCGTCGCCGCGGCGGGAGAAGGGGGTGGGGCCGGAGCCCTTGAGCTGGATGTCGCGGCGGCGCCCGTCGCGCCCCACCACCTCGCCCAGCAGGATCGCGCGGCCGTCGCCGAGCTGGGGCGAGAAATGGCCGAACTGGTGCCCGGCATAGGCGAGGGCGATGGGCTCGGCGCCCTCCGGCACCCGCTGGCCGGCGAAGACTGCGACGCCTTCAGGGGTGGCGAGGGTCATCGGGTCGAGGCCGAGCTCCTCGGCAAGGCCGGTGTTCACCTTCACCAGCGCCGGCGCCGTCACGGGGGTCGGCTGCGCGGGCGCGTAGAAGCCGGGAAGGTCCCGCGCGTAGGAATTGTCGAATGGAAAGGGGGCAGAAGAGGGGGCAGTCATGGCACGGCAATCTCCCCCGGGCCGCAATGGGGTCGCCCAGGATCTCAAGGATGCAAAAGGGTGAGCGCTTTGGCGGGCCGTGTCCAGCTTTCGCGCCGGCCGGCATCGCGCGGTTCCGCGCGGCGGGGATCCGGAATGCTTCAGGCGCGGGGCCGCCCGCCTACGCGGCCCGCTCGGCCACCATGAAGTAGTTTACCGACAGGTCCTCGGTCAGCCGGAAGTCGCCGGAGATCGGCCCGTAGGCCATCCCCACCTTCTCGTGCGCGCAGAAGCCGGCGGCGGCCAGCGTCGCCTCCAGTTCCTCGGGCGTGATGAACTTCTCCCAGCGATGGGTCCCGGGGGGCAGCCAGCGCAGCACGTATTCGGCCCCGACGATGGCGAGGGCGAAGCTCTTCGCCGTGCGGTTCAGGGTGGACAGGACCAGCACGCCTCCCTCCGCCACGAGTTGCCCGGCGGTGCGGACAAAGAGGCCCACGTCGGCCACGTGCTCCACCACCTCCAGCGCCACCACCACGTCGAAGCGGGCGCCGCGCGCGGCGAGTTCCTCGGCGGTGACCGGCAGATAGTCGATGGCGAGGCCAGATGCATCCGCGTGGGCGCGGGCGATGTCGATATTGCCGGGCGCGGGGTCGATGCCGGTCACATGCGCGCCCATGCGGGCGAGGGGCTCGCAGAGCAGGCCGCCGCCGCAGCCGATGTCGAGGAGGGTGAGGCCCTTGAGGGGGCGCAGCGCCCGGCCGTCGCGGCCGAGCCGGCGCACCAGCGCATCGCGCAGGAAAGCGAGCCGCGCCGGGTTCATGGCGTGGAGCGGGGCCATCTTGCCCTTCTCGTCCCACCATTGGGCGCCCAGCGCGTCGAAGCGGGCGACCTCGGCGGGATCGACGGTGGCGTTCATCTGCGGCATGGCGGCCTCCTCGTTGCGTCCAGCATTAAGCGGGCACCGGCCGCCCGGCAAGGCGGGCATCAGGCACGTTCGAGAAACGTGAGCTCGCTCTCGTCATAGGCGCGGCGCTCCAGTTCCCGGAAGCCTTCCGGTACGGCAAAGGCCCCGGTGCGCTCCTCCACCACGAGCAGCGCATCCGGGGTGAGCCAGCCACCCGCCAGGGCGCTCGCCACCGCCTGCTCGGCGAGGCCCTTGCCGTAGGGCGGATCGCAGAAGGCGAGGCCATGGGGCTCGCCCGGCCCCATCTCGCCGAGGCGCGTGGCGTCGCGGCGGAAGATCCGGGCGACGCCGGTGAGGCGAAGCGCCTCCATATTGTCGCGGATGAGGCCGCGCGCTTCCGCCGCGTCCTCCACGAACACGGCGAAGCGCGCGCCGCGCGAGAGCGCCTCGATGCCCAACGCCCCCGTGCCGGCGAAGAGATCCAGCACGCGGGCGCCGTCGCATGGGTCGCCATAGGCGTGGGCCAGCACGTTGAACAGGCTTTCCCGCAGCCGGTCCGAGGTGGGACGCGTGGCACTGGAGGAGGGGCCTTTCAGCGTCCGCCCCTTGAGGCTGCCGCCGACGATGCGCATGGCGGGCCGCGCGTCCGGTCAGCGCTTTCCGCGCGGGGCGGCGGGTTTTCCGCCGGGCCGGCCGCCGGGCTTGCCGCCTGCCGGCCTGCCGCCGGAGGGCTTGCCGCCCGGCTTGCCACCGAACCCGCCGGGCCGCCCGCCCGCCTTGCCGGCGGGCTTGTCGCCGAAGCTGCGGCCACGCGGCTTGTCACCATAGTCTCCGCCGCTGCGGCCTTCCGGCCGGTCGCTGCGGGCACGGACCGGGCGGTCGCCCTGGGGCCGCTCGCTGCGGAACGGCTTGTCGCCGGACCGCTCGGCGCGGCCGGCGGGCTTGTCGCCGAAGCTGCGGGCGCGCGGCTTGTCACCATAGTCCCCGCCGCTGCGGCCTTCCGGCCGGTCGCTGCGGAACGGCTTCTCGCCCGACCGCTCGGCGCGTCCGGCGGGCTTGTCGCCGAAGCTGCGGGCGCGCGGCTTGTCACCATAGTCCCCACCGCTGCGGCCCTCGGGCCGGTCGCTGCGGGTACGGATCGGGCGGTCGCCCTGGGGGCGGTCGGCACGGAACGGCTTGTCGCCCTCGGCGCGGCGCGGGCCGCTGCGCTTGACGCCGCCCTCATCCTCGTAGCGGCGCGGACGCTCGGCGCCGCGCTCGTGGCGCGGGCCTGACGGACGGACCTCGTCCCGCTCGCGGGAACGGGGCGGGCCGTCGGGCCGGGGACGGCGGGGCCGCTCCTCGCCCTCGGGACCGGAGCGGGTGGGGCGGCGGCGGAAATCTTCCTTGCCTTCGGCATCGCGGCGCGGACCGCGCTCGTCGGATCGGAAGGACGGCCGGCCCGATGGGCGCCCCTTGGCTCCGGCGGTCCCGCGCTGCGGCCGCTCGAAGCCGGCCTCGTCGCGGCCGCGCCGGGGCGGGCGGGCGTCGTCGCCCTTGCGGACGCCGGGCCGCGCGCCGCGCGCCGGAGCATCCGATTTCGAGGCCACCACGCGCTCCACCTTCACCGTGCGGCCCTTGCGGTCGGCCACCGAGCCGCGGCTTTCCACGGCATTGTCGTCGCTCATCCGGCGCCGCGCGCGGGGTTCCGCGGGGCGGATCACATCCGCCTCGGGCGCATCGAAGCCGGCATCGCGCGGCGCGCGGCGGCCCGGCACCTTCAGGCCGCCGGTCTTCTCCGCCGCCGCCTGCTTCTTGCCGGCGGGGCGGTAGGCCGGGCGCACCGGGACCTCTTCCACCTCGCGCTCAACGAGGAGGCCGGTGAAATCCGCGCCGGCAGCGGCGGCGAGGTCGGCGCCGATCTGGTCGCGCAGCACGCGGGTGCGCACCTCCTCGATGCCGCCCTCGGCGATCTCGCCGAGCTGGAACGGGCCGTAGGACACGCGGATGAGCCGGTTCACCTGGAGGCCGAGGGCGCCCAGCACGTTGCGGATCTCGCGGTTCTTGCCCTCGCGCAGGGACACGGTGATCCAGGCATTGGCGCCCTGCACCCGGTCAAGCTCGGCCTCGATGGGGCCGTATTCCACGCCGTCCACGGTGACGCCCCTGAGGAGGGCATCGAGCTTGGCCTGGTCCACCTCGCCGTTGGCGCGCACGCGGTAGCGGCGCAGCCAGCCGGTCTCGGGCAATTCCAGCACGCGGGCGAGGCCGCCGTCGTTGGTGAGCAGCAGCAGGCCTTCTGAATTGAGGTCGAGCCGCCCCACGCTGACGAGGCGCGGCAGACCCTTCGGCAGGATCTCGAACAGGGTGGTGCGCCCTTCCGGGTCGCGGTTCGTGGTCACCACGCCCTTGGGCTTGTGGTAAAGGAAGAGTCGGGTGCGCTCGCGCTCCGGCAGCGGTTCGCCGTCGATGGTGATGGCGTCGGCGGCGGTGACGGTGACGCCGGGTGCCGTGAGCACCTCGCCGTTCACCGCGACGCGGCCGGCCTCGATCCACTCCTCGATCTCGCGGCGCGAGCCGAGGCCGGCGCGGGCGACGACCTTGGCGACGCGTTCGCCCTCCTTGGGCGTGGCTGCGGGAAGTTCGCGCTTCTGGCGCGGAACGCGGTTCTTGTCCTTGCGGGGCGGTGATGTGCGCGGCATGAGGGGCAGTTAGCACAGGCGAGCCGGCGCGGCGAGCGCGGCGATGACAGGGGCACCATGTCCGGAACCTTCATGCAGATGGCGCTCAACGAGGCGCGGGCCGCCGCCGAGCGCGGCGAGGTGCCGGTGGGAGCCGTGCTGGTGCGCGGCGTCGAGGTGATCGCCCGCGACGGCAACCGCACCCGGGAATTCAATGATGCCACCGCCCACGCGGAGATTCTGGTGCTGCGCGCGGCGGGCGCGCGGCTGAAATCCGAGCGGCTTTTGAACTGCGACCTGTACGTGACGCTGGAGCCCTGCGCCATGTGCGCGGCGGCGATCTCCTTCGCGCGCATCCGCCGGCTTTATTTCGGCGCGTCCGATCCCAAGGGGGGCGGAGTGGAACACGGGCCGCGCTTTTTCTCTCAGGGCACCTGCCATCACGCGCCGGAAGTCTATGGCGGCATCGCCGAGCGGCAGGCGGCGGAGGTGCTGAAGGCGTTCTTTCAGGAGCGGCGGTAACCGATGGCCGATCTACTCGGGGCAGCGCTGGAGCGGGCCGTTCCAGCCGTCCTTGTTCATGCGGTAGCTGAGCATGCCCTTGGCGAGGCGGACGGTGACGGCGGTCTTCTCCGGGTCTGCCGCGTCGAACGAGCAGGCGCCGCGCCAGCGCACGGTATTGCCGGCGCGCGAGACGGCGGTGAAGTCGCAGGAGAAGTCCTCTCCCGAAAACCCCATGGGATAGACGATCACGGTCGACAGGGGCCGCCCGCAGCGACCCGGCGTCGCCCAGGTCCCGACGACGCTTTCGGCGGCGAAAGCCGGGATGATCCACCCCGCGCCGGCCAGGGCCGCGAGCAGGGCGGCGCAGAGAAAGACGGCACGGAACCCGGGCACGGTGACTCCTGACGACGGAACAGCTTTGAGACTAGCACGACCGGAGGCCGGCGGCGCGGATCGCGCGGCAGGCCGCCGATTTCATTTGCAGGCGCACACGGCCTCGGACGCCTGATCGTTCCACGAGCTGCCCACATAGCGGTAGCTGCGGTTGGAGCGGAAATGGGCGCCGCTTTCGTTGACATGCTGCCAGAGGGTCAGGGTGCATCCGCGGGTGACCTTGAAGGAGGAGACCTGATCGTTCCAGGAGGGATCGTAGATCACGCTCTCACAGCCGGGGCCGTGGCCGTTGGTGGTGCAGCCGAGGCTTTCGCCCCGCACCATCTTCATGCGCTCCAGGTTGTGCAGCGTGTAGCCGGAGCCGCCATAGTCGCGGTGCTGGAAGATGCGGCAGCCGGCCTTGGCGGCCATGGGCGCAAGGCAGACGCCGGCGGCGATCAGGGAGCCCAGGGCGATGCCCGGCAGGCTTTTTGGCAGGTTCATGCATGTGGTCATGGCGGCCCCTCCGTCCTCATCAACGGATTGAGATGGATGTTTGAAGGTGCGACGTCGTCCCGCCACGCGGGCTGTTCGCGCGGCGCGAGTGGATCCGTTGCTCCGCAGCGGAGCGGCCCGGATCCAAAATCAGCCCGAAGACGTGCGTGACGCGAAGAACAGGGGCGCACGAAACCTTGCGGGCTTCTTGTTCAGCTAGACATGTTGTTCAGTATAGACATGGCGTCGCGCCCCGCATCCACCGTTTGAGGGATGCAAGTCCAAACCGCATTTAAAAGGTGTCGCGCGCCTTCAGCCGGCCGAGAGGAACGGTCCCGCTGCCGCCAGCAGGTCTTGCGGCGCCTCCTCGGCGACGAAATGGCCGCTGTCCACCGCCTTGCCGTCGAGCTTGGGCGCCAGCGCCTTCCAGGCGTCCAGCGGGCTGACGCCGCGGGTCGGAATGCCCGCCGAGCCCCACACGGCGAAGGTCGGGCAGGAAAGGGTGCGTCCGGCAGCGAGGTCCGCCTCGTCGTGGGCGAGGTCGATGGTCGCGCCGGCGCGGTAGTCCTCGCACATGGCGTGGAGCCGGTCGGGAGAGGCGATGGCCGCGCGGTAATAGGCCATGGCGCGGGCATCGAAGGCGGTGAGGTCCTTGGCCGCCGTCCAGCTGGCCATGGTCCAGTCGAGGAACCAGCGCGGATGGTCGCCGATGAGCTTCTCCGGCAGCGGCTTCGGCTGGGCCAGCATGGACCAGTGATAGACCTGCAGCGCCCGCGCCCGGTCCATCTTGTGCCACATGACGTAGGTGGGAACGATGTCCAGCACCACCAGCCGGTCGAGCCGGCCGGGATGGTCGAGGCCGAGCCGGTAGCCTACCCGGGCACCGCGATCGTGGCCCATCAGCGCGAAATGGGCGAAGCCAAGATGCTCCATCACCTCCACCATGGCGGCGGCCATGGCGCGCTTGGAATAGGGGAAGTGGTCGTTCCCCTCCTCCGGCGCGGCGCTCCAGCCGTAGCCGGGCAGGTCCGGAATGACAAGCGTGTGATGCTCCGCGAGCTTTTCCGCCACCTTGTGCCACATCACGTGGCTCTGCGGGAAGCCGTGCAGGAGGAGGAGCGGGGATCCGGTGCCGCCCTGTCGCAGGAAGATGCGGCCGGCCTTCGTGTCCACATAGTGCGAGGCGAAGCCGGGGAAGAGGTCGGCGAGATCGGTCATGGTTTCCTCCGTGTCGTCGCATCCGGGCGCCGCGGGTTTTTGCGCGGTCTTCGCTCAAGTGCCGCGCCGGCTTATTTGGCGCCGAGCACCGCCGTGCAGGCCTCGGGCAGGTCGGCAAGGGTTAAAGGCGGCTTGGGCTTCGCCGGTTCCTTCTCGGGCTTGGGATGGAGCACCTCGTCGGTGAACCACCAGTCCAGCTCCGCCCCGCAACCCTCGCCCGAGGGCGCGGCCTCCTGCAGCCGGCACTGGGGGCTGTCGGGGGACAGGCGAGGCGCACATGCATGTGATAGTCGTGGCCCCAGTAGGGACGCACCTTGGCGAGGAAGCCGCGGTCGCCGGTCGCTTCCCGGCACAGGGCCTTCTTGATGGCCGCGTTGACGAAGATGCGCTCGACGCGCGGCTCGAGGGCCGCCGCGCGGATCACCTTCCAGGTGTCGGGCCGCCAGTTGGCGGCGTCGATGTCGCGCCGGTCGGCCCGCACCATCATGGTGGCGGAGAGCTTCTCGCGCTCGTCCCGCGACAGCTCGCGGCCGGGGCTCGGGGTCAGCCAGATGTCGGCGTCGATGCCGATCTGGTGGGAGGCATGGCCGGTGAGCATGGGTCCGCCGCGGGGCTGGGACATGTCGCCCACCAGGATGCCCTGCCAGCCCGAGACCTTCGGCACCTGCGCGGAGAAGCGCTCGAGGAAGGCGACAAGGTCGGGATGGCCCCAGTTGCGGTTGCGCGACAGCCGCATGACCTGCCAGTTGGGGCCATTCACCGGCAGCGCCGAAGCCCCCGCGAGGCAGCCCTTGGAATAGAAGCCGATGGACCGGGCGGCGAGCGGCGCCGGGCCGGCGGCGCGGCCGAACAGCTCCTTGGCCGGCACGGCCGCGCCCACGGGCTTCGCGGCTGGCGGCGCCACCTGCTGCGCCTGCGCCGGCGGCAGGAACGGCGTCAGGCCGAGCAACGCGGCGGCAAGGCGCGCGCGGCCGGGGCGGGGAAAGCCCATCAGCTCGTCGCCTTGTGGGTCATGATGACGAAGCCGCCTTCGCTGCGCGTGCCGGGATGGGCCGGCAGGTCGGTGACGAAGAGCGTTGCGCCGGGCACCACCAGCGCCGCCACCTGCTTGTTGATGGAAGGGCCCACCGTGATGCGGGCGAGGGCTTCCTGCGCCATCCCGGCGGGCTGCTGGCCGCCTTCGTAGGAGATGGCGCTCCAGCGCGGGGCGGTGCCGTCCTTGGTCACCAGCACGTAGACCACGTTGCCGAGGGGCTCTTCGGGGGCGGTGATGACCACCGGCCCCTGCACCACTGTCTGCGCCCCGCGCAGCACGGTGATGCTGCGGTCGGCGCCGCTCACCACCATGGAGACGGGCTCCGGCGTCGCGGCGGCGTCTTGTGGCGCGCCCTGGCCGGTGGCGGAGACGGCAAGCTCCTCGTCCAGCCCCTCGCTCATGACGATGCCGGGGTGGATCACGTCCTCGGGGGCGCTGTGGGCATCGGCGATGATCACCGGCGTGCCCACATGGGTGATGCCGAACAGGAGCTTGGAGAAGGCGAGCGGCAAGTGCACGCAGCCGTGGGAGGAGGGATAGCCGGGCAGCCCGCCCGCATGCAGCGCCACCCCCGACCAGGTGAGGCGCTCCGTGTAGGGCATGGAGGCGTCGTTATAAAGCGAGGAGTGGTGGTCCACGTCCTTGCCGAGGATGGTGAAGACGCCGGTGGGGGTGTCGTGCCCCTCCTTGCCGGTGGAGACGGTGGCGACGCCGATGCGCACGCCGTTGCGGTAGACGAAGCACAATTGGTCGGTGAGGTTCACCACGACGGCGACGAAGCCGTCCGGCGCCCGCTCGGGATACCAGACCCATTGGCCGGGCTTCAGCGCCTTGATGGCCTCCACGTCCGGGTCCTCCTCGGCGCGGGCCGGCAGGAATGCGTCGGCGACGAGCGCGCCCGCGAGCGTCGCGGCCAGCCTGAAGGTGCCGCGCCGGGTGAGGTGGAGGGTGAAGGGCATGCCGGATCCCCAACGTGCGAATCGATGAATGTTCTATGTGTGGCGCGGCCCGGCGGGCCTGTCCATGCGCGCATGCGAGGAGATGCGCGCGCTGACGGAGGGGGAGGTGCGGCGGCCGATCTGTCTCACCTCGTCCTCACCCCGTCATGGGAACGAGGCCCGCCACCTCGATGCCCTCGGGATCGATGCGGCAGACGAGGCCGATGGCCTCGATGCCGGCGGCGCGCGCCCGGTCGAAGGCGCGGCCATAGGCGGGGTCGAGGTCGCGGGCGAGGCCGATGGTGCGGGCCGAGCCGATCTGGCTCAGATAGACCATGACCGAGCGGTTGCCCTTTTCCGCTTCGGCCGCCAGCTCCTCGAGGTGCTTGGCACCGCGCGCGGTGACGCAGTCCGGAAACTCGGCGCGGCCCGGCGCGCGCATGAGGTGCACGTTCTTCACCTCCACGAGGCAGAGGGGTTTTGCCTCGTCCTCCAGCTGGATGTCGATGCGGCTCGATTTGCCGTACTTCACCTCGCGCCGCATGCGGGCATAGCCGGAAAGCGCCGGCACGTGGCCGGCCGCGATGGCCTCGGCCACCAGCAGATTGGGGTGCATGGTGTTCACCCCCACCAATTCCGGCCCTGCCCCGAAGTCGGCTTCCACCAGCTCCCAGCTCAGGGCCAGCTTGCGGGCGGGATTGGGCGAGCGGGAGAGCCACACCCGGCTGCCGGGGGCGCCAAGCCCCAGCATGGCGCCGGAATTGGCCACGTGCGCGGTGGTTTCCGTGCCGTCCGCCAGTACCACGTCGGCGAGGAAGCGCTTGTAGCGCCTGAGCAGACGGCCGGGAATGAGAGGGGTGGCGAAGCGCATCAGCCGGCGGCCGGCCCGTCGCTTTTGCCGTGCAGGCAGATGAGGGTCTGCGTGGCGGTGGCGCAATGGGTGCGCGCGCCGTCCGCATCGGCATAGACGTCCACGCGCACGATGGTGAGGGTGCGCCCGGCGCGCGTCACCTCGCCTACCGCCACCAGCCGCTCGCCCTTGCCGGGGGACATGATGTTGATCTTGTATTCCACGGTCAGCACCGTGGAGCCGGGCGGGAACAGGGTGAAGGCGGCATAGCCGCCCGCCGTGTCGGCGATGGCGCCGATGGAGCCGCCATGGAAGAAGCCATGCTGCTGGGTAACGCCCTCCGCATAGGGCAGCACCACCTCGACCCGCCCCGGCACCACCGCGCCCAGGACGGCGCCGAGGGTGGCCATGAAGGGCTGGCGCGCGAAGCTCTCGCGCACCTTGGTCTCGAAGGCGGGATCCCGGGGGGTGAAGGCTTCGGAAACGGAGCCTTGGGGCGTGGTGTTCTGGGGGGTGAGGTCGGGCTGTGTCATCTCGGCGGGGGGATCGGGACGGGGGAGGCGACCATAGCCGATCGCGGGCGGTTCGCATCCATTGCCTTTGGGGGCATGGCGGGGAGGAGGAGCGCGGCTGCCTTGACTCAGCCCCAGGCTTCCGGAATCTATAGGAACAAATAGAGAACGAAAGAGGCGGTCGTGCCGTCATGTTCCACGGAAGCATCCCGCTCCGCGGCCGATGTCGCGCGTCTGCGCCGGACGATCGCGGCCATCGAGCGGGGCGAGGCATCACCCGACCCGTCCGGGACTTTCCCCGCGTCGGAAGGCGGGGCGCCTGCGCGCCTGTTGCTGGGGGTGCCGCAGGTGGATGGCGTCCTTGGCGGCGGCCTCCTGTGGGGCGGCCTCCACGAGGCGTCGGCGGCGGCGGAGCATGCGGGCGTGCTCGGCGCCTTCGCTTTGGGGCTCGCCGCCCGCGCGGTGGCACAGCGCCGCCGGCCGCTGCTGGTGGTGCAGCAGGATCTGGTGCCGTGGGAGGCCGGCACCTTCTACGCGCCGGGGCTTGCCGCCTTCGGCCTGTCCCCCGGTGCGCTCATCGTGGTGCGCGTGCGCCGGCCGCAGGACGTCCTGTTCGTGATGGAGGAGGGTTTGAAATGCGCCGGCCTTGCCGCGGTCCTGGGAGAAGTGTGCGCGCCTCTGCCGGAAGCGCTCACAGCCACGCGGCGCCTTTCGCTCGCAGCGCGGGGGCGGGGTGTCCTCGGCCTCCTCGTGCGCTACGCGGCGGCCCCCGAGCCCTGCGCGGCGGCGAGCCGCTGGGTGGTCTCGCCCTTGCCCAGCCCGGCCCGAGACGGCTTCGGCGGCCTTGGCCTGCCCCGCGCCAATGCCCGCCTGGTGCGCAACCGCTTCGGGCCGCCCGGGGCCTGGCCGCTGGCCTTCGCCGGCGGTCATTTCCGCCTTGCGCCGGACGAGAGGGAGGCGCGGCATGACCCCCGGGACACTGGATCTCCCAGCCTCGGACGGCCGGCGCTATCTCGCCCTCAACCTGCCGAGCCTTTCGACGGACCGCCTCGAACGGCGGATGTCGCCTGAGGCGCGCGCCGCGCCCCGTGCCACCGTGGTGGCGGACAAGGGCGCGGTGCGCCTCCTGTCGCTGAATGCGGCCGCCGTGTCGCTCGGCTTGGCGCCGGGCCTGGCGCTGGCCGATGCCCGCGCCCGCTTTCCCGGCCTCGCGGTGAGCGAGGCTACGCCGGACGCGGATGCGCATGTGCTCATGCGCTTCGCCGACGCCTGCGAGCGCTACACCCCGCTCCTCGCCCTCGACGGGCGCGCGGGGCTGCTGCTCGATGTCACCGGCTGCGCCCACCTGTTCGGCGGCGAAGAGGGACTGGTGCGCGACCTGCTCCGGCGGGTGGGCGCCCAGGGCTTTGCCGCCCGCGCGGCCCTTGCCGCCACCTCCGGGGCGGCCTTCGCCTTGGCCCGGTTCTCGGCGAGGGGGGAGCGGCGGGCCGGCGCCGGCGTGGTGGTGCCGCAGGAGGAGGACCTCGTACCGCTCCTGTCCCCCCTGTCGCTCGCCGCCTTGCGGCTGGAGGAGGGAGCGCTCGGCGCCCTGGCGCGGCTCGGCTTCCGCCGGGTGGGAGACCTCGTCGGCAAGCCCCGCGCCCCGCTCGCCGCCCGCTTCGGCGCCGGGCTCCTCGATCGCCTCGACGCGGCGCTGGGAACGGCTCCGGCGGCGGTGGACTATCGCTTTTCCCCGCCGGTCTTCTGCGCCGAGCGCAATCTGTTCGAGCCGGTGGAGCGGGTGGAGGACGTGCTGGGCCTCACGCTGAAGCTCGCCGCCTCCCTCGTCCCCGCTCTGGAGCGCCAGGGGGTGGGGACGCGGCGGCTCGAACTTTCCCTGTTCCGGGTGGACGGCAAGGTGACGCGCCTTGTCGTCGGCACCGGCCGGCCGCTGCGCGATCCGCAGGCCATTCGCCGCCTGTTCGCGGAGAAGCTGGCCGCGGTCTCCTGTCTCGATGCGGGCTTCGGCTTCGACCTCCTGCGCCTCGCCGTGCGGGAGGCGGCCCCCATGGCCGAGCGCCAGTCGGGGTTTGCCGCCGATACGGACGGGGCGGAGGCGCTCGACGGCCTCATCGACCGCCTTTCCATCCGCTTCGGGACGCGGCAGGTGCAGGTGCTGGTGGCGGAGGATCGCCATTGGCCCGACGCCAGCAGCCGTGCCGTGCCGGCCCAGGCGATCGGCGCGGCGGCCCTGCTCGCCGGGGCGGCAGGGGGGCTGGCGGGGGACGAGGGATGGGAGGGGCCCGTTGCCTTGCCGGCGGAGGACCGGAGGGGGGCGTTGCGACCATCCCGGACCTCTGCGGGCCCGATCGCCCCCTGCGCCTGTTCGACAGGCCCGAGCCGGTGGAGGCGGTGGCCGAGGTGCCCGACGGGCCGCCCTTGCACTTCCGCTGGCGTCGGCGCCGCCATGAGGTGAGCCGTGCCGAGGGGCCGGAGCGCATCGCCGCCGAATGGTGGCGAAAGGGACCACAGGAGACGGCGGTCCCCACGCGCGACTATTTCCGCGTGGAGACCCGGGAGGGACACCGCTTCTGGCTGTTCCGCGCCGGCCTCTACGGGCGGGAGACGAGCGAGCCGCGCTGGTTCATCCACGGCCTGTTCGGGTGAGGGGCGCCATGACCTCGCCTTCCGAATCCTCACCTTCCGGATCCTCGCCTTCGCCTTCCGGGGCCTCGCTCCTCCCATTCCCGGCGGAGCCACCCGCGCGCCGGCCTGCGCCGCCGGCTCCAGCCCAGCCCTTCGTCGAGCTGGCCGTCACCACCAATTTCTCCTTCCTGCGCGGGGGCTCGCATCCGGAGGAGTATGTGGCGGCGGCCGCGGCCCTCGGCCATCGCGGCATCGGGATTGCCGACCGCAACACGCTGGCCGGCGTGGTGCGCGCCCATGCCATGGCGAAGGTCCAGGGCGTGCGGCTCGCGGTGGGCGCGCGCCTCGTCTTTGCCGACGGCACGCCCGACATCCTCGCCTACCCGCAGGACCGCGCCGCCTATGGCCGGCTCTGCCGCCTCCTCACCGCCGGCAACATGCGGGCGCAGAAGGGGGACTGCCATCTCGGCCTCGCCGATCTCCTGGAATGGCAGGAGGGGATGTGTCTTGCCGTGCTCCCGCCGCGCCGCCTGCCGGAGGCGTTCGCGCCCTTCCTGTCGCGCCTGAAGGAGGCCGCCCCCGGCCGGGTCTGGCTCGTCGCCCCCCTGTTCGGGCGTGGCGACGATGCCCGCCGCCTCGCGCGGCTGTCCGAGATGGCGTGTGCGGCAGGCGTGCCGCTCCTCGCCTCGGGGGACGTGCTCTATCACGACCCCGACCGGCGCCCGCTGCAGGACGTGCTCACCGCCATCCGCCACCACCTGCCGCTGGACGCCGCCGGCCGCCGGCTGGAGGCGAATGCCGAGCGGCACCTGAAATCTCCCGCCGAGATGGCGCGCCTCTACCGCGCCGTGCCCGGGGCGGTGGCGGAGACCTTCTCCTTCTTCTCCCGGCTCGCCTTCTGCCTCGATGACCTGAAGCCCACCTATCCGCGCGAGGCGCGCGCGGGCTTCGAGAGCCCGCAGGCGGCCCTGGAGGCGCTCGCCTGGGCGGGGGCGCGGAACCATTATCCCGACGGCGTGCCGCAGAAGGTGCGCGATGCGCTCGTTCACGAGCTCGGCCTCATCGCCAAGCTGGGCTACGCCCCCTATTTCCTCACCGTGCACGAGATCGTCGGCTTCGCCCGGGGCAAGGGCATCCTGTGCCAGGGGCGCGGCTCGGCGGCCAATTCCGCGGTGTGCTTCTGCATGGGCATCACCGACGTCGATCCCATGAAGACCAACCTCCTGTTCGAGCGGTTCATCTCGGAGGAGCGGGGCGAGCCGCCGGACATCGATATCGATTTCGAGCATGAGCGCCGGGGCGAGGTGCTCGCCTTCGTCTATGCGCGCTACGGCGCCGCCCATGCGGGGCTCGCCGCCACCACCATCACCTACCGCACCCGCTCGGCGGTGCGCGAGGTGGGCAAGGCCTTCGGCCTCTCCGACGATACGGTGGGGGTGCTCGCAGGCTCCATCTGGGGCTGGTCCTCGGAGGGGGTGAAGGCGGAGGAGGCCCGCCGCCTCGGCCTCGACCCCGCCGACCCGCGCCTTGGGCATGTGCTGGGCCTGACGAAGGCACTCATCGGCTTTCCGCGCCATCTCTCCCAGCATGTGGGCGGCATGGTGGTGACCCACGACCGGCTCGACGAGACCGTGCCGCTCACGCGGTCGGCCATGGACGAGCGGCCCATCATCGAATGGAACAAGGACGACCTGGAGACGGTGGGCCTGCTCAAGGTGGACGTGCTCGCCCTCGGCATGCTCACCGCGCTGCGCAAGTGCTTCGACCTGCTGAAGGCCCATTACGGACTGGAGATGGGGCGCATCGGCGATACCCCGTTCGCCGATGCGCGGGTCTACGCCATGTTGCAGCGGGCGGATTCCATCGGCGTGTTTCAGGTGGAGAGCCGGGCGCAGCAGACCATGCTGCCGCGCCTCAGGCCGGAGGAGTTCAAGGACCTGGTGGTGGAGGTGGCCATCGTGCGGCCCGGCCCCATCCAGGGCGGCATGGTGCACCCCTATCTGCGGCGCCGGCAGGGGCTGGATCCGGTGGACTATCCTTCCGAAGAGCTGAAGGATGTGCTTTCGCCTACCCTCGGCGTCCCCCTGTTCCAGGAGCAGGCCATGCAGATCGCCATCGTCGGGGCGGGCTTCTCCCCCGGCGAGGCGGACCAATTGCGCCGGGCCATGGCCACCTTCAAGCGGGTCGGCACCATCGGTTCCTTCCACGACAAGCTCATCGCGGGAATGCTGAAGAACGGCTACCAGCGCCCCTTCGCCGAGAGCCTGTGGAAGCAGATCGAAGGCTTCGGCTCCTACGGCTTCCCGCAATCCCACGCGGAGAGCTTCGCCCTCATCGTCTACTGCTCGGCCTGGCTGAAATGCCATTATCCGGACGTGTTCGCCGCCGGGCTCCTGAATGCATGGCCCATGGGCTTCTACGCCCCGGCCCAGCTGGTGCGCGATGCGCAGGAACACGGGGTGGAGGTGCGGCCCGTGGACGTGAACGCCTCGGCCTTCGACCACACCCTGGAGCGGGAGGAGGGTGCTCCCTTCCCCGCCGCGCGGCGCCTGCACCCGCGCCATGCCGACATGGCCGGCGACGTGGAGACCACCCATGCCCTGCGCCTCGGTTTGCGCCAGGTCGAGGGGCTGAAGGCGGCGGAGGCGCAGCGCCTCACCGACTTCAGGGGCGAGGGCTACGATTCCATCCGCGATCTGTGGCTGCGCACCGGCCTTGCGCCATTGACACTGGAGCGCCTTGCCGATGCGGACGCCTTCCGCTCCCTCGGGCTCGACCGTCGCGCGGCGCTCTGGGCCATCAAGGGCCTGCGCCGGGCGGGCGACAAGGACGACCTGCCCCTGTTCCGCGCCGTCGCCACCGCCCGCGAGCCCGACATGGACCTTCAGGCGCTGCCTCCCGGCGCTCAGGTCATCGCCGACTACCGGCACCTCAAGCTGTCCCTGAAGGCCCACCCGCTCGCCTTCCTGCGCCCCGAGCTGGCGCGGCGCGGGGTGACGCCGGCCGGCCGCCTGCCGCCGATGAAGAGCGGCCGCCGCCTGACCTTGGCCGGCCTCGTGCTGGTGCGCCAGCGGCCGGGTACGGCGAGCGGCGTCATCTTCATGACCATTGAGGACGAGGAGGCCTGGGCCAACGTCATCGTCTGGCCGCGCGTGTTCGAGGCCTTCCGCCCGCAGGTCCTGGGCGCGCGCCTCGTGGCGGTGACGGGGCGGCTGCAGAACGAGCAGAGCGTCATCCACCTCGTGGCGGACAGGGTGGAGGACTGGAGCTACCTTGTCTCCACCCTCGATGCCCCCGGCGATCTCGCCAAGCCGATCGATCCCGCCATGCCCGCCGACGAGGGCCGGCGCGGACCGCCGGGACGCGACACGCGCGACAAGGCCGGGCGGCTGCCGCCCCCGCTGTCGCAAGCCGCCACGGACCCCCGCGCGGCCATGCCGAAGGGGCGGAACTTCCATTGAGCCGGCGTCAGGGCCCGCGACGGGGGCGGATCAAGTCCGCCGCATCGGCCGCATTGACAGGGGCCGCCGGCACCGCCTCTCCTCGGCACCGGCGCGCCGGTGCCCGCCGGCTGCGCGAAACCCCCGGGGTCCCATGAGCTATCTCTATCTCGCCATCGCCATCGTCGCCGAAGTGGTGGCGACTTCGGCCCTCAAGTCGACCGAGAGCTTTACGCGGCTTCTGCCGTCGGTGGTGGTGGTCGTGGGCTACGCCACGGCGTTCTTCTGCCTCTCCCTCACCCTCCGGGTGCTGCCGGTGGGCATCTCCTATGCCATCTGGTCGGGCGTGGGCATCGTGCTCGTCACCGCGATCGCCTGGTTCCATCACGGCCAGCGGCTCGACCTGCCGGCGCTGATCGGCCTGATCCTGATCATCGCCGGGGTGGCGGTGATCAACCTGTTCTCGAAGTCCGTCGCCCACTGAAGCGCGGCGGCGCGGCAAAGAAAAAGGCGGCACCTTGCGGTGCCGCCTTCCGTGCGTCCGGGGCAGACGGGAAAAGATCAGTGGGCCTCGAGCTCCACTTCCGAAATGGGCTGTCCCGGCATGAACCAGTCGAACAGGCGGCCGGTGGCGAGGCGCTGGGCCTGCAGCACGGCTCCCGCCACGCCCTGGGCATCAGCCGCCGCCTCCTGCGCCAGCGAGAGCGCGGTGGGGAAGGGGGCGGTGAGCTCGGCCACCACCTCGTCGGTGTCGAAGCTGAGCTCGGCGTCGAATTTGCGCGCAATCTGCTGCATGCGCCGATTGTGGGCGAGGCAGTTCATGCAGAGCGTGCGGATGCCGCGATTGCGCGCGGTCAGGATCACACGCTCCAGAAGCAGCGTGCCGAGCCCATGGTTCTGGAACTCATGCTCCACGCTGAAGGCGGCTTCCGCTTCCCCGGGCAGGACATCGCCCATGGGATAGAGCTCGGCGGCGGCGCGCAGTTCCCCGTCGACGAAGCAGCCGTGCACGATGGCGCCGGTGCGGAACACCCGCGACGCATAGCGCTCGATGAATTCGGCAGATACCGCAGAGCCGAATCTGAACCGGCGGCTCTCCGTATCGAGCCTCAGGAGGTGGTCCCGGAATAATCCGGTCTCCCCGGTCCACAGCTTGCGGATGATCCCCGGTGCGACCTGTTCGGTCATTGGTGGTCTCCAGACTGGCGTCTTGGAAAGCCCCCCGGTTCCTCCGCGATGGAAATTAGGTGCAATGCAGCAAAGGTCAATGGGGCTGACCTTAACGAATACGGCAGGAGTCTGCCCAAAATCCGGGCGCCTCCATTCAGTCAGTTGATATTTAAAGAAAAAATTGCGGTATGCGCTGCACGCAGCGCCGCTGCGCCGCAGCAGGAGGCCTCGGCCACGCGTCCGCCGCAATGGATTCCGTCCGGTCCACTACCGTACCAGTATGGCTCGGAAATCATTGACGTTGGTCAAAGTGGGCCCGGTGATGACCAGGCGGTCGAGGGCGGCGAAGAAGCTGTAGCCGTCATTGTTGGCGAGGAAGTCCTCCGGCTTCAGCCCGAGCCCCGCCGCCGCTTCCAGCAGGCCCGAATCGAACCAGGCGCCGGCATTGTCCTCGGTCCCGTCCACCCCGTCCGTGTCGCAGGAGACGGCGCAGACGCCGGGCCGTCCCTTCAGCGCCACGGCGAGCGCCAGCAGGAACTCCACGCTGCGCCCGCCGCGCCCCTTGCCGCGCACCGTCACCGTGGTCTCGCCGCCGGACAGAAGAACGCAGGGCGCCGCCGCGGGGAGCCCGTGCGAGGCGACCGAGTTGGCGATGCCGGCGAACACGATGGCCGCCTCCCGCGCTTCCCCCTCGATGGCGTCGCCGAGGATGAGGGGGGTGAGGCCGAAATCGCGGGCCTTCGCCTCCGCCGCCTTCAGCGCCATGAGGGGCGTGGCGATCATGTGCACCTCCTGCCCAGCGATGGCATCACCCGAGACGGTGTTGGCGCGGATGACGCCCTCGAGCTTTGCGGTGACCTCGATGCCCCAGGTGCGCATCAAGGCGAGCACCGCCTCCGGGTCCGAGGCCTCCGGGATGGTGGGGCCGGAGCCGATGGCCGCGGGATCGTCCCCCGGCACGTCGGAGATGAGATAGGTCACCGCCCGCGCCGGGGCGATGGCGGCGGCGAGGCGCCCGCCCTTGATGGCGGACACGGACTTGCGCACGCGGTTCATGACGCCGATGGGCGCGCCGGACTTCAGCAGGGCGGCGTTGAGCGCCTGCTTGTCGGCCAGCGACAGCCCCTCCGCCGGCAAGGTGAGCAGGGCCGAGGCGCCGCCCGACATGAGGCACACCACGAGGTCGTCGGGCCCGGCGCCACGCGCCAGCTCCAGGATGCGCCGCGCCGCGTCGAGCCCCGCCTGGTCGGGCACGGGGTGGGCGGCCTCCACGATCTCGATGTGGCGGGTCTCGCAGCCATGGCCGTAGCGGGTGACGATGAGGCCCTCGCAGGGGCGGCCCCATTCCTCCTCGAAGGCGCGGGCCATGCGCGCCGAGGCCTTGCCGGCCCCGATGACGATCGTCCGGCCTTTCGGCGGGGCGGGCAGGCGGTCCCTGAACTTGCCCTCCGGCAGCGCGGCGGCGAGCGCGGCATCGAACAGGCCGAGGAGGATGTCCCGGTCGGAGAGGGGCTCGGGCGGCATGGCGTTCTCCCGCGTCCCGCCGGCATCCGGCGGGGCTTTCTTGGCGTTTGTCCTCCGCCTGTAGCGAGCCCTCGCCCGGCGATCAATGGCGCCCCGGCGAAAGGCAGCTTTAATGCCGCGTGCAAGGTGCCCGCTGCGAACGCGGCCGGCGCGCGCGTGCATCCGGTGGTGCGAGGCCCTATATGCGCTCCATGACCGACGCCGCTCCCCTCGTCTTCGATCGTCCCCTCCTGCGCCGGCGCCTGGCGCGGGCCGCGCGCCTGGGCCCCGAGCCCTTCCTGCTGGAGCGGGCGGCCGAGGATGTGGCCGACCGCTTGGCGGCGGTGAAGCGGCGATTCGAGACGGCCGTGGACCTCGGCACGCCGACCGATGCGCTCGCCCGCGCGCTCGCCGGCCACGCCGCCGTCGGGCGCCTGTTCCGCGCGGCTCCGGGCCAGGGGGCGGCGCCGCCGGCCGTGGTGGCCGACGAGGAGGCGCTGCCGTTCGCCGATGGCGCGCTCGATCTCGTTGTTTCCGCCTTGTCCCTGCAGACGGTGAACGACCTGCCGGGCGTCCTTGCGCAGGTGCGGCGTGCGCTCAAGCCCGATGGGCTCTTCCTCGCCGCCCTGCTGGGCGGGAGCAGCCTCACCGAACTGCGGCAGGCCTTCGCCGTCGCCGAGAGCGAGACCACCGGAGGCCTCTCCCCGCGCGTCGCGCCGTTCGCCGACGTGCGGGATCTCGGCGCCCTGCTCCAGCGTGCCGGCTTCACCCTTCCGGTCACCGACGTGGACCGGGTGGTGGTGCGCTATGGCTCGCCCTTCTCCCTGTTCTCGGACCTGCGCCGCATGGGTGGCACCAACGCGCTCCTGGAGCGTCGGCGGGTGCCGATGCGCCGCGCCACGCTCCTGCGCGCAGCAGAGGTCTATGCAGAACGGTTCGCCGATGCCGACGGGCGGGTACGCGCGACCTTCGAGATCGTCTTCCTCTCCGGCTGGGCGCCGCACGAGAGCCAGCAGAAGCCCCTGCGACCCGGCTCGGCGCAGATGCGGCTCGCCGACGCGCTCGGCGCGCGCGAGGTGCCGCTGCCGCCGGGCGGTGTCCGCGAAGACTGAGAGGGGCGCCGATTCGGCTTTCGAGGCGGGCGCGTCCGGCTTTAAACAGGGGAAGGGCCGCCGTGCCGGCGGCCTGCAAACGGGGAAACGGGATGAGCGGACAGGCGCAGGGGAGCGGCGGGCGCGAGGCGCCGGTGCTGATCGAGGGCTTTTCCCACGTGCTGCCCATCACCACGCGCTGGGCCGACGTGGACGTCTACGGCCACGTGAACAACGTGGTCTATTACTCCTATTTCGACACCGTGGTGAACGAGCAGCTGGTTTCTGCCGGCGCGCTCGACCCGCAGACCAGCCCGGTCATCGGCCTCGTGGTGGAGACGCGCTGCACCTATTTCCGCAGCCTCACCTACCCGGCCCCGGTCAGGGCCGGCATGCGGGTGACGAAGCTCGGCTCCTCCTCGGTGCGCTATGAGATCGCCCTGTTCCAGGGCGAGGATCCGCGCGCAGCGGCGCAGGGCCATTTCGTCCACGTCTATGTGGACCGGGCGACCCAGAAGCCGGTGCCGATCCCCGACGCCGTGCGGGCGCTGCTGGAAACACTGGTTGTGTAGGTCTCCACCGCCGCCGCCGCAGGCGGCATCCCCTCAAAAAGCACATGCCCCGGACGAGCCGGGGCATGGCGGAAGGGGGCGGGGCAGGGGCGGGCCGGCGGCAGGCTCAGGTGATGTACTGGGCGCCGTTGACGGTCATGGTCGCGCCAGTGATGAAGCCGGCGTCGTCGGAGACGAGGAAGACCACGCAGCGGGCGATATCCTCCGGCTCGCCGAGGCGGCCGACGGGGATGGTCGCCACGATCTTCGCCAGCGCCTCGGCCGGCACAGCTTTCACCATTTCCGTGCCGATATAGCCGGGGGCGATGGCGTTCACCGTGATGCCGAGGCGCGCGCTTTCCTGCGCCAGGGCCTTGACGAAGCCGATCTCGCCGGCCTTGGCGGCGGAATAATTGGTCTGGCCGAACTGGCCCTTCTGCCCGTTGATGGACGAGATGCAGACGATGCGGCCGAACTTGCGGTCGCGCATGCCCTCGATCACGTTGCGGGTCATGTTGAAGGCGGAGTTGAGGTTGGTGTTGATCACCGCGCTCCACTGCTCCAGCGACATCTTGTGGAGCTGGCCGTCGCGGGTGATGCCGGCGTTGTTCACCAGCACTTCCACCGGGCCGAGATCGGCCTCGACCTTGGCAATGCCGGCCTTGCAGGCCTCGAAGTCCGAGACGTCCCACTTGTAGGTGTGAATGCCGGTCTTCTCGGAAAACGCCTTGGCTGCCTCCTCGTTGCCCGCGAAGCTGGCAGCGACCGTGTAGCCGGCGGCCTTCAGCGCCACCGAGATGGCCTCACCTATCCCACGCGTGCCGCCCGTGACCAATGCGACGCGTCCCATGGTTCCCTCCTTACGACTATTGGCTCGACCTGAAGACACCTCACCTGTTCCCGGAGCGGGTCGAGCCACACCCGGGTGGTGTTTACCAACTCAATGTTTATGTTGGGCAACGGCGGGCCGCGATGGAAGGTCGCGGCCCGGGCGGTGTGCGCGCGTCAGTTGTGCATTGCGCGCGCTTCAGCCTCTGTCCGGACGGACGCTCAGTCGCGGGCGATGCACATGGCGATGCCCATGCCGCCGCCGATGCACAGGGTGGCGAGGCCCTTCTTCGCGTCGCGCTTCTGCATCTCGTGCAGCAACGTCACCAGAATGCGGGCGCCCGAGGCGCCGATGGGGTGGCCGATGGCGATGGCGCCGCCGTTCACGTTCACCTTGCCGAGGTCCCAGCCGAGGTCCTTGTTGACCGCGATGGCCTGGGCCGCAAAGGCCTCGTTGGCCTCCACGAGATCGAGGTCCGACGCGCTCCAGCCGGCCTTCTCGAGGGCGAGGCGCGAGGCCGGAATGGGACCCGTGCCCATGACCGCGGGATCTACGCCGGCCTGGGCCCAGGAGACGATGCGGGCGAGCGGGGTCTTGCCTTCGGCCTTGGCCTTGGCGGCGCTCATGAGCACCACGGCGGCAGCGCCGTCATTGATGCCGGAGGCGTTGCCGGCGGTGACCGTGCCGTCCTTGGCGAAGGCCGGCTTCAGCTTGGCCATCGCCTCGACCGTGGCGCCGTGGCGGATGTACTCGTCCTGGTCCACCACCACGTCGCCCTTGCGGGTGGAGATGGTGACGGGGACGATCTCGTCCTTGAACTTGCCGGCCTTCTGGGCCGCTTCCGCCTTGTTCTGGGATGCGACGGCGAACTCGTCCTGCTCCTGGCGGGTGATCTGGTACTGGCGCGCCACGTTCTCGGCGGTGTTGCCCATGTGGTAGCCGTTGAAGGCGTCCCACAGGCCGTCCTTGATCATGGTGTCGGTGAAGGCGAGGTCGCCCATGCGCTGCCCGTTGCGCAGATGCGCCGCATGGGTGGACTGGCTCATGGATTCCTGGCCGCCGGCCACCACGATCTCGCTGTCGCCGTTGGCGATGGCCTGGGCGCCGAGGGCCACCGTGCGCAGGCCGGAGCCACACACCATGTTCACTTCCCAGGCCGGGCTCTCGATGGGCACGCCGGCCTTGATGGAGGCCTGCCGCGCCGGGTTCTGGCCCTGTGCCGCGGTCAGCACCTGGCCGAGAATCACTTCGCTGACGGAAGCGCCGGGCAGGCCCGCGCGCTCCAGCGCCGCCTTGATGGCGATGGCGCCAAGCTCGTGGGCGGGCAGGGCCGAAAGTGCGCCGTTGAACGACCCGACGGGGGTGCGCGCAGCGCTGACGATGACGACGTCTTCCTTCATGGGGGTCTCTCCTGGGAAGCTCGGGCGGGTGGCTTCACGCCTCGTTCAAAAGTGTGCGCAGGGCGTGGAAGCGCGGCTTCTTCAACCCCTATCGTGGCTGGCGTGGACCATGTGTCAATGACCCACCTCATGGCAAGAGCCGCGCGGATGGGATGGGATAGAACCTTCGTCGGCGCCGCCCGCGCGCCTCGTGCGGACGCACTGCGAAATGGGCAGGCGCGTCGCACACAAAGTGGTAGCTCTGTCCTTGGAAACGCCTTAACCTGCCGCTCCGCCCAAGGAAAACGGATGACCGGACGATGGCAAAGTCGCAAGAGCCAGTCACCATCAAGAAATACGCCAACCGCCGTCTCTACAATACGGGGACCAGCACCTACGTGACCCTCGAAGACCTCGCCAACATGGTGAAGGAAGGCGAGGATTTCGTAGTGTATGATGCCAAGAACGGTGAGGACATTACTCATTCTGTTCTGACCCAGATCATCTTCGAGCAAGAGAACAAGGGGCAAAATCTGTTGCCCATCGCTTTCCTGCGCCAGATCATCAGGTTTTACGGTGACAGCATGCAGATGCTTGTGCCGCGATATCTCGAAGCGTCCATCGACAGCTTTACCAAGGACCAGGGAAAGTTTCGCGAGCACGTGACGAAGTCGCTCACGGGGGTCGGATCGCTCACGGGGGTTGGCTTTCCTGGGCTCGACGAGCATGTGCGCCGCAACATGGAAATGTTCGAGCGGGCCTTCCATATTTTCCTGCCCTTCCCGAAGGGCGAGGAGCCGGCCGCCGGCACGGCACCGGCCATCGCGCCTCCAGCTTCCTCCACGCCGGCCGTTCCCGAGCCGCGCACCGACGAACTCGATGCGCTCAAGAAGCAGATGGCGGACATGCAGGCAAAGCTGGAACAGCTCGTCGTGCCGAAGAGCGAGCCTAAGGCCGAATTCAAGGCTGAGCCCAAGGCCGAACCTAAGGCCGAACCCAAAACCGGCACCGACCAGGGCTGATCACGGCCGGCAGCGGCGGCGCGGTTCGACGTCGCCGCTGCCCGGCGTTCCCCTGGTATTCCGCTGCCTCGCCGTCAGAATCTGCCGGCAGCCTCCGGCCGCATCCATTCTCGCGCGAGCCCTCCGCCTGCGGGCGCGTCCGCGCCTGGCTCCGTCTATGGTTGGACGTGGTGCAGGGGGCAGGCGCGCGCAGGCCCGGCGGACGGATTCGTCGGTGCCGGGCTCAGGTCGTGAGGAGAACTCATGTAGGCGCGGCATGCGAGAGCCGGCGCCGCGTGCGTCCGGTTGAACGCACCGGTGGCTTTCTACTCGCGGGGCTCGATGGCGAAGTCACGCTGGGCCACGCGCACCGACACGGAGAAGCCGGCCACCACGTCGAGCAGCATCACGCACAAAAGCAGCGCGAACACGGAATTGCCCGCCTGGGGCACCAGGAGGAATTCCGCCATGCCGGCCACAAATACGAGCATGGACAACATGTGATCGATGATCGAGCGGGAGGTGATCCGCGTCGCCTTCACGATCTCGAAGAACAGGAAAAACAGGCTGAGCGCGACGAAGGCCTCGCCCCAGTTGATGGTCCACTGCGCGCCGGACATCATGCCGATCGATGCCAGATGGGTGTACCAGTCCGTGCCGGGCATCAGGAAGACGACGATGTTGAAGATCGCGAGGGGAACGATCAGCAGCGGAATGGGCGTCAGCATGGGTGCTCCTCGGGCCGATTGGCCGCGGTTGCACGAATCGCTCGCCTGACCGCCGCGGCGCCGCGCGATGGGTGACACATCAGGCGGCGAAAGTCACGGCTCCCCGTGACGCCTCGATGGCGCAGGCGGTTCGAACAGTTGGAAGGCGGAGCGCGGGCAGGGGGGCCTGGGCCCGCAGGGCAGGGATGAGAGCGGAGACTCTATTCCCTGTCTGGATGAGGGGCTTGGTCGCACCGCGATACCATGCGCCACCCGCAGCCGGCGCATCCGGCGCCGGCATCACCCTCTCGCCGAGGCCCTGATGGCGCGGCGGCAAGGGCCGCCTTGCGCGCTCGGGCCGATCCTCAACCTCAGGCTTCGGCCTTCGGCTTCAGGATCTGGCGACCGCGGTACATGCCGGTCTTGAGGTCGAGGTGGTGCGGACGGCGCAGCTCGCCCGAATCCTTGTCTTCCACATAGGTGGGCTGCTTCAGCGCGTCAGCCGAGCGGCGCATGCCCCGGCGGGACGGCGAGGTCTTTCTCTTGGGGACAGCCATTGTCCAAACTCCTGACGACGATGCGTGCGGGTCACGCCTTGCAGACTTGTGATCGGCGAACCTTGATCGGTCCCGCTACGGCGCGCATGGGTGCGCCGCTGCGGGGGTTCGCGCGGGGCTCGCCTGTCTGCCGGCATTCCCGATTGAAGGCGCGCCTTATACAGGCTCCCGTGTTGGAACGAAAGCCCTCGGTCACGATTTGTCGTTGCACATTCTTCCGGCCGCATGCCCCAACAATGCCCTCTTGTCAGGGGAGGAGACCTGCGCAAGGTTGCGCCCCGCTTCGGGTCGACCGAAGAAATCCGAGGAAACCGGACCCATGATGCGTTCCGCCTTAACCCCTCTTTTTGCCGCCGCGCTCGCCGCATCCGTCTCCGTCGCGTCGGTCGGGGCCGCGCTTGCGCAGGGTGCCGCTCCGGCGACGCCTCCTGCCGCGGCGCCGGCGGCCGCGGCCTCTGATCCGGTGGTCGCCACCGTGAACGGAACGCCCATCCGCGCCAGCGAAGTGGCCATCGCCGTTGAGGATATCGGCGCGGGCCTGCCGCCCCAGCTCCAGGGACCGCAGCGGGATGAGTATATCCTCTCCTTCCTCACCGATATGACCCTGATCGCCAAGGCCGCCGAGGCCCAGAAGCTGGACCAGACGCCGGCCTTCCAGCAGCGCCTCTCCTACCTGCGCACCAAGGCGCTCATGGAAACCATGATGAACCAGGAGGCCAAGAAGGCGGTCACCGACGAGATGAAGCGCAAGACCTACGACGAGTTCGTCAAGTCTGCCCCGGCCGAGCAGGAAGTGCACGCCCGCCATATTCTCGTGGAAGACGAGGCCAAGGCCAAGGAAATCGCCAAGAAGGCGCGGGCTGGCGAGGACTTCGCCAAGCTCGCCAAGGAGAATTCCAAGGACAGCGCCGAGGACGGCGGCGACCTCGGCTACTTCACTAAGGAGCAGATGGTGCCGGAATTCGCCGATGCGGCCTTCAAGCTGGAGAAGGGCCAGGTCTCCGACCCGGTGAAGAGCCAGTTCGGCTGGCACGTCATCAAGCTCGAGGACAAGCGCCAGAAGCCGGTTCCCACCTACGAGCAGGTGCAGGACCAGGTGGAGCAGTACCTGGTGCGCAAGGCCCAGGCCGACATGGTCACCAAGCTGCGGGCCGACGCCAAGATCGAGAAGCCGGCGGCGCCCGCCCCGGCGACCCCGGCGCCCGCGCCGGCCGCGGCTCCCGCCGCGAAGTGAGATCGCGGCGCCGGGCGGCGTCGCACGTCATGGACCGGGGGCGCCCTTGCGGGCGCCCCTTTTTCTTGGCCCGCGTCCCGGTTCAGAGCTCTTCGAGGCCCGCTTTTGCCCTGCCGAGGAGCTTGCCCGAATCACGGAGCTCATCCTTTTCAGGGTCGTGCACGAGGGCGCCGAAGCTGCCGGCGAGGGCGGCGCACACGCCCATGGCGCTCACCTGCTCGCGCACGTCGCCGCTCCATTTGACGTCCACCGCCACATCCCGCCCGGCGATCGCTGCGGCAAGGGCGGGGAACTTGGAGAGGTCGGTGTCGGCCTCGCGGAAGCGGATGGTGAAGCCCGCATCCTCCCCGTCGAGGGTGCAGGGCAGGTAGCCGGACGACACGAGGGGCAGGTAGCCGTCATCGAGCACCAGCTTCAGCTTCAGGCCGTCGAGGGCCGTCTGCAGGGCCGCGCGTGCTGGAACGTCGGCGCGAAAAAGATAGGCGGTCAGGGCGCGCGCCATGGCGGCTTCTCCAATATGCAAAACATGGGCGCCGCCGGAATAATTCGGCGGCCGGGCTGAAACACGCGCAGATTAAGGGCAGAGCGCCGGGGGGAAAAGTGGCGCTGGAAGGCGGTCGTGTCCGGTTCTGGATTTGCACCGTTCCCCCTCCACCGCCCGCGGGAAGGCAGAGGGACTCCCTTCTCCGCCTTTGCTTCGGAAGGTCGCAGGCCTGCACCGCTTTCCCCGTCCCCCACAGGCGGGAGAGGGGCCGCCTCGCCGATACGGGCGATCAGAACCTGCGTCCCGTGTTCGGATGCCCGAACGCAATCGCCCGGCGCGAGGCAGCCGCGCCGGGCGATCCAGAAGGGAGACGAGGACCGGCCGCGCCGGTCAGATCATGGCCATGCCGCCATTGACGTGCAGCGTCTGGCCGGTGACGTAGCCGGCCTCGTCGGAGGCGAGATAGACGCAGGCGGCGGCAATGTCCTCCGGCGTGCCGAGCTTGGCCGCGGGCACCGCCTTCAGGATGCCCTCGCGCTGCTTCTCGTTGAGCGCGTCGGTCATGGGCGTGGCGATGAAGCCGGGGGCGATGCAGTTCACCGTGACCCCGCGGGAGGCCACTTCCTGCGCCAGCGACTTGGACATGCCGATCATGCCGGCCTTGGCGGCGGCATAGTTGCCCTGGCCGGCATTGCCGGTGACGCCGACGATGGAGGTGATGGAGATGATGCGGCCCGAGCGGCGGCGCATCATGGTGCGCACCGCCGCGCGCGACAGGCGGAAGGCGGCGGTGAGGTTCACCGCGATCACCTGGTCCCACGCCTCGTCGGACAGACGCATGAAAATGTTGTCGCGGGTGATGCCGGCATTGTTGACGAGGATGTCCACATGCCCGCCCAGCGCCTCCTCGGCGGCGGGCACCAGCTTCTCCACCTCGTCCTTGTCGCCGAGATTGCAGGGCAGCACGATCACCCGGGTGCCCCCGAGTTCGGTCGCGAGCGTGTCGAGCGCCTCGCGCCGGGTGCCCGAGACGGCGACGGTGGCGCCCTGGGCGTGCAGCGCCTTGGCGATGGCGCCGCCGATGCCGCCGGTGGCGCCGGTGACGAGCGCGGTCTTGCCGGTTAGGTCGAACATGAAAGCCCCAGTCCTCTCGTGATTGGTCTGGCCCCAGGGGCCGGTGATGGGTATGCGATACCGTCGAGCCCGCTGCCATCCCCTTCCGCTGGCGCGGGAAGGCTGAGCGGAGCGCGCGCCGCAGGGCGTGCGGGGCGCGCCGATCCGGCCCTTTTGCCCGCTTCCGCCGCCGCCCCGCAAGCAAGGGGCGCCCGCCAAGCGGGAAAATGCGGCTCCGGGGCGGTGCCGCCGCTCAGGCCGCCGAGGCGGCGGCGTCGCGGGCCGCGATATAGGCGGCCACATCCTCCGGCGTGCCCACGGCGCTGGCGGCGACCGACTTGTCGATGCGCTTCACGAGGCCGCACAGCACCTTGCCGGCCCCCACCTCGACCACCCGGTTCACCCCCGCGCCGGCCATGTAGATGATGCTCTCGCGCCAGCGCACGGTGCCCGTCACCTGCTCCACCAGCAGGCGCACGATCTCCGCCGGGTCGGTCACCGGGGAAGCGCGGACATTGGCCACCACCGGCACCCGCGGCGTCATCACGGTGGAGCCGGAGAGCGCCACCTCCATGGCCTCGGCGGCCGGGCCCATGAGGCGGCAATGGAAGGGGGCGGACACGGGCAGCAGCACCGCCTTCATCGCCCCCTTCTCCTTGGCGATGAGGATGGCGCGCTCCACGGCGGCCCGGGTGCCGGAGACCACCACCTGGCCGGGGGCATTGTCGTTGGCGGCCTCGCAGACATCGTCGCCGGCGGCCTCGGCGGCCACCGCGACCGCCTGGTCGTAGTCGAGGCCGAGCAGCGCCGCCATGGCGCCCTCGCCGACCGGAACCGCCTCCTGCATGGCACGGCCGCGGATGCGCAGCAGGCGGGCCGCCTCGGTGATGGTGAGGGCCCCCGCCGCCGCCAGGGCGGAATACTCGCCCAGCGAATGGCCGGCCACGAACGCGGCGTCGCGGGAAAGGTCTAGGCCCGCCTCGGTTTCCAGCACCCGCAGGGTGGCGAGGGAGACCGCCATGAGCGCCGGCTGGGCGTTGGCGGTGAGGGTCAGCACGTCCTGGGGCCCCTCCCAGATCACCCGGCTCAGGCTCTCGTTGAGTGCCGCGTCCACTTCGTCGAAGACCGCCTTGGCAGCGGCGAAATTATCCGCAAGCGCCTTGCCCATGCCCACGGCCTGACTGCCCTGGCCGGGAAAGAGAAAAGCGGTATGAGACCCTGTACGCGGCCCATCCGTCATGGCGCTGTCCTCCGGTTGAAATTTGGGGAGGGGAGAGACACCGGGAATGTGGGCGAGTCAAGGCGAGAGCCCTTGACTTTGCGGAAGCCTGAGGCTTTGCCTCTCATGCTTCACAATTTGTGCGTAGGCGTTGGGCGAAAGTGATGCGACGGGTGTGACCGAATCCGGGTAATGCTGGCCCGGATCAGACATGGAAAGTGGTTCGCCGTGAAGGCTTCCTGGGGATTTCTTGCATTTGTCGCCGTGGGCCTTGCGGGTCTTTCGCCGGTCGCCGGCCAGGCCCTCCAGCCGGTGGCGCCCGCCGCCAGGCCCCTGGTGACCATGACGCCCGGCGGCGGATATGCGACCGCCCAGACGACGGCGGAGGCAACCCCGACCACCCCCCCGACATCGGCCATGTCGGGGCCTGTCGTGTCGACGTCGGTGTCGGCTGCGTCATCCGCCACCACCTCGCCGCAGCATCTCGTCGCCTATTCCTCGGCCTTCGTCGACGGACCCTACATCGCCATCACCTTCGACGACGGCCCCAACCCGGAGACGACGCCGCGCCTGCTGAAGATGCTGGAGGCGCGCGGCATCAAGGCCACCTTCTTCGTGCTGGGCAGCCGCGCGGTCGCCGCGCCGGCGATCATCAAGCAGATGGCCGCCCAGGGGCACGAGGTGGCGAACCATTCGTGGGATCACCCGCAGCTGCCGAAGATCCCGGTGGCCGCGGCCGACAAGCAGATCGCCGACACCAATGCCGTCATCGAGCAGCTCACCGGCAAGGCGCCGGCCTATGTGCGCCCGCCCTACGGCGCCATGACCGCGACCCTGCGCGCCCACCTGCGGGAGAAGTTCGGCTCGACCTTCATCTACTGGTCCGTGGACCCGCTGGACTGGAAGGACCGCAATGCGCAGGTGGTCCACGACCGGATCGTCTCGCGGGTCCATTCGGGCGCGATCATCCTCGTCCACGACATCCATCCCACCACGGTGGATGCCATGCCGAAGGTGTTCGATGACCTCCTCGCCAAGGGCTACAAGTTCGTGACGGTGTCGCAGCTCATCGCCATGAACAAGGCGATGCCGGAGCCGAAGGTGGCGCTGAACACCCCGCCGGTGAAGAAGAAGCCGAAGCCGGCGGCGTCCGCTTCCACGGCGGCGAAGCCTGCCGCGGCGAAGCCCGGCGCCGCGGGCGGGGTGAAGCCCGCCGCCGCGCCGAAGCCGGCGGCGCCGCGTCCGCCGGCCAGCGTCGGCCTGTTCTGAGCAGCGCCTTCAGGCGGAGCGCATCTGGACCACCGGCCGGGCCCTCGACGATGCCCCGACCGGCGATCGTATTGGGAGGGGTTCCGCAAGGACGGCACCGAGGTGCGCTCCGGTCCCTTCGGGGACGGCCGGCAGGTCGGTGCGCGGACCCCCTGTGATTCCGCCGGAAACGTTTACAGCGTCACGGCGATGACGGAGCCGGCCTGAGCCTTCCGGGCCCGCCGGCCCGCTTGAACCTTGCCTTCCCCGGAAATTCTGCTATACGCCCCGCTTCCGTCGCACCCGGCCGGGGGCTGAACGGACGGTTCTTTCGTGCCCGGGCGATTCACCGCCTCGACAGGGAAGGGCAGGGCCAGTGCCCGTCGTCCCGTGTCCCCGCCTTCCGAGCTTCGCGCCTTTCAAGGCAAGAAGGGCTTGGCGCCGGTGGGCGGAAGTGAAAACGAAAGGCACATGAACACATGCCGCTTTACGAGCACGTGTTCCTCGCGCGCCAGGACGTGACGGCGCAGCAGGTCGAGGAACTCACCACCCGGTTCAAGGGTGTCATCGAGGCGAATGGCGGCTCGGTCGGCAAGACCGAGTATTGGGGCGTCAAGTCCCTCACCTATCGCATCAACAAGAACCGCAAGGCCCACTTCACGCTCATGAACATCACCGCCCCCGCGGCGGCGGTGCAGGAGCTGGAGCGCCAGCAGCGCATCGACGAGGACGTGCTGCGCATCCTCACCCTGCGCGTGGAAGAGCACGAGGAGACCCCCTCGGCCATGCTGCAGAAGCGCGACCGCGACGATCGCGGCGAGCGTGGTGACCGCGGCGACCGGGGTGATCGTGGCGACCGCGGCTTCGGTGGCCGCGAGGACCGCCCGCGCCGTCCGCGCCCGACTGAAGAAACCCACGGCGAGGAGGAAGTCTGATGGCGTTCGCTCAGTCCGGTGGTGCTGCCGGCGGTGGCGGCGGTCAGCGCCGCCCCTTCTTCCGTCGTCGCAAGACCTGCCCCTTCTCCGGCCCCAACGCGCCGAAGATCGACTACAAGGACGTGCGGCTCCTGCAGCGCTACATCTCCGAGCGCGGCAAGATCGTCCCCTCGCGCATCACGGCGGTTTCCGCCAAGAAGCAGCGCGACCTCTCCGCCGCCATCAAGCGCGCGCGGTTCCTGGGCCTGCTGCCCTTCGTGATCCGCTGATGTCATCCGCCCTCCCCGCCGGGGAGGGCGTCTTCTTCTAGGCCGACGCGCCGCGGGCAGCAGATCCCGGGGCGTCAGCTGGGGCGGGCTTCAGACCCGCCTCTAACCGCGCCAGCGGGACAGCTTGTCGATGGGACCGATCCTGATCATCGCCGTGGCCGCCGGTGCGGCCTCCGCCCTTCTTGCCGCCGGTGCCGCGGCGGGATCGATCCTGGCCGTCCCGCTTTTCTACCTGTCGCCCCTTCCGGTGATGATCGCCGGCATCGCCTTCTCGCCGCTGGCCGCGCTTCTCGCGGTGGGGCTGGCGGGGGCCGGGATCGCGCTGGTGTTCGGCGGCACCTTCCTCCTCACCTATCTCCTCGGGCTCGGCGGACCGGCCTTCGGCCTGTCCTACGCCGCCATGCTCGCCCGGCCCGATCCGGCCGCCCGCGACGGGCTGGTCTGGTTCCCGGTGGGCGGGCTGGTGCTGCTGGCCGCCGCCTTCTCCACCATCGCGGTCACCGTGGCGCTGGCCTCCATGCCGGGCGGCTATGACGGCTATCGCGCTGCCGTCATCGCCACCTTCGAGGCGCTGGTGGCGGGCCAGGGAGCCCCCGCCGAGGGCCTCGCCGGCGTCGATCCGGCGGCCTTCGGGGCGCTCATCGCCGGCCTCCTGCCGGGGCTGGCGGCGGTGATGGGCATGATGGCGCAACTGCTGTGCCTCTATCTCGCCGCCCGGGCGGCGCTGGTCTCCGGCCGCCTCAAGCGTCCCTGGCCGGCCCTGGCGGCGCTGCGCGTGCCGCCGGCCACGTCGCTGGCGCTGGCGGTGGCGGTGGGCGTCAGCATGGCCGGCGCCATGATCGGCCTGTCCGCCTCGGCGGCGGCGGCGACCCTCGTGTGCGCCTACGCCCTAGCCGGCTTCGCCGTGGTGCACGCCGTCACAAGGGGCCATTCGGCGCGCCTCGTCATCCTCGCCGGGCTCTGGCTCACGGCGGCCGTGCTCGGCTGGCCGGTCATCGCCATGGCGGTGCTCGGCTTCGTCGACGGCATGTTCGATTTTCGCGCCCGGATGAGCAGCGGCGCCGCCCCGCCCGCCGCCAACGATCGCTGACCCGTTCCCGATCCTAGAGAATTCAACCGAACACGAGACAGGAGAAACGAAAATGGAAATCATTCTTCTCGAGCGCGTCGCCAAGCTCGGCCAGATGGGCGAAGTGGTGAAGGTGCGCGACGGCTACGCCCGCAACTTCCTGCTGCCGAACGGCAAGGCCCTGCGCGCCACCAAGGCGAACAAGGACCGCTTCGACACCATGAAGATCGAGCTTGAGGCCCGCAACCTGGAGCGCCGCAAGGACGCCGAGGCGGTGGCCGAGAAGCTCGCCGGCCAGAGCGTGGCGATGATCCGCCAGGCGGGCGAGAGCGGCCAGCTGTACGGCTCGGTCTCCACCCGTGACATCGCCGACGGCCTCACCGCGGCCGGCTTCACCATCGATCGCCAGCAGGTCGTCCTCAACCACCCGATCAAGACGCTGGGCGTGCACATCGTGCCGGTGACGCTCCACCCGGAAGTGGAAGTGACCGTGAAGGTCAATGTCGCCCGCAACGCCGACGAGGCCGAGCGTCAGGCCCGCGGCGAGGACGTGCGCACCGCCCGCGACGAGGATGCGGAGATCGAGGCCGAGCTCGCCATCGAGCGCGCCGAGATCGCCGCCGAGCTCGAGGCCGAGGAAGGCTCCGAGGGCTGAGGTTCTCTTCTCCCTCCGCCAGTCGGAGGGTGCATTCCGTTAGGTAAGAAGCGGCGTCCCGGCCAGGCCGGGGCGCCGTTTTTGCGTTTCCGCACGACTTTTTCGCCCACTCGCGCCCACGTGACCAAGATGAAAGCGTGCCCGCGCGCCTCCAATATTGCGGCACCACGGGCTTGGTGGTTTCATGAAACCTGTTGCGGCCATCCTGGCGCACGGTGTCGGGTCCCGAGGGGCGGGTGAACCGAAGCCGATCTGGAGCGTTGTCACGCGAGCGGGGCCATGGCGCGCCATGCGCTTTGTCCGGCGAACGGGCGCTCCGGGCCGGGAGCGGAGAGAAAGGTTCTGCACTGACGATTGACGGAGGCGGCCGATGGAGCGGTTGCTGGAAAGTGTCCTGCGACGTGTGATTGTGCGTGGCGCGTTGACGTTGACGACCGCATCGGGTCGAACCCTGCGCCTGGGAACGGCCCCGCCGGGCAAACCACCGGTGGCCGTGCGAATCACCTGCCCGGCGGCCGAGCGCGGCATCTGCCTCGACCCGGAGCTGAAGCTCGGCGAGGCCTACATGAACGGCACGCTGGTGATGGAGCAGGGGAGCATCGCCGACTTCCTCGACCTGGTCATGTCCCAGCCGCTCGCGATCAACCCCACGGTGCCGGCGAAGCTCTTGTACCTCGCGCGCCGGCTGTCGCGGCGGATCGCCCAGTTCAATCCGCGGGACCGGGCGCAGCGCAACGTCGCGCATCATTACGACATCGACGGGCGGCTCTATTCCCTCTTCCTCGATGACGACCGGCAGTACAGCTGCGCCTATTTCGAGCATGAGGGGCAAAGCCTGGACGACGCCCAGCTGGCCAAGAAGCGGCACATCGCCGCCAAGCTGGTGCTGGAGCGCGAGGGCCTGGACGTGCTCGACATCGGCTCCGGCTGGGGCGGGCTCGGCCTCTACCTCGCCGAGATGGCGGGGGCGAAGGTGTCCGGCGTCACCCTCTCCCGGGAGCAACTGGCCCTTTCCCGCACCCGCGCCGCCGAGCGCGGCCTCGCCGAGCGGGTGAACTTCGAGCTGCGCGATTATCGCGACGTGGCGGGCCCGTTCGACCGCATCGTGTCGGTGGGCATGTTCGAGCATGTGGGGGTGGACCATTTCGGCGCCTTCTTCCGCAAGGCGAAAAGCCTGCTGAAGGAGGACGGGGTGATGCTGCTGCACGCCATCGGCCGCGCCGATCCGCCGGGGGTGACCAATCCCTTCATCGCCAAGTATATCTTCCCCGGCGGCTACATCCCGGCCCTGTCCGAGGTGCTGCCGCACATCGAGCGGGCGGGGCTCGTCGTCACCGACGTGGAGCTGCTGCGGCTGCACTATGCGCAGACGCTCAAGGCCTGGCGCCAGCGCTTCCGCGCCCGCTGGGAGGAGGCGGCGCGGCTCACCGACGAGCGCTTCTGCCGCATGTGGGAATTCTACCTCGCCGCCAGCGAGATGGCGTTCCGCCACCAGGGGCTGAACGTGTTCCAGATCCAGCTCGCCCGCCGGCAGGAGGCGGTGCCGCTGACCCGCGCCTACATCGCCGCGGCGGAGGACCGCCTGCGGCGGGCGGAGGCGGCGGTGCGCGCGCCCCTGCGTCTCGCGGGAGAATAGGCCTGGAGTCGCCCCGGCGGGACCCGAAGCCGGCCGCGGCCGGCTTCGGGTCCCGCCCGCGTCAGATGAAGTAGAGCACCGTCAGCAGCGCGAAGCACGGCAGGAGGAAGCCGAACGACCACAGCATGTAGCCGAAGAAGCTCGGCATCTTCACGCCGCGGTGGCGGGCGATGGACAGGACCATGAAGTTCGGCGCGTTGCCGATATAGGTCAGCGCCCCCATGAAGACCGCGCCGGCCGAGATCGCTTCCAGCGTCACCGCCAGCGGCCCCATGAGCTGGTGCGGGTTGCCGCCGGCGAGGTTGAAGAAGACGAGATAGGTGGGCGCGTTGTCGAGGAAGGCGGACAGCGCGCCGGTGAGCCAGAAATACCAGACGTTCACCGGTTGCCCGTCCGGCCCCGTGACCAGCTCCACCAGCGGCGAGAAGGCGCCGCGCGAGCCGGCCTTCAGGATGGCGATGACCGGTATGATGGTGAGGAAGATGGCGGCGAACAGCTTGGCCACCTCGCGGATCGGCTCCCAGTCGAAGCCGTTGCGCTCGCGCACCAGCTTGGGGGTGATGACGAGGGAGACGAAGGCGAAGACCACGAGCAGCACGTCGCGGATGATCCACTGCAGCTCCACGCGGGTGCCGTAGATGTCGTAGGAAATGCCGGGCTTCCACAGGGCGCTGAGGAGGATGGCGCCGATGATGCCGCCGAGCAGGGGCACGTTCTGGGCGCCGCGCAGGCCGATCCCCTCGGACGTCTCGGGGGTCCGGTCCGGCTGCAGCCGCGGCGGCTCCTTGCCGTAGAAATAGCGGTCCAGCAGGTAGTAGGCGACAAGCAGGATGGCCGCGATCACCGCCGTGTCGTGCAGCAGGTGGGTGGTGGTCCAGAAGAAGTTCACCCCCTTGAGGAAGCCCAGGAACAGCGGCGGGTCGCCGAGGGGGGTCAGCGAGCCGCCGATGTTCGACACCAGGAAGATGAAGAACACCACCGTGTGGACGTTGTGGTGGCGATCGTCATTGGCGCGCAGCAGCGGGCGGATAAGCACCATGGAGGCGCCGGTGGTGCCGATGAGGCTCGCGATCAGCGTGCCGATGCCGAGGAGCGCCGTGTTCACCGACGGCGTTCCCTTCAGGTTGCCGGTGATGAGGATGCCGCCGGACACCGTGAACAGGGCGAACAGCAGGATGATGAACGGGATGTATTCGAGCAGCGCGGTGTGCACCACCTCGTGCGTCGTCGCCGACGCGCCGTAGGTCGCGGCGAAGGGGATGACGAAGGCCAGCCCCCAGAACAGCGCCACCTTGCCGTAATGGTGGTGCCAGAAATGACTGGCGAGCAGCGGGAAGAGCGCGATGGACAGCAGCATGCCCACGAAGGGGATGGCCCAGAGCGGCGAGAGCCTCGCCCCGTCGAGCACCGGCAGGCCCTCCGCCGCGAAGGCGGGGACGGCGGCAAGAAGGGGAAGGGCAAGTGTGGCTGCGGAACCGAGAACCAAGACCATTCCGCGACGCAGCGCTGCCATTGCCCACTCCCATTTGCCACTCGGGTTTGATGGACGATGGGGCTGCCCATGGCAAGACCCGGCGCCGCTCAAGCGACGACCGCGGCCGGCGTGGGGTTTTCCCGCCACCAAATTCGCCCTCACGTCCGTCCCCACGTCCGTCCCCACCTCCGTCCCTTGGACCGCGCGGCACGCGAAACCCGTGGCGGCGGGGCGCCCGGGGCGACGGCTTTCGCCGTCCGGAGCCGGTCCGGCCGTCGCGGTCATGGGGCGGGGAGGGCGCCGCGGCCGGGCCCCTCTTCCATCGGAGGCACTCTCCCGGCGAGCCGAAGGTTGACCCGAGGGCGCGTTTCTGTCCTAGTCCGGCGCGTTTTGACCCCTGACGGATCCATGACCCAAGATCGCACGCCGGAGCGCGCCCCTGAGCGTGCGCAAGACCGCTATAATGCCCGTGAAGCCGAACCCAGGTGGCAGAAGACCTGGGCCGAGCGCGGCATCTTCCGCACGCGCAACGACGATCCGCGCCCGAAATTCTTCGTCATGGAGATGTTCCCCTATCCCTCGGGGCGCATCCATATCGGCCATGGCCGCAACTATGTGATGGGCGACGTGCTCGCGCGCTACAAGCGCATGCAGGGCTTCAACGTGCTCCATCCCATGGGCTGGGACGCCTTCGGCCTGCCGGCGGAGAACGCCGCCATCGAGCGCGGCATCCATCCCAAGAGCTGGACCTACGAGAACATCGCCTCCATGCGCGAGCAGCTCCAGCTGCTCGGCCTGTCCCTCGACTGGAATCGCGAGATCGCCACCTGCGACCCGTCCTATTACGTGGAGCAGCAGCGCATCTTCCTCGACTTCCTGGAGGCGGGCCTCGCCTATCGCAAGGAGAGCGAGGTCAACTGGGACCCGGTGGACAACACCGTGCTCGCCAACGAGCAGGTGATCGACGGGCGCGGCTGGCGCTCGGGCGCCATCGTGGAGCGGCGCAAGCTCAGCCAGTGGTTCCTGCGCATCACCCACTTCGCCCAGGACCTGCTCGACGCCCTCGACACGCTCGACCGCTGGCCGGACAAGGTGCGCCTGATGCAGCGCAACTGGATCGGCCGCTCGGAAGGCATGGAGGTGCTGTTCGAGTTCTCGAAGGCTTCCCACGCCGGCGGCAGGCTGCCGGCCGGCGCCAAGGCGCTGAAGGTCTACACCACGCGGCCGGACACCCTGTTCGGCGCGTCCTTCCTCGCGCTCTCGCCGGACCATCCGCTGGCGCAGCACCTGGGGCAGGCGGATCCGCGCGTCGCCGACTTCATCGCCGAGTGCAAGCGTGGCGGCACCTCGGCCGAGGAGATCGAGACCCAGGAGAAGAAGGGCTGGGATACCGGCCTGGAGGTGGTCCATCCGCTGGACGACAAGCGCACCGTGCCGGTCTACGTGGCCAACTTCGTGCTCATGGACTACGGCACCGGCGCCATCTTCGGCTGCCCGGCCCACGACCAGCGCGACCTCGACTTCGCCCGCAAGTACGGCCTCACGGTCACCCCGGTGGTGCTGCCGCCGGAGACCGATCCCGGCGCGTTCAGCGTCGGCGACGTGGCTTATGACGGGGACGGCACCCTGTTCAACTCGGGCTTCCTCGATGGCATGAGCGTGCCGGAGGCCAAGGAGGCGGTGGCCCGCCAGCTGGAGCGCTTCCGCGTCGGCGACCAGCCGCAGGGCACGCGGCGGGTGAATTTCCGCCTGCGCGACTGGGGCATCTCGCGCCAGCGCTACTGGGGCTGCCCCATCCCGGTGATCCATTGCGACAGCTGCGGCCCCGTGGGCGTGCCCCGCGACCAGCTGCCGGTGGAGCTGCCCGACGACGTGACCTTCGACCGTCCCGGCAACCCGCTGGACCGGGCCAGGGCCTGGCGCGACGTGCCGTGCCCCAAATGCGGCAAGCCCGCGCGGCGCGAGACGGACACCATGGACACCTTCGTGGATTCGTCCTGGTACTTCCTGCGCTATGCCTCGGACAACGTGGACAAGCCGCTGGACAAGGCGGCGGTGGCCCACTGGCTGCCGGTGGACCAGTATATCGGCGGCATCGAGCACGCCATTTTGCACCTGCTCTATTCGCGCTTCTTCACCCGGGCGCTGAAGGCCTGCGGGCGCGTCGACCTGGAGGAGCCGTTCGCCGGCCTGTTCACCCAGGGCATGATCGTCCACGAGACCTACAAGGACCAGGACGGCAAGTGGCTGTTCCCGGAGGAGGTCAAAATCCTCGGCAACGGACGGGCGGTGAAGATCGCCGACGGCTCGGACGTGGTCATCTCCCCGCCGGAGAAAATGTCCAAGTCCAAGCGCAACGTGGTCGCCCCCGAGGTGGTGGCGGATACCTACGGCGTGGACTGCGCCCGCTGGTTCATGCTCTCCGACACCCCGCCCGAGCGCGACAGCGAATGGACGCAGGGCGGCATCGAGGGCGCCTGGCGCTTCGTGCAGCGCATCTGGCGCCTGGTGCACGAGGCGGTGGAGCTCGGCGCCGCCCCGGGCGCGCCCCGCCCGGCGGCGTTTTCCGAGGCGGCCCTCGGCCTGCGACGGGCCACCCACGGCCTGGCGGCGACGGTCGCCGAGGATATCGAGCGGCTGCGCTTCAACGTGGCGGTCGCCCATGTGCACGAATTCGCCAATGCCTTCGGCACCGCGGTCGCGGCGGCGCGGGCGGCGCAGGCGGTGCCGGACGACATGGCCTTCGCCCTGCGCGAGGCGGCGAAAATGGTGGTGGGCGTGATCGCGCCCATGACGCCGCATCTGGCCGAGGAATGCTGGGTGGCGCTGGGCCACGGGAGCCTCGTGGCCGAGGCGGCGTGGCCGGCGGTGGACGCCGCCCTGCTGCGCCAGGACACGGTCACACTTCCGATCCAGATCAATGGCAAGAAGCGCGACGATATCGTCGTCCCGCGTGAAGCCACGGCCGCGGAAGTGGAAGCGGCGGTGCTGAAACTCGAAAGTGTCCAAAGGGCACTCGACGGACGCGCGCCGAAGCGTATCATCGTGGTGCCGCAGAGGATCGTGAATGTCGTTGCCTGATCCCTCGTTCCTGGTTTCGCGCCCCGCGCCGCTGCTGGCGCGGCTGGCGCTGGTGTGCGCGCTTTCCGGCGCGCTCGCCGGCTGCTTCCAGCCGCTCTATGCGGACAACTCGACGGTAGGCGGCCCCGCTTTGCTCGACAAGTACCGAGACGTGGAGATCATCCAGGTCCAGGGCCGGGTCGGCAACGAGCTGCGCAACGACCTGATCTATGCGCTCAACGGCGGCGACGGCAATCCCAAGGGCGCCCCGCTGCAGATGATCATCTCGGTGGATACCTCCACCTCCACCGCGCTCCTCAACTCGGCTTCCGGCCTGCCGGAGAACCAGATCATCCGGGTGACCGCCAACTGGCGCTTGGTGAAGGCCGGCGACGAGAAGAAGAAGACCGTTACCGAGGGGTCCGCCTCCGGAACCGCCACCATCGACACCAGCGACCAGCGCTTCGCCAACTACAGCGCCGGCATCGACGCGGAGAAGCGCGCCGCGCGCAGCGTGGCGGACCAGATCAAGGCCCAGCTCACCGCCTATTTCATCCGCACGGCGAACACGCCCGGCTCCGGAAGCTGAGCCGATGGTCGCGGTGCGGCCCGGCGACGCCGAGGCGGCGCTCGCCCGGCGCGATCGCGGCAAGAGTGTCATCCTCATCTACGGGCCGGATACGGGCCTCGTGCGCGAGCGCGCCGAGGCGCTGGTGCGCCGGGCCGTGCCCGACGCCCATGATCCCTTCGCCCTGGTGCGCCTCGAGGGCGAGGATGTCGCCTCCGACCCGCGCCGCCTGATCGACGAGACCTCCACCATCGGCCTGTTCGGCGGCGAGCGGGTGGTGTGGCTGCGCGCCGGCAGCCGCAACATCGTCCCCGCCCTCCAGCCGGTGCTCGCCGGACCCTGCGACGCGCTGGTGGTGGTGGAGGCGGGCGACCTGAAGAAGGGCGCCCCGCTGCGCGCCCTGTGCGAGAACGCTCCCAACGCCCTCGCCATCGCCTGCTACGCGGATACCGAGCGCGACCTCGCGCGCCTCGTGGACACGATGATGGCCGAAGCCGGCCTCGGCATCGACCGGGACGCGCGCGAGCTTCTCGTCTCCCTCATCGGCGGTGACCGCCTCGCCTCGCGCGGGGAGATCGCCAAGCTCGCGCTTTATGCCCAGGGGCAGCAGCGGGTCACCGCCGAGGACGTGCGCCTCATCGTCGGCGACGCCTCCGCGCTCGCCTTGGACGACGTGGTGGATGCGGCCCTGGCCGGGGAAACGCGGGAGGCGGTCGCCGCCCTCGCCAAGGCGTTCGGCGCGGCGACGCGGCCGGACGCGGTGCTCGGCGCGCTCCTGCGCGCGCTTTCCGCCGTGCACCAGATGACGCTCGCGGTGGCCGGCGGATCGAGCCCCGAGCAGGTGGTCAATTCCGCCCGGCCGCAGGTGCATTTCTCGCGCAAGCCGAAGCTGGAGAAGGCCTTGCGCGGCCTCGATCCCGACCGCTGCCTGAGGGCGCTGATCGCGGTGGACGACGCCGTTCTCGCCGCCCGCCGCAACGCCGCCCTCGCCGCCTCCATCTGCGAGCGCACGGTGCTCCAGGTCGCCCAGCAGGCTGGGCGACGCCGCTAGCGGAATTTCGCCCAGCAGGCTGGGCGACGGGGCTAGGGGAATTTCGCCCAGCAGGCTGGGCGACGGCGCTAAGAAAACCCCCGCCCGGCCGGCCATTTGGGCGATGCCGGCGGACGACGCTCAGCCGTCGACGTTTTCCCGCGCCAGGGTGCGGAAATGGCCCTTCATCTGCAGCCAGGCCAGCAGCACCAGCCCCGGCAGGCCGGTGAGGACGGTGATGATGAAGAACACCGGCCAGCCCGTCGCCTCGGCGACGAAGCCGCCGCCCGAGGCGAGGAAGGTGCGCCCCACGGCGGTCAGCGCGGTGAGCAGGGCATATTGGGTGGCGGTGTGCGCCCGCACCCCGCACAGGGCCGAGAGGTAGGCCACGAAAATCACCGTGCCGATGGCGCCGGTGAAATTCTCCACCACGATGGTGGCGGTGAGCGCCGCCACGTTGACGCCGATGATCGCCTGCGCGGTGAAGGCGAGGTTGGACAGCATCTGCAGGATGCCGCCGATCCACAGGCAGGTCACCAGCGGGAAGTAGCGGGCGACGAACCCGCCGGCGAACCCGCCCGCAAGGGCGGCGGCCAGGCCGACGCCCTTCACGATGGCGGCGTAGGTGGCCTTGTCGAAGCCGATGGAGATGACGAACGGCGCCGTCAGGACGCCGGCGAAGGCGTCGCAGAACTTGTAGAGCAGCACGAACAAAAGGATGGTGAGCGCCTGTTCCCGCGAGAGGAACTCGCTGAACGCACCCACCGCGGTGGAGACCACCCGGGCCAAGGCGCCGGCGCCTTCCTCCCGTGCGGGCGCCTGCGGCTCGCGCGCCGTGAAGGTCGCGATCATGCCCACCACCACGAAGGCGGCGGCGCACAGATAGCCCCAGAACCAGGTGCTTGCCTTCGGCACGTCGAGATGCTCGAGATAGGCGACGATGGCGATGACGCCCGCCCCCGAGACCAGCATGCCGATGCGATAGGCGGCGACGTAGCCGGCCATGCCGGCGGCCTGCTCGCTGGTGTCGAGCCGCTCCACGCGAAACGCGTCCACCACGATGTCCTGCGTCGCCGAGATGGTCGCCACCGCCAGGGCGCCGAGCACCACCATCACCGGCGCGGCCAAGGGGTCCTGGGTGCCGAGGAAGGCGATGGCGGCCATGAGCGCGATCTGCGTCGCCAGCAGCCAGCCGCGCCGCCGCCCGAGCAGGCGCGACAGCACCGGCACGTCGAGGGCGTCCACCAGGGGCGCCCACAGGAACTTCAGCGTGTAGGGCAGCCCCACCAGGGAAAACAGGCCGATGCTGCCGAGGCTGACGCCCACCTCGGTCATCCACACGGAAAGGGTGGTGCCGGTGAGCGCGAGGGGCAGGCCCGACGAGAAGCCGAGCAGGATCACCACCAGCACGCTCGGACGCGTGTAGACGACGATGGCATCCCACAGGGAGCGACGGGCCGGAGCGGCGTCTTCGGACGGGCGCAGGGTTTCGTCGGTCATGGTGGTCCTTCTGCCGTTCTCCCGGGCGCGCCGGGCGGATCAGCCCTTATCCGCCGCGACCGGTGAATGGGCCCCTACCATGGCGGATCCGTGCCCCGGCCAGACGCGGCGGCTCACGCCTGGTGCTGGCTCCACAGGCCGGATTCCACCTTGGACACGGCGATCACGGCCTGGGTGCGGCTCTCCACCCCGAGCTTCTGCAGGATGGCCGAGACATGGGCCTTCACAGTCGCCTCGGACACGCTGAGCTCATAGGCGATCTGCTTGTTGAGCCGGCCCTCGGACAGCATCATCAGCACCCGCACCTGCTGCGGCGTGAGGGTGGCGAGGCGGGCGATGATGGCGTCGGTCTCCACGTCCGCCTTGGTGGTGAGGCTGATGTCCGGCGGCACGAAGGTGTCGCCCTTCAGCACGCCGGCGACGGCATCGCGCATGTGGCCGACGCCCATGGTCTTGGGAATGAAGCCGGAGGCGCCGAGGTCGAGGCAGCGGCGGATCACCGCCGGCTCCTCGTTGCCCGAGACCACCACCACCGGGATCGCGGTGTATTGCGCGCGCAGATAGATGAGGCCGGAGAAGCCCCGGGCGCCGGGCATGGTGAGGTCGAGCAGGATCAGGTCGAAATCCGTATCGCGCTCGAGCAGCGCGGTGAGGTCGTCGAAGGTGCCGACTTCCTCGATCGCGGCATCCGCGTGGCGGCCCAGGACCGCTTCCCGGAGGGCGCCGCGGAACAGGGGGTGGTCGTCGGCGATGACGAGGTGCAGGGCGCTCCCGGCGTCTTCTCCCAATGCTTTTCCTCCCCCGAGCGGCTTCTTTCCATCCGACCTTGTGGGCGAACGGTTCGTGGCGAATCGTACGTCCCGATCATCCTTCCATGGCGAAGCCGTGACAAGCAGATCAGGTCATATGCCCGGTCGCGCCGGTGAAAGCCAGCACAACCTCGCGGCGGTGGGGCCTTGCCCGATGCTCCACCAGATAGAGGCCCTGCCACGTGCCCAGCGCCATCCGGCCCTGGCTGACCGGGATGGAGAGGCTGGTGTCCGTGAGCATGGTGCGCACGTGCGCCGGCATGTCGTCCGGCCCCTCGGTATCGTGCACCCAGCCAAAATCGCGCGGGGCGAGGCCGCGCAGCGCGGTGAGGAGGTCGGTGCGCACGTCCGGGTCGGCGTTCTCCTGGATCGTCAGGGAGGCCGAGGTGTGCCGGCACAGGACGGTGAGCACGCCGGTGCGCGCGCCGATCTCCTGGAGGAACGCGGCGGCCTCGGCGGTGATCTCGGTGAATCCCTCGCCGGGGGTGTCCACGGCGAGGCGGGCCTGGGCGTGGCGGATCTCGTCCACGCTCGTCGCCGGGCTGCGGGTGAGGCGTGCCATCTCTCAAGCTCCTTCGCGCCGGCTTGCATGCGGCACCGCGGGCACGTACCAGTTTTCCGGCCCGCCCGCTTGCCGGTTTCCGGGCCCGCCCGCCTGCATCCCGCCGCGCAACGTCCCATCCGGTCAAAGGTGCCGTCCATGTCGAAGCTGGTTCTCGATGCCGCCGTTTTCACCGATGCCGCCGTCGCCGTCGACACGCGCATGGTGAACGATGCCATCGTCAAGGCGCTTCAGGCGATCCCCGACCGCTGGGCGGTGCCGCTGCCGGAGATCCGCGCCGCGCGCGCCGCCGGCAAGGGCGTGTTCCCGCTGGCGCCGGAAAGCCCGCGGGCGCGCGCGGAGACCATTCCAGGCCCGCGCGGCCCGGTGCCGGTGCGCATCTACATGCCGGACGGCGCCCCCAGGGGGGTCTATCTCCACATCCATGGCGGCGGCTGGACCCTCGGCTCGGCGCGCGAGAACGAATCGCTGCTCGACCGCATCGCCGCCAATTGCGGGCTGGCCGTGGTTTCCGTGGACTATGCGCTCGCGCCCGAAGTGCCCTATCCCGCCGCGCCCGACGATTGCGAGGCGGCGGCCCTGTGGCTGGTGAAGGAAGGCCGGGCGCGCTTCGGTACGGATCGCTTCGCCATCGGCGGGGAATCGGGCGGGGCCACGCTCGCGGTGGCCACCCTGGCGCGCCTGCGGGACCGCCACCTGCTCAGCCCGTTCTCGGCGGCGGTGCTGACGGCGGGCTGCTACGACCTGCGCCTCACCCCGTCCGCCCGCAATTGGGGCGACCTGCCGCTGGTGCTCAACACCCGCGACATCACCTTCTTCGTGAACAATTATCTCAGGCTCGAGGGCAAGGTGGACGACCCGGATGTCTCGCCGCTGCTCGGCAACCTCAAGGGCCTGCCGAAGGCGCTGTTCAGCGTGGGCACGCGCGACGCGCTGCTCGACGACACGCTGTTCATGGCCGGCGCCTGGATGGCCGCCGGCAACGGGGCAGCGCTCGATGTCTATCCCGGCGGCTGCCACGTCTTCATCGGCTTCCCCGGCAGCCTCACCGACCAGGCCCTGAAGCGCATCGACACCTTCCTGAGCGACTTCTGAACCCGCGCCGGCTCACATCCGCTCCTGTCCGCTGGGGGCGCGCAATTCGTCGATCATGCTCTTGAGGCGTCGGTAGAAGCGCTCGGCATAAGCGAGCGCCCGGTCGAGGTCCATGGTGTCGGGGCCGGGCGGCGTCGCGGCGGGCGGCGGCAGCGTCCCCGGCGGCAGCGGCGGCGGCAGCGGCGGCGGCAGCGGACGCGCGTCGGCGCGGCGCAGCCTGTCGAGCTCCGACTGGAGGCGTGCGATCTCGGCCTCGTAGGCGTCCCGCGTGTCCGGCACCGCCTCGCAGGCGAAGCCCGTGGGCCCCTTGGCGCAGAGGGAGACGCGTCCGGTCTCCCGGTCGAGCTTCAGCGCCCCGCCATCGACCGGTGCGAAGGAGAAGCGCGGCGCCGTGGTCTCGGCCGGCACCGGCCCCTGCGCGGCGGCGGGACCCGCGACGGCGAGAAGCAGCGGGCACAGGGCAAGCGCGGGCAGGGCAAACCTGGGCGGGGCAAACCTGGGCGGGGCAAGCCTGGGCGCGAGGAAACGAAGGTGTGCGGCCGAGCGGAACATGATCGCCTCCGAACGTGCGGCGCGGATCCCACCGCGCCGCCCCAAGGTCAAGACATATGCCGAACGATCCGGGCCGGAAGGGGGCGAAGCCCTGCGGTCACACCGGCCGGAACGGCGGGCGGCCGCTGGAGAGGGCGTCGTCCAGGAGGTCGATGCGGTCCTGGCCCCAGAACACCTCCCCGTCGAGCACGTAGGACGGCGCGCCGAACACGTCGGCGGCCACCGCGCGCTCGCGGTTCTCGATATAGGCTTTCTCCGCCGCCTCGCCTTGCGCCTCGGCCACCAGCGCGGCGCCGGGCAGCCCGACCTCCTCGGCGATCGCCGCGATCACCTCGGGGGCGCCGAGATTCTCCTGCCGCTGCCACACGCCGGAGAAGATGCGCGGCAGGAGGGCGTCCACCGGATGGCCCGCCAGAAGCGCGGCGATGATGGTGCGGTCGGCAAGGGCGCCGTCGAACGGCCAGAATGCGGGATGGACGTGGAATGCGACGCCGCGCTTCACGCCCCAGCGCTGCAGCTCCACCAGCCGGTAACGCTGGCGCTGCGGCGCCCGCTTCGGCAGCGGCAACCCGCCCGTTTCCGCGAAGATCGGGCCGAGGTTGACCGGATGGGGCGCGACCTTCGCGCCATGTCGCCGCGCCGCGTCCATGAAGGGGGCATGGCCAAGGAAGGTCCACGGGCTGACGCAGGAGAAATAGTAATCGATGGTGCGGGGCATGGATCGGACCGGGTGGGGGAGGGAAGGGCAAGGCCCGCATCCTAGAGCGTTTTCGAGCGAAGTGGAGACCGGTTCGCGTGCAGAAAACGCGATCACGCAAAGACATAGGGACGCTTCGCCGCTTGCGTGAAACGGGAAACGCGCGAGCGCCGGGCCCGGTCAAGCCCCGCCGCCATTCCCGCCGCCAAGCCCGCCGCCAAGCCCGCGGCCAAGCCCGCGGCCTCCTCTCGGGATCAAACGTGGCGCCCCGCCGTTGTCGTTGCGGATCCCGCCGTGAAACCATATGCGCGTCTTCGGCTTGACAGCGAGACCGTGCGGGTTCCCTCTTGCCGGCGCGCATGTGGTGGGCTTTGCGGAGGCGCCATGGGCGACGATCGGCACGGGGAATTGCTGGGGCTCCAGTCGGAACTTTCCAACGCGGCGCTGAAGGCGGCCATGGAGACGGATGCGCCGGACGCGGTCCGTTCGGCGGTCGAGGCGGGGGAGAAAACCGTCCGCCGCGCCGTGCGGCTGAACCCCATGGCGTGGGTGGCGGCCTCGTTTCTGGTCGGAGTGGTCATGGGTTCGCTGCTGCGCCCGGTCGTCGTGGGCGCAGGAAGGGACGGAAGATGAATTTCGACCAGCTTGTGCGGAACCTGCGCATCCTGCTGCGCACCAACATCATCATCGCGGAAATCCATCTGCGCCACGTGGCGGCGCGGGCCGGGCTGTTCGCCTTCGCGGCCCTGGTGGCGAGCTTCGGCGTGGTGATGCTGGGGGTGGCGCTGTTCCTCGCCCTGGAGCAGTCGCTGGGGCCCATGTGGGCCGCGGTGGTGGTGGGCGGCGGCGGGCTGGTGCTGGCGCTGGTCGTCGCGCTCGTCGGCGCCAACCTGAAGCCCTCGCGCGAGCTCGGCCTCGCCAACCAGGTGAACCAGTCGGCGCTGGATGCGGTCTCGGCCGACCTCAAGGCCACGTCCTCGGGCCTGACCCAGTTCGCCTCGTTCGCCGCGGTGCCCAACCTGGTGCTGCCGGTCCTCACCTTCCTGCTGAAGGCCTTCCGCCGACCGCGGGCGTAGGGCGCTTGGTCCACCAGGACCGATCGACAGTCCGTGTCCGCGTTTTTCTTCCACCGTCGTCATGGCCGGGACAAGCCCGGCCATGACGACGTGGAGGGAGCGCCGGTCGATCTGAATGGCGATCCGCGCTAGGCCTTGCGCACCCAGCGGCCGTTCTCGTCCTGCTGCCAGTAGGTGAGGGTGTGGCCCTGCGACGCCGCGGCGGCCTTGGCTTCGCGCCAGCGCTCGCGGGCCTGGGCCACCTGCTCGTCGTCCCGCCCGTCGAACAGGTGCACCACCCGCGTATAGGGCGCGGGGTCGGCAAGCGGCACCGCGTCGACCAGGAAGCGGATCTGCGCGGCGTTGGGGTTGGTCTCGGAGGTGGCGATGAGCACCGGCTGGCGCTCGGGCAAGGGCTGGGCTTCCGTGCCGTGCGGCAGGAAGGACGCCTCCGAATAGGTCCACAGATGCGCATCGAGCGCGTCGCGCCGCTCCACCGAGCCGCACTGCACCACGCACCGCCACCCGCGCTCCAGCGACTTCTCGATGAGCGTCGGCAGCACCGCTTCGAGGGGCTGGCGCTCCAGGTGGTAGAAGAGGATTTCGGTCATGGGCGAGCGCAGGTTAGCACGACGGTCCGCATCGCGTCGCGCCCTGCGCTGCCGTCGTGCCGTGGCTTGACCGGTACGGGACGGACTTCCATATGCCGCCCCATGAGCCTGATCCACAACGAGCGCACCAAGCTGACGGCCAATGCCCTCGACCGTGCCTCCACCGCCTGCCTGACGGTGGGCGCTCTGGGACCGGCCGTGGCGTCGCTCTACGGATTGGGAGCGGCCGGCGCCATGTCCCATGGACTCCTCGTCGCCCTGGGGAGTGTCTTTTGGCTGGCCGCGGCCGCCGTGCTACACTTCATGGCAAGAAGCGTGCTTGGACGACTGATATGACCGGCCTCTGGCTCTACGCATATGTGGTGCTGCCCCTCGTGGTGATCGCGATGGGGTATGCCGCCGTGCGCCTGACCGAGCCGAAGCACCCGCCGCACACCGGGCCGGCCGAATAACCCCATCCAAACGCCCCACCGCCGTCGTCCTCCGGCGTCAGCGCCGGCCGAAGGCCCTCCGGTCAAGCCGGAGGGCGACGGCGGGAAGGGAAGGCTTGCCGCCTCACCCCTCGTAATTGTCCTTCACCAGCTGGTCGAGCAGGCGCACGCCCCAGCCCGAGCCCCAGCTCTTGTTGATGTCGCTCGCGGGCGAGGACATGGCGGTTCCGGCCACGTCCAGATGCGCCCACGGGGTCTTCTCGACGAAGCGCTGGAGGAACTGGGCGGCGGTGATGGAGCCGGCGTGGCGGCCGCCGGTGTTCTTCATGTCGGCGAACTTCGAATCGATGAGCTTGTCGTATTCCGGGCCGAGCGGCATGCGCCACACCCGCTCCCCGGTCTCCTGGCCGGCCTTGGCGAGGCGCTCGGACAGGGTGTCGTCGTTGGAGAACAGCCCGGCATATTCCGACCCCAGCGCCACCAGGATGGCCCCGGTGAGGGTGGCGAGGTCGATCATGAACTTGGGCTTGAAGCGCTCCTTGGCGTACCAGAGCACGTCGCACAGCACGAGCCGGCCCTCGGCGTCGGTGTTGATGATCTCGATGGTCTGGCCGGAGAGCGAGGCGACGATGTCGCCGGGGCGCTGGGCGGCGCCGTCGGGCATGTTCTCCACCAGGCCGATGAGCCCCACCGCGTTCACCTTCGCCTTGCGGGCGGCCAGCGCATACATGAGGCCGGTGACGCAGGCGGCGCCGCCCATGTCGCCCTTCATGTCCTCCATGCCGGCGGCGGGCTTGATGGAGATGCCGCCGGTGTCGAAGGTGACGCCCTTGCCGATGAAGGCCACCGGGGCCTCGTCCTTGGGGCCGCCGTTCCAGCGCATCACCACCACGCGGCTTTCCTTGATGGAGCCCTGGCCGACGCCCAGCAGCGCCCGCATGCCGGCGCGGGCGAGGGCCTCGTCGTCCAGCACTTCCACCTCCACGCCGACGCCGGAGAGGTGCTCCTCGGCGCGGCGGGCGAATTCCGGCGGGTCGAGCACGTTGGCGGGCTCGTTCACCAGGTCGCGGGCGAGCAGCACGCCGTCGCCCACCGCCTCGCGGGCGGCGAAGGTGCGCTTGGTGGCGGCCTCGTCGGACACCAGCAGGGTGACGGCGAGGGGGCCATGCTCGGCCTCGTCCTTCTTCTTGGTCTTGTAGCGGTCGAAGGTGTAGCGGCGCAGGCGGATGCCGAGGGCGACCTCGGCCGCCGCCTCCGGCGCCACCTTGGTGCCGGGCAGATCGAGCACCACCGTCGCCTCGCGGGCGGAAGAGGGGATCTTGCCGGCGACGAGGCCGCCGAGCTTGAGGAAATCGGACGCCTTCAGCTCACCGGCCTTGCCCAGCGAGATCACCACCAGGCGCGGCGCATCGAGGCCGGCGGGGGCGAGCAGATCGAGGCTGCTCCAGGCCTTGCCCTTGAAGCGCTCGGCGTCGAAGGCGCGGGTCACGGCCCGGTCCGCGCCCTTGAGCAGCTTCTGGGTCTGCGTGCCGAAGGCGAGGCTCTCGTCGGTGAGCACGATCAGCACGCCCTTGGGGGCGGCGGTGAGCCTGGCGAACGAGAGGGTGACGGGTTCGGACATGCGGCGCTCCGGGGGCAGGAAAGGGCTTCAAGGAATCAGGTTGCGCCCTTCTCTCTAGACCCGTCGGCGTCCGTGTGGAACCACGCACGCCGCCGCGCCCGAGCCTGGGGTTCCCGTCTCGGGCACGCGCCGATCGGCCCGCATCGCAAGCCGATCGGAAAACGCCTTCTCCATCCTGGCGTTAGAGGGCGATGCGTCGATCAAGTTGACCGGATCCCACTCCAGATGCTCCGCCCGGGGCGGATGGGAAGGGCAGGGGCCGCGCTCGGAACGGTTGCGACGGCGAAACCAAAGAAAAGGGGGCGCAAAGCGCCCCCTTGTCCCAAACGCGCGCGATGACGGCGGGCCTCACTCGGCGGCCGCGTCCTCGGTGCCGGCGGCGGCCTTGGCGGCCTTCTCCTTGGCGCGCTCCTTGGCCTTCTCGCCGGGCTCGCCCTTCTTGGGGTTGCTCTTGGCATCGCGCTTCATGAGGCCGGCGGCGTCGAGGAAGCGGGCCACGCGATCGGTGGGCTGGGCGCCCTTCTCGAGCCACGCCTTGGCCTTCTCGGCGTCGAGCACCACGCGGTTCTCGGCATCCTTGGCCAGCAGCGGGTTGAAGGTGCCGATCTTCTCGATGAAGCGGCCGTCGCGGGGCGAGCGGGCGTCGGCGATGACGATGCGGTAATAGGGACGCTTCTTGGCGCCACCACGGGCGAGACGGATCTTGAGGGACATGGGTTTCTTCCTTGCGTTTCAGTATGTTCGGAACGGTTGATCTGGAGACCATCGTCCCCCTCCGGCTGGTCCGGAGGGGGACGATGGTCAGAAAGGAGGCGTTATTTCTTCTTGCCGGGCCCTCCCAGTCCAGGAAAGCCCTTCGGTAGGCCGGGCAGGCCGCCGGGGAACTTGGAGGGCAGGCCGCCGCCGGGCAGGCCGGGGAAGTTCGGCGGGAGCCCGCCGGGCGCGCCGGACATGCCGCCCGGGCCGCCCTTGCCCATCTTCTCGGCCATGTCCTGCAGCATCTCGGGCGAGGGGCCGCCGCCGCCGAAGCCCATCATTCCCGCCAGGCCCGCCAGCGGGCCGCGCTTGCCGGCGGCGCCGCCCATGGCCTTCATCACGTCGGCCATCTGGCGGTGCATCTTCAGCAGGCGGTTGATCTCCTCCACCTTGGTGCCGGAGCCGGCGGCGATGCGGCGCTTGCGCGAGGCGTCGAGCAGCTTCGGCGCGCGGCGCTCCTTGGGGGTCATCGAGTTGATGATGGCCACCTGCCGCTTGAACACCTTGTCGTCGAGATTGGCGGAGGCGATCTGGTTCTTCACCTTGGCGACGCCGGGCAGCATGCCCATGAGCCCGCCGAGGCCGCCCATCTTCGCCATCTGCTCCAGCTGGCCGCGCAGATCGTCGAGGTCGAAGGTCCCCTTGCGCATGCGCTCGGCGGTGATCTTCGCCTTTTCGAGGTCGATATTCTCGGCGGCCTTCTCCACCAGGGCGACCACGTCGCCCATGCCGAGGATGCGGCCGGCCACGCGGTGGGGATCGAAATCCTCCAGCGCGTCCATCTTCTCGCCGGTGCCGAGCAGCTTGATGGGCTTGCCGGTGACCGCGCGCATGGAGAGGGCCGCGCCGCCGCGGCCATCGCCGTCGGCGCGGGTCAAGACGATGCCGGTGAGGCCGACGCGGCCGTCGAAGGCTTTCGCGGTGTTCACCGCGTCCTGGCCGGTGAGGCTGTCGGCGACCAGCAGCACCTCGTGCGGGGAGGTCGCGGCCTTCACCTCCGCCACCTCGGCCATCAGCCCCTCGTCGAGGGTCACCCGGCCGGCGGTGTCGAGCATCACCACGTCGAAGCCGCCGAGCTTCGCCGCCTCGATGGCGCGCCGCGCGATCTGCAAGGCGCTCTGGCCGGCGACGATGGGCAGGGTCGCCACATCCACCTGCCTGCCGAGGGTGGCCAACTGCTCCATGGCGGCGGGGCGGCGGGTGTCGAGGGACGCCATCAGCACCTTGCGCTTGCCGCGTTCGGTGAGGCGCTTGGCGATCTTGGCGGTGGAGGTGGTCTTGCCCGAGCCCTGCAGGCCAACCATCAGGATCGGCACCGGGGCGGGGGCGTTGAGGTCGATGGGATCGGCGTCGGAGCCGAGCGTCGCCACGAGCTCGTCGTGGACGATCTTCACCACCATCTGGCCGGGGGTCACCGACTTGATGACCTCCACGCCCACGGCGCGCTGGCGCACCCGGTCGGTGAAGGAGCGCACCACGTCGAGGGCCACGTCCGCCTCGATCAGCGCCCGGCGGACCTCGCGCATGGCCTCGCCGACGTCGGCCTCGGTGAGGGCGCCACGCCGCTTCAGCTTGTCGAGTATGCCGCCGAGGCGGTCGGAAAGGGTATCGAACATGGGTGTCCGCCAGACCACGTTCCGACGGGAACGGGGTCGCCATCCTTGGGTTTGGCGACGGATTCACCGATCAGGTCGAAGCGACCCGACCGGATCCGGCGCCAGGTTTGGGCTCACATCGGACGAGCCAGCGCCGCGCCGCGCGCCGGCGTGAAAGCCAACGCAAATCGCGCCCGAGGGCGCAACGCGCTGTCGGGCGGTGACTTCCGGACCCTTGGTCCGGTCGGCGGGATCGGCAGGGCCGTCCTCGTGAAGTGCGGGTGGTTAGCATTTTTGGCCGGAGGAGGCAAATGCGGCCGTCCCTCGGCGGTTCAGGCCCGCAGCGCGGCGCCCACCAATGCGGCCGCGAGGAGCCCGAGCCAGAGCGCGGCGGTCCGGCGATAGAGCCGGGGCGGCTCGGCGCTGTCGCGCTTCAGCATCCGTCCGGCCCCGGCCCAGATCGCCGCCACCATCACCACCGAGGCGGCGAACACGCCGAGATGCAGGGCGAAGTCCGGCGACGTTCCGCGCGGCAGCAATGTGAGGCCGATGATCAGCCCCTTGGGATTGAGCAGGGTCGTCACGAACACGCGGCGGGCGGTGACCTCGCCGTCGCCCGTCCCCGCCGTCTCGACCCGCCACAGCTTCACGGCGAGGAAGGCGATCCAGCCGGCTGCGGCCAGCTTCACCGCGCCGGCCGCCAGCGGCTGCCGGGCCAGGAGGTCGGCGCCGAACAGCGCCAGCGGCACCACCACGAGGAGATAGGCGGCAAGCTCCGCCGGCATCAGCCGCGCGGAGCGGCGCAGTCCTGCCGATGCGCCGGACAAGGCGAGCAGGGTGTTGGTGGGGCCGGGCGTGAGCAGCAGGCCCCAGATGGCGAAGAGGAATTCGGGTGTGCGCACGTGCCGTGTGTCCGGTCCGCCAAGGCCCCGTGCCTCGGCCCCAGGGACCGGGCGACACGTTAGAAGGACCTGGGCCGCCGGCCAATCGAAGCCGGTGTCGCATGGGGATTCCCCGTAGCGGGCCGCCTTACCCGCCCGCGCGAAGCTGTGCTAAACCACCTCGGGACAGGAGAGATCCCCATGCCCGAGAACAACGAACTCACCCGCTTCTTCGGCGGATCGCCCGCCTGGGTGCTGGTGCGGCTCGTCATCCTCTCGGTGGTGGTGGGCGTGATCCTGGCCGCGCTGGGGCTCGATCCGCGCAACATCTTCAACAGCCTCGAGCGGCTGGTGCGCAACCTGTTCTCCTTCGGCTTCGAGGCGTTCGGCAGCCTGTGGCGCTACTTCCTGCTCGGCGCCGTGGTGGTGATCCCCCTCTGGCTGATCCTGCGCGTGTTCGGCCGCCGCTGAGGTGGTTCGCGTGATCCTCGCCCCGTGACCTTCGCGCCGTGACCCTCGCCGCGCCGCCGCCCGGCGTCACCCACCGGCGGGTGCTCGCCATCGCGCTGCCGATGACGCTGGCGCACCTGACGACGCCACTGCTCGGCATCGTCGATGCGGCGGTGGTGGGGCGCCTGGGGGATGCGGCGCTGCTCGGCGGGGTGGCGCTCGCCGCCGTCATCTTCGACATGCTGTTCTGGATGTTCGGCTTCCTGCGCATGGGCACGGTGGGCCTCGCGGCGCAGGCGCTGGGCCGGCGCGACGGGATGGAGCAGCGGGCGGTGCTCGCCCGCGCCCTGCTCGTCGCCGGCGTGCTGGGGCTCGCGCTCGTGGCCCTCCAGGAGCCCATCGCCCGCCTTGCCCTGGCCCTCGCCGGGGCGAGCGCGGAGGTGAGCCGGGCGGTGGCCGACTATTACGCCGTGCGCATCTTCGCCGCGCCGTTCACGCTGGCGAACTACGTGGTGCTGGGCTGGCTGGTGGGCCTCGGCCGCACCGGCCGGGCCCTGGCGCTGCAGGTGGGCATGAACCTGCTCAACATGGCCTTGTCGGCGCTGTTCGTGCTCGGCGCCGGCTGGGGCGTCGCGGGGGCGGCGGCGGGCACGCTCATCGCCGAGATCGCCGGTGCCGGCACCGGCCTCCTCCTCTGCCTGCGGATGCTCGGGGGCACGGTGTCGGTGCCGCGCGCGGTGCTGCTCGACCGGGGGCGGCTCGCCGAGACTTTCCTCCTGAACCGCGACATCATGATCCGCACCGCGGCGCTGATGTTCGCCTTCTCCTTCTTCGCCGCTCAGGGGGCGCGGGCGGGCGACGTGACCCTGGCCGCCAATGCGGTGCTGCAGAATATGGTGATGGTGGCCGCCTATTTCCTCGATGGCTTCGCCACCGCCGCCGAGCAGATCTGCGGCGCGGCGGTGGGCGCGCGCCGGCGGGCGGACTTCTCCGCCGGGGTGCGCCTCGCGCTCGCCTGGGGCTTTGCCTTCGCCCTCGGCGCCTGCGTCATCTATCTCGCCGCCGGCCCGGTCCTCGTGGATGCCATGACCACCAGCCCCGAGGTGCGGGCGCAGGCGCGGATCTTCCTCCTGTATGCCGCGCTGCTGCCGGTGGCGGGGGTCTCGGCCTATGCCTTCGACGGGGTCTATATCGGCGCGCTCTGGTCACGCGACATGCGCAACCTGATGCTGGCGGCGCTCGGCGTCTATCTCCTCGCCTGGTGGGGCCTGAGGCCGTTGGGCAATCACGGCCTGTGGCTTGCCTTCCTCGCCTTCCTGCTGGCGCGCGGCCTGTTCCAGGCGCTGCGCCTGCCGGCGCTGACGCGGCGGACCTTCGGCGCGTGAGCCTCAGGCAAGATCGGGAAACAGGTGGGCGCCATCGGGGCCGAGGGGCAGGTCCTTCACCCAGCGCACGGCGGACACGGGCAGCGGCGCGTAGAGATGGGGAAAGAGGTCGCCCCCGCGCGAGGGCTCCCATTTCAGCGCCGCGCCCAGGGGCGCCGCCTCCACCGCCACGAGCTTCAGGTCCGCCTGCCCGGCGAAGTGCCGCGCCGCCGTCTCGCGCGCCTGCGCGGCGGTGGAGAAGTGGATGAAGCCGTCCGCATGGTCCACCGGTGCGCCCGCGAATACTCCCTTCGCCTGCGCCTCGGCCCAGAGCGACGCGGGACAGATCTTGAAGACGAGGTCGGGCATAAGGGGCTCCTTATGGACAGCGGCCGCCCTGTGTAGGGCGTGGCGGCCGCTGCGGCAACTCTCTGCGTCCATAGGTTGCATGCGGACTGAAGTCCTGTACAAACAGGGAACAAATTCTTATGGTCGGGAGACGGGAGATCAGGCCGGGGGCTCGTGACGGGGCTGAATCGGTGTCGCATCTCCGGTTTCATCGAGTGGCGGATGCCGTGTCCGGAACATGCAACCGGGGCGGGTCCGGCGCCAGCGGCAAGGAACGCGAAGCCTCATGCTCACCCACGGACAGGTCTGGCGCGCGATCGACCAGCTCGCGGAGCAGCACGGGCTTTCCACGTCGGCCTTGGCGCGGCGGGCGGGGCTCGATCCCACCACCTTCAACCGGTCGAAGCGCGTCACCACGGATGGGCGGCCGCGCTGGCCCTCCACCGAGAGCATCGCCAAGGCGCTGGCGGCCACCGGCACCAGCGCCGAGCATTTCTTCGCCCTCCTCGCGCCGGACGCCGCGCGTGGCGCGCCCGCCGGCTTCGAGGAGGAAAGCCTGCCGCTGAAGGGACCCATCCACGCCATCCGGCAGATCGGATTTGCCCAGGCGGGCTCGGGCGGCTTCTTCGACGACGCGGGCTTCCCGGTGGGCGCCGGCTGGGACGAGATCGCCTTTCCGGAGGTGGAGGACGCGCATGCCTACGCGCTGGAGATTGCGGGTGATTCCATGCAGCCGGTCTATCGCGACGGCGACATCGTGGTGGTCTCGCCCGCGGCCTCGGTGCGCCGGGGAGACCGGGTGGTGCTGAAGACCAGGGACGGCGAGGTGCTGGCCAAGGAGCTGGTGCGCAAGACCACCCGCCACGTGGAGCTGCGCTCCTTGAACCCCGCCCACGAGGACCGGCAGATTCCGCTCGACCAGGTGGACTGGATGGCTCGGATCATCTGGGCGAGCCAGTGAGGGGGCGGGCATGCGGTTAAAACAGGTTCGAGCAGTTTCCCGCGACGAAGAAGATGGGGATAGCACAAAATAATGTCATGGCGGCGCCCATGATCAAGAAGAATAAGGAGTACGAAGTTGGGATGGGTTCGTGCATCCCGTAGATCATCGGCCTTTCGCCTTTCCGGATGTAGTCTTCTATCTTTTTGACTTGGTCTCGCCACCGCAGAGCGACGATACAAGCCGAGAGTGCAAATGCTCCGGCGATGGGAAGGGCATGCCAGCCCTTATCGATTCCTGCGCTGCAATCAGGCCCGTGCGTCGCCGGATCGAGCTTGATCAGGATAAGGATCCCGAGAAGAGAGACAGTCACGCTTGCCGCAGCGGCGCACCGCATGATCAATCGGAACACGAGCGGATCGAACTTGTCCTGGGGATTGAACACCATCACCGTTCTCTGACCGCGAAAAGTGAGCCTACCCCATCCCTACCCCAAAAGCGCCTCCAGCGTCTCCAGCCGGTCCGCCTCCCCCGGCGGCTTGTCCCACCTGAGGCGGGCGATGCGGGGAAAGCGCATGGCGATGCCGGAGCGGTGGCGGGTGGAGCGGGCGAGGCCCTCGAAGGCCACTTCCAGCACCAGGCCTTCCTCCTTTTCGTGCACCACCTCGCGCACCGGGCCGAAGCGGTTGATGGTGGCGCGGCGCACGAAGGCGTCGATCAGCTTCAATTCCTCGTCGGTGAAGCCGAAATAGGCCTTGCCCACCGGCACCAGCACATCCGCCCCGTCCTCGCCGGCGGTCCACACCCCGAAGGTGTAGTCGGAATAGAAGGACGAGCGCTTGCCGTGGCCGCGCTGGGCATACATGAGCACCGCATCCACCGTGTGCGGATCGCGCTTCCACTTCCACCACGGCCCCTTGGGACGGCCGGGCAGATAGAGGCTGTCGGCACGCTTGATCATCACCCCTTCCACCGCCTCCGCGTCCTGCCCGGCGCCAGCGGAGGCGGGATCGCGGCGGGCGGCGGTCAGGTCCGCCCAGCTGGCGAAGGGCACCAGCGGCGAGAGGTCGACGCGGGGCGTGTCCAGCCGCGCGACGAGGGCTTCCAGCCGGGCGCGGCGCGCCGCGAAGGGCAGACCGCGCAGGTCCTCGTCTCCCTCCATCAGCAGGTCGTAGGCGCGGATGTGGGCGGGGAATTCCGCCAGCATCTTCACCGTCACGCTCTTGCGGTTGAGGCGTTGCTGCAGCACGTTGAACGGCTCCACCCGCCCGCCGCGCACGATGAGCAGCTCCCCGTCCATGGCGCCGTCGAAGGCGATGGCGTCGGCCAGGGTTCCGGCAAGGTCCGGGAAGGCGCCGGAAATGTCCTCGCCGGTGCGCGAATAAAGCCGCACCACGCGCGCGCCCTCCGGCCCGGTGCCGGCCACCGCCTGCACGCGGATGCCGTCCCATTTCCATTCGGCCAGGAAGGCCTCAGGGTCCAGGGTGGAGAAATCCGCCTCCTCGATGGCGTGGGCCAGCATCACCGGGCGGAAGGGCGCGGGGTTCGAGGTCTCGGGCCGTGGCCCGCACCCCTCCACCCAGGCGAACAGGGCCTCATAGGGCGGCTCCAGCCCGGGCCACACCAGCTCCACCTCGTCGGGCGTCACCTCGCCCAGGCTCGCCACCGCCGTCTTGGCGAGGCGGGCGGAGGCGCCCACCCGCATGGCGCCGGTGATGAGCTTCAGCAGTGCCCAGCGTCCGGTCTCGTCGAGGCCATCCAGCCATTCTGCCAGGCAGCGGGGCAGGGTGCTCTTCGACAGGGTGGAGAGGCCGTGGACGATCTCCGACAGGAGCGGCGCGTGGGCGGGCGCGCCCTCCAGCTTCGGCCACATGAGGGCGACGGTTTCGGAGAGGTCGCCCACATAATCGTAGGACATCTCGAACAGCACCGGGTCGGCCCGCTCCATGATGAGGGCGCGCACGAGGCCGGGCTTGGCATTGGCGAAGGAAAGCGCGCCGGTGAGCGCGGCGAGGGCGAAGCCGCGCTCGGGATCCGGCGTGGTGCGGAAATAGTCCGCCATGAGCCGGATCTTGGCATTGCGCCCGGCCTCGTAGGACATGCGGTCGAGGAGCGCGGCGAAGCGGTTCATGGGCGTTTTCTTTTCCGGTCCGTTGCCAATCCTGCCGTCGTCAATTCCGCCGCCGTCATGGCCCGGCTCGTCCGGGCCATCCACTCCTCCGCCCGTGCTGCGCCTGGCCCTTGCGCGGTGGCATGGCGTGCGGGTGGATCCCCCGGACAAGCCGGGGGATGACAGCCGAAGATGAGGCCGCGGGCGGTGTCATTCCATTCGCCCTGCTGTTCACGGCCGGGCGACGTCGTCATACAGGTCGAGCCAATGCGGGTTCTCCTGCTCGATCAGGTTTTTCTTCCAGTCCCGGGGCCACTTCTTCAGCCGCTTCTCCCTCGTGATGGCGGCATAAGCCGTATCGTGCTGCTCGAAATCGACGAGACGCTTGACACCGTGCTTCCGGGTGAAGCCTTTTGCCTCCCCGCTGCGATGCTCGAAGGTCCTACGCACGAGATCGTTCGTGATGCCCACATAGAGCGTTCCGTTCACCTCGCTCGCGAGGATATAGACGAAGAACGCTCCATTCATGCCTCGCCCTCCTGCGCCGGGAGGGCCCCCTCCTCGTCCTCCTCGCCATAGCCCACCATGCGCAGGGGCCTGGCGCGCAGCTGGCGGGTGCGGGCCCAGTGGACCAGCGCGTCCTCGGCGCCGTGGGTGACCCAGACTTCCTCGCAGCCGGTGGCGCGGATGGACGCGCAGAGCCCGTCCCAGTCCGCATGGTCGGACACCACCAGCGGCAGCTCCACGCCGCGCTGGCGGGCGCGGGCGCGCACGCGCATCCAGCCGGAGGCGAAGCAGGTGATGGGATCGGCGAAGCGCCGCGCCCACATATCGGTCATGGAGGAGGGCGGGGCGATCACCACCGCGCCGGCAAAGGCGGCCTTGGGCGCGCCGTTCACCGGCAGGATCTCGCCCAGGGCGATGCCGCGGGAGACGTAATAGTCGGTGATGGCCGTGAGCGCCCCATGCACGTAGAGCGGCGCCGTGTGCCCCGCCTCCCGCATCAGCGCCATCATCCGCTGCGCCTTGCCCAGCGAGTAGGCGCCGACGATGTGGGTCCGCTCGGGGAAGATGCGCACCGAGGCGAGCAGCTTCGCCGTCTCAGCGCTGGCCGGCGGGTGGCGGAACACGGGCAGGCCGAACGTCGCCTCGCTGACGAAGACGTGGCACCTCACCGGCTCGAACGGCGCGCAGGTGGGATCGGACGCGTCCTTGTAGTCGCCCGACACCACGATCACGAGCCCGTCCTTCTCCAGCCGGACCTGGGCGGATCCGAGCACGTGGCCGGCGGGATGAAGGCTGACGCCCACGCCGTTGATGACGACCCTTTCCCCATAGGCGAGGGGCTGCGTGGCGCCGGCGAAGCTGGCGCCATAGCGGATGGCCATGAGGTCCAGCGTCTCGCGGGTGGCGAGCACGTGGGCATGGCCGGCGCGCGCATGGTCCGAATGCCCGTGGGTGATCACCGCCCGCGGCACGGCCCGCGTCGGGTCCACGAAGAAGTCGCCGGCGGGGGAATAAAGGCCCTTGGGCGAGGGGCGGAGCAGGTCTTCCGGGCGCATGTCTTTATGAAGCGGCTTCGTCCCTATATGGGAAGCCCCTGGCCGTTCCGCGAGGTTTCCGTGGCTGCTTCCACCTTTACCGCCTCATCGGGCGACCCCGTGCTCGACCGGCGGCTCGACTGGGCGCGCGCCTTCCTGGATGACGGGGACGCGGCGGGCGCCGCCGAGCTGCTTGCCGAGACGGTGGCCGATGCGCCCGGCTTCGCCGCCGCCTGGTTCCTCCTGGGCGAGGCGCGTCTGACCTTGTCGGATGCGCCGGGCGCGGCCGAGGCGTTCGGGCGGGCGCGCGCGCTGGATCCCCGTGATGCGCTGGGGGCGGGCCTCCGCCTCGCCCGGCTGGGGGCGGTGCCGGCCGATGGGGCCATGTCGGCCGCCTATGTGCGCACCCTGTTCGACCAGTATGCGGACCGCTTCGACACGGCGCTGCGCGACGCGCTCGCCTATCGTGGGCCGGAACTGCTGTTCGACGCGGTGGCGCGCGCCTGCGCGGCGACGGGGCGCAAGCCCGCCTTCGCCCGGGGGCTGGACCTCGGCTGCGGCACCGGGCTCGCCGGCGTGCTGTTCGCGCCGGTGGTGGCGCATCTTTCGGGCGTGGACCTTTCCCCGGCCATGCTGGAGAAGGCCGCCGCCCTCGGCCTCTACGCCCGCCTTGAGGCGGGCGAGATGGGGGCGGCGCTGGCGGCGGCGCCGGCGGGCGGGCTCGATCTCATCCTCGCCGCCGATGCCCTGTGCTACGTGGCGGACCTTGCCCCGATCTTCCGCGCCGCCCGCGCGGCGCTGGCGCCGGACGGGCTGTTCGCCTTCACCCTGGAGACCCATGACGGGGCCGGCGTGCTGCTGCGCGAGACCCTGCGCTACGCCCATGCGGCGGACCACGTCCGGCAGCGCGCGGCCGAGGCCGGCCTGGCGCTCGTGCTGATGGAGGCGGTCTCCACCCGCGCGGAGAAAAGCGTGCCGGTGCCGGGCCTCGTCTGCGTGCTGGGGCGCGGCTGAGCCGGCTGCGCCCTCAGCTCACCGGCAGGCTGAAGGGCGCGCCCTCGAAGGCATCTTCCCCGCGGCCGATGGAATGGATGGCGGCGACCATCCGCCCGTCGCGCTTGAGCGCGGCATCGGCCAGGGTGACGATGCGCGGGTTGGGCGTCGCCGTGGGCGAGGCGTGGCGCAGGCGCTGGGCCAGCTCCAGCTCGTCGCGCTCCGGCAGCAGGGCGCACAGCGTGGCATAGGCGGCGGCCGTCGAGCGCGAGATGCCGGCGTAGCAGTGGATCACCAGCGGCGTCTGGCGGGGCCAGGCGCGCACGAACTCGAACAGCTCAAGCATGTGCGCCTCGTCCGGCGCCACCATGCCCTCGATCTCCTCCACGATGTCGTTGATGCCGAGGAAGAGGTGGTTGGTGGGGTCCACATTGCTCGGCCGGGTCAGGACCGTGCCGCCGTTGATCAGCGTGATGACATGCCGCGCACCGGTGGCTTCCACCGTCTCGTGCAGCTTGGCGAGGGAGCAGACATGGATCATGGATTCAGCTCCTCGAAACGCTTCCGGAACCGCGCTTTGGCGATTTCCGCCTCCCATGGCGTGAGATAATCCTTTTCCTCGGCGGCGTCGAGGCGGGGCGGCCGGCCGAAGAAGGCCTGGGCCTCCGGCGCGGAAAAGCCGGCGAGGCGGGTGGCCTCGAAATAGGCGGCGGCGCGGTCGGCGGTCTTCACGATCTTGACCAGCGCCTCGGGCCAGAGCGGGGGAAGCGAGAAGCGCAGCGAGATGGCGGCCAGGAGGCGCGCCTCAACCGCCTTGTAGTCGCCGCCCAGCACCGCCTTGAACGGCGAGATCATGTCGCCGATCACATATTCCGGCGCATCGTGCAGCAGCACGCACAGGCGCCAGCGCGGGTCGAGATCGGGGTGCGTGCGCCGCGACAGCCGCTCCACCAGCAGCGAATGCTGAGCGACGGAAAAGATGTTGTCGCCGGAGGTCTGGCCGTTCCAGCGCGCGACGCGGGCGAGGCCGTGGGCGATGTCCTCCAGCTCCACGTCGAGGGGGGAGGGGTCGAGGAGATCGAGGCGCCGGCCCGACAGCATGCGCTGCCACGCCCGCGGCGCGGCGCCCGCCCGCCGGCGCGCCGGCGCCGGGGAGGGCGAGGCTGAAGGCGAGGGGGAGGGCCCCTCTTTCGTCGGTGTCACGAATCGCGTGCTCCGTTGGCGCAGGGAAGGTAAGCTCGGCGTCACGTACCACAAGCCGCCCGTCACGGGCTGGCCTGCCCAGCCCGACTCTTGTCTAGCCCGAGCCTGCGCGAGCCAGCCATGTCCGACGTCCCAAGCTCAGTTGTCCCCAGCCCCGACGCCGCCGCGATCGCGCCGCCGCGTCCGCCGGTTCGCCCCACCCTCGCGGCGAGCGCCGCCGTCTTCCGCGGCCCGCTGGTGCTGCTCGCCCGTCGCGCCGCCAACCCCGGCGCCGGCCTGTGGAGCCTGCCCGGCGGTCGTGTCGAGCCGGGCGAGACCCTGGCCGAGGCGGCCGCCCGCGAGGTGATGGAGGAGGTGGGAGTGGAGGCCGAGATCGTCGGCCTCGCCGCCGCGCGGGACATCATCATCCGCGACCCGGAGGGAGACCTCTCGGCGCATTTCGTGGTCATCGCCCATGCGGCGCGCTGGCGCGCGGGCGAACCCGCGCCGGGACCGGAGGCGGCCGAGGTGGGCTGGTTCCGGCCGAACGAGGTGGCGGGCCTTGCCACCACGCTCGGGCTCGCCGACGTGGTGGAGCAGGCGGCCCGCCTCGTCCTCGAGCCCTGACCCCTTCCGGTCTTGACCCTCTCCGGTCTTGACCTGGGCCCGCTCCGGCCGCAGGAGTGAGGCGGGACACATCGCCATCATGCGCATCGCCATCTTCCTCCTCGCCGCCACGCTGGCGCTCGCCGCCGGGCCCGCATCCGCCGCCGGCCCGACCGAAGGCGCGCCGCCGCCCTATGATCCGGACCTGATGCGGCTGGCGGAGATCCTCGGCGCACTGCACTACCTGCGCCCGCTCTGCGGCGTATCCGGCGAGGCGCAGAAATGGCGCGGCGAGATGCAGAGCCTCATCGATACGGAGCAGCCCTCCGACACGCGCAAGGCCAAGATCATCGCGAGCTTCAACCGCGGCTATTCCAGCTATGCGGAGGTCTACCGCATCTGCACGCCGGCGGCCCGGTTCGCCGTGGACCGGCAGCTGGAGGAGGGGTCCCGGCTCGCTCACGACATCGTGGTCCGCTACGGCGGAAACTGAGCCGGCGCTGTTAACCTTTTGGTTAGAAGCGGCCTGAACGGACCGGCGAAGCATGCTAGAGAAGCCCTGCACCGCCGTCCTGCGATGCGGAGGCCCACCACGTGTCCACTCTGCCGACCCTTTCCATCGATCTGCCTGAAATCGCGGACATGGCCGCCGACGATCGTCATGTGGCGCTCACCTGCCTGAACGACGCCTGGGTGGAAGCGGTGCGCGAGGGGCTCGAGGAGGACTGCCTGATCCAGGCGGCATTGTTCACCGCCCTGCGCAGCCTTGTCGCGACCTATGGGGAAGAGGCCAGCGCCACCTTCGTCACCCGCCTCGCCGAGCGGGTCGCGGCCGGGGAATACACGGTGGCCGGCCTCAAGCACTGAGGCGGGCGGGGCGGGCGGGCGGGGGCGGCAGCCGCCCCTCCCACCTTCTCCAGATCACACCTTCTCCAGATCACACCTTCTCCAGATCACACCTTTTCCAGGTAGGTCTCCAGCACCCGCTTCTCGCCGGCCTTGTCGAACTGGACGGTGAGCTTGTTGCCGTCGATGCCGACCACCTCGCCATAGCCGAACTTGATGTGGAACACCCGCTCGCCGGTGCTGAAGGCGGAGGGCGCGCCGGCCGAGGTGGCGACGAGCGTGCCCTCGATCACCATGGGCCCGCGCCGGCTGGAGGCGCCTGCGTCGTAGCGCGCGCCGGCGCCCTGCGAGAATCCGCCGCGGGAGCCGCCGCCGCTGCTGCGCTGGTTCTGCGCCCGCTGCCAGCCTGGCGTTGAGTAGGACGAGCCGGCAAACGGCTCCGCCCGGTCGAACCGGCTGCCGCCGTAGCTGCCGCCGCCATAGCTCGACCCGCCCCAACCCGCGCCGCCGCGGCTCTCCTCCACCCGCACATGGGCGTCGGGCAGCTCGTCGAGGAAGCGGGACGGCACGGTGGAATTCCACATGCCGTGGATGCGCCGGTTGGAGGCGAAATAGATGCGCGCCGAGGCGCGGGCCCGGGTGATTCCCACATAGGCGAGCCGCCGCTCTTCCTCCAGCCCGGCCTTGCCCTGCTCGTCCAGCGCCCGCTGGTGCGGGAACAGGCCCTCCTCCCAGCCGGGCAGGAACACGGTGTCGAACTCCAGCCCCTTGGCGGAGTGCAGGGTCATCACCTGCACCGCGTCCTCGCCGGCGCCGTTGTCGGTGTCCATGACCAGGGAGATGTGCTCCAGGAAGCCGGAGAGGTTCTCGAATGGCTCCATGGAGCGCACCAGCTCCTTGAGATTCTCCAGCCTTCCTGCGGCCTCGGCGGAGCGGTCCTTCTGCCACATCTCGGTGTAGCCGCTCTCGTCCAGCACGATCTCGGCGAGCTCGGTATGGGACATGACGCGCGCCTGCTCGCGCCAGCGCTCGAACGCGTCGATCAGGCCGCGCATGGTGCCGCGCACCTTGGGCTTCAATTCCTCGCTCTGCGTGAGTGCGCGCGCGGCCTCCTGCAAGGGCACGCCGGCGGCACGGGCGACATCGTGGATCTGCTTCACCGTGGCATCGCCGATCCCGCGCTTGGGCACGTTGACGATGCGCTCGAAGGCGAGGTCGTCGGCGGGGGAGTTCACGCAGCGCAGATAGGCCAGCGCATCGCGGATTTCCGCCCGCTCGTAGAAGCGCGGGCCGCCGATGACCCGGTAGGGCAGGCCGAGCGTGACGAACCGGTCTTCGAACTCGCGCATCTGGAAGGAGGCGCGCACGAGGATGGCGATCTCCGACAGGCGATGCCCGGCGCGCTGCAGCGCCTCGATCTCCTCGCCGACGGCGCGGGCCTCCTCGCCGGAATCCCACGCCCCGGTGACGGTGACCTGCTCGCCCGCCTCGCCCTCCGAGAACAGGGTCTTGCCGAGCCGGCCCTCATTGTGGGCGATGAGGTGGGCGGCGGAGGCGAGGATATGGCCGGTGGAGCGGTAGTTGCGCTCCAGCCGGATCACCTTGGCGCCGGGGAAGTCGCTCTCGAACCTGAGGATGTTGTCCACCTCCGCGCCGCGCCAGCCATAGATGGACTGGTCGTCGTCGCCGACGCAGCAGACATTCTTCGAGCCCTGAGCCAGCAGGCGCAGCCACAGATACTGGGCGACGTTGGTGTCCTGATACTCGTCCACCAGCAGGAACTTGAAGCGCCTGTGATATTCGGCGAGCACGTCCGGGTTCTCGCGGAACAGGCGGATGCCCTCCAGCAGCAGGTCGCCGAAGTCCACCGCGTTCAGCGCCTTCAGCCGCGCCTGGTAGGCGGCGTAGAGCATCCCGCCCTTGCCGTTGGCGAACACCGCGCCCTCGCCCGGCGGCACGTCCTTCGGCGACAGACCGCGGTTCTTCCAGCCGTCGATGGTGGAGGCCAGAAGCCGCGCCGGCCAGCGCTTCTCGTCGATGTTCTCGGCGGCCAAGAGCTGCTTCAGCAGGCGGATCTGGTCGTCGGTGTCGAGGATGGTGAAGCCGCTCTTCAGCCCCACCAGCTCGTGGTGGCGCCGCAGGATCCGCACGCCGATGGAGTGGAAGGTGCCGAGCCAGGGCATGCCCTCGATCTGGTCGCCCACCATGGCGTGGATGCGGTCCTTCATCTCCCGCGCGGCCTTGTTGGTGAAGGTCACCACCAGGATCTGCGAGGGATAGGCGCGGCCCTGCGACAGGATGTGGGCGACGCGGGCGGTGAGCACGCGGGTCTTGCCGGTGCCGGCGCCGGCGAGCACCAGGAGCGGCCCGTCCAGCGTCTCCACCGCCTCGCGCTGCTCGGGATTGAGGCCGGCGAGGTAGGAGGCTTCGGGCGCGGCCGGCGCCATGGCGGCGCGCGCCCGCGCGGCGATGCCGCCGGGGCGCAGGCCGGGAAGCTCGGGCGCGGCTGGGCCGCGCCGGCGCGGATCGGGCAACTCGTTCAAGGGTTCACTCGCAAGGCCTGATTCTCTGTTGAGAACAAAGTGGCACTCAATGACGGCGATTGCGAGGGCGCCTCTTTTCGGGTCGTGTTCCGCGAGCCCCGGTCCGCGACTCAATCCTGCGCGATGCGCGCCCGATCCCGGGTCCACCGGGGTCGGCGGATCACTTCAGCCATTCACTTCAGCAATTCCATGGTGCCTTCCCGGCGCCAGGTGCGGGCGCGCAGCCGCGGTGCCAGCCACCAGGAGAGCGGCAGGGAGACCGCGACGGTGCTGGCCACCACCCAGGGCATCAGCGCCATGGCGTCGCGGGCCAAAGGCGAGAGCAGCAGGAACAGGATGGCGGTGAAGAACATCACCGCCTGGATCATCAGGAACAGCATGGCTGCGATCTGAAGCCGGATTGACATGGCGCTTCTCCTTCCAATGCAGGGTCTTGTGCAAGGTCTTGGAAGGGCAACAAGGCGCGGGCGCAGATGGTTCCCGCCGCACCTCAGGCCGGCGCCGCCGCCGGCGCTTTCGGCAGGTGCACCACGTAGAATTTCCGCACCGGCGTCACGCTCTTCCAGGTGCCGGTGAAGCCCGACGGGATGAGGAAGGAGGCGCCGGCCTCGTAGGTCTCGGTGTGGCCGGTGGCGTCGGTGAGCTCGACGGTGCCCTCGATGAGCACGCAGAACTCGTCCTCGTCGTAGGAGACCTCAATCTCGGACGGCTCGGAGGCCCAGAAGCCGGCGGAGAAGGCGCCGGTGCGATCCTGGTACCACTCGTGCACGGTGGTCGCCGCCGACTTGTCGAGGGCCGGCGCGGGGTTGAAGCGGATGGAACGCATGGCCATGGCGGCCTCCCTGTTTTGCGACGCATGGTCTGGCGGCGCATCCTTTTCCCTCGCCGCGCCGCCGGCAAGGGGCGTGCGAAGGGGCGTGCGAAGGCTGCGGTCAGCGCGTCCGGTCGCGCACGCCCGCCACCAGCACCGCCCCGAGGGTGAAGAAGGCGAGGAGCACCGCCACCCCCGCCTTCTGGCTTCCCGTCGCCGCCGTCACCACGGCCACCGATGTGGGCGCGGCGAAGGAGGTGATCTTTCCCGAAAGGGCGAACAGGCCGAAGCATTCGGCCATGTTCTCCCGCGGCGCGAGGCGCACCAGCAGCGTGCGGCTCGCCGCCTGGAGCGGGCCGGCCACCAGGCCGATGAGGAGGCCGAAGCCCACATAGGCCTTCTCCGGCAGCGAGCCGAACAGGCCGCCCGCGCCCGGCGCGGTGGGCACGAGGCCGAACAGCACGGCGTCGCGGTCCAGGCTCAGCAGGCCGAGGCAGGCGACGAGCAGCGCCACGAGCGCCGCAAGAATCACCACGCGCGGCCCCAGCGCGTCGTCGAGCCATCCGCCGGCCAGCGCCCCGGCGGTGCCGGTGAGGGTGAGCGCGATGCCGAAGATGCCGATCTCGATGGAGCCCCAGCCGAACGTGCCCGCCGCATAGATGCCGCCGAAGGCGAACAGGGCGACCAGCCCGTCCGCATACACCATGTTGGCGAGGAGGAAGCGGGCAAGCACCGGCCGCGCCTTCAGCTTCGGCAGTAGGGCGCGGATCTCGGCGACGCCGGCCTTGATGGCCGCCCGCATGGGCATGGCGGCGGGCGCATCGGGCACGAACAGGAACATGGGCAGCACCAGCACCGCGAACCACAGCGCCGTGAACGGCCCCGAAAACCGGTCTCCCTCCCGGGCGGCGGCCTCCAGCCCGAAGGCCGGCGGCCGGCCGAGCAGGGTCAGGCCGGTGTCCGGCTGGGTGGAGAAGAAGGCGAGCATGAGCGCCAGCGAGACGAGGCCGCCGAAATAGCCCGCCGCCCAGCCGGTGCCGGAGAGACGGCCGAGCCGTTCCGGCGGGGCGAGGCTCGGCATGATGGCGTTGTTGAAGACGGTGGCGAACTCCACCCCGATGGTGCCGACCGCGAAGGCGGCGAGGACGAAGGGGATGCGCGCCGTGTCGCCGGGGGCGGCGAACCAGAGCCCGGCCGCGCCCGCCATCAGCATCAGCCCGAACACGGCGATCCACGGCTTGCGCCGCCCCGCCGCATCCGCCACCGCCCCCAGCACCGGTGAGCACAGGGCGATGACCAGCCCCGCCGCGCCGGTGGCAAATCCCCACAGGGCCTGCCCGTCCGCCGGCGTCGGCGCGACGGCGGAGGCGAAATAGGGGGCGAAGATGAAGGTGGTGATGAGGGTGAAATAGGGCTGGCAGGCCGGATCGAACAGGATCCAGCCGAGGATGGCGCGGCGCGGGGCGGACAGGACCGGCGCGCCGGTGGTGGGGGAGGATGGCATGGGGCGGGTGGCAAGGGGCGGGAGCGGACCCTAAGGGCGCACAGCTTCGCCGGCGGTGCAAGGGGCGCTGCCGGCTGGCCGCGGATCTTGTCCGGGGCCTCCGCCCGGTCACTCGCCCAGCGCCCGGAAGCCGAACGGCCGGCCTGGCCGCGCAGTGGATCTCCCGGACGGGCCGGGGGATGACGCCTGCTCGTGATCTCGCCACGTCCGGCGCCGCCGGGGGATGGCGTTCCCGCCCCGGCATACCGGCATGGCCGTTCAACCGCATGCGCCATGGATCGCGATGGCCGCGCCAGCGTTGTCCCCCTGTGCGTCCCCGTCCATCCGCGGCCGGGCGTGGCGCAGGTGTCCGAGGGGGCTTCGCCCTTTCGGGAAACGGGAAAGGCGGTCCATGTTCCAGTCCGGTGATCCCGCGTACGGGCCGTCCTTGCCGGCGGCGGGGCGCGAGCGCTTCCTCGCCTTCTTCGCCGCCGTCGCCATCGTCACCGTGCTCTATATCGGGCGCGACGTGTTCGTGCCGGTGGCGGTGGCGGTGCTGCTCGCCTTCGTGCTCGCCCCGGTCATCATGGTGCTGCGCAAGGTGGGGCTGCCGCGCACGCCGGCGGTGGTGACGGTGGTGCTGGTCACCTTCCTCGGGCTGTTCGCGCTGGGCGGGGTGCTGGCGCTGCAGGTGACGGACCTCGCGGCCGAGCTGCCCCAGTACCGCATGAACATGCAGCAGAAGATCAAGTCGGTGCGCGACGCGGCCGGCGGGTCGGGCACGTTCGAGCGCACCATGGATCTGCTGCAGGATCTCGGCCGCGAGCTCGACGGGCCGCAGGCGGCGCGCGATCTGGCGGCGGGCGCCGCGGAGGGCCGGCCGGTGCCGGTGGAGGTGCGCCAGCCGCCGGCGGGCACCCTCGGCACCCTGTCCGCGGTGATGGCGCCGCTGCTGCATCCTTTGGCCACCTTCGGCATCGTCTTCATCTTCGTGCTGTTCATCCTCCTCCAGCGGGAGGACCTGAGGAACCGCTTCATCCGCCTCGCCGGCGCGCACGACATCCAGCGCACCACCGCGGCCCTCGACGACGCGGCGGCGCGGCTGTCCCGCTTCTTCCTCGCCCAGGTGGCGCTGAACGCGGCCTTCGGCACGGTCATCGGGCTGGGGCTCTGGCTCATCGGCGTTCCCAACCCGCTATTGTGGGGCCTGGCGGCGGCGGTGCTGCGCTTCGTGCCCTATGTGGGGGCGGTGGTGGCCGCGGCGCTTCCCCTGGGGCTGGCGCTGGCGGTGGATCCCGGCTGGTCCATGGTGCTGTGGACGGCAGCCCTGTTCCTGGTGGTGGAGCCGCTGGTGGGCCATGTGGTCGAGCCGCTCGTCTACGGCCGCTCCACCGGCCTGTCGCCGGTGGCGATCATCGCCTCGGCCACCTTCTGGACCTGGCTGTGGGGGCCCATCGGCCTGCTCCTCTCGACGCCGCTCACCTTGTGCCTCGTGGTGCTGGGGCGGCATGTGGAGAGCCTCGAATTCCTCGACGTGGCCCTCGGCGACCGGCCGCCTTTGTCCGCCAGCGAGCTGCTGTACCAGCGCCTGCTCGCCGGCGATCCGCTGGAAGCGGCGGCCGCGGCCGAGGACCACCTGAAGGAGAACAGCCTGGCGGCCTATTGCGACGAGGTCGCTCTGCCGGCCCTGCGCCTCGCCCAGCGCGACGCGGCGCGTGGGGCGCTGGACGAGGTCCGGCAGGTGCGCGTCCGCGAGACCCTGGTGGAGATGCTCGACCACCTGCCGCCGCCGGACGAGGCGCCGGTGCTGGCGGCCGGCGGCCGGCCGGTGCTGGTGCTGGCCGCGCGTTCGGCCCTCGACGAGGCGGCGGGAAACCTCCTGTCCCACATGCTCGCCATGGAGGGCATCGCGGCCGAGGCGCGCCCGCCCCAGGTGCGGCGCGTCTCGGCCGAGGGTCTCCCCGAGGGGGCGTTCGCCGTTTTGTCCTACCTGTCGCCGGCAACGCCCGCCCACCGCCGGTACATGAGCCGGCGCATCGTGCGGGAAAGCCCGCGGGCGGGGGTCCTCGTGGCCGACTGGAACGCGGCGGAGAGCGGGGCGGCAGCGCGCCTCGACGCCGAGGCGGCGGTGGTCACGAGCATGCAGGAGGCGCTCGGCGCGATCCGCACGGCGACTGCCACCGGCGGCCCGGCCCGGCCCGAGCCGGCTTTTGCCATGCGCGCGGCCGCCGGCTGAGCGGCCGGCTTCAGCCGGCGGCGAGCTGCTCCGCCATGAAGCGCTCGAAGCGCGGGTCGTCCGCATAGGCGACATTGATGCGCATGGCCGGCGCGTGCGGCCCGCCGCCGGGATGGAACACGGCGCCGGGCGCGATCAGGATGCCGCGCTCCGCCGCACGCCGCGACAGGGCGCTGTCGTCCATGCCGGCGGGAAGCGCGCACCACAGGTAGAAGCCGCCGCCCGGCGGTCCGAAGATGGGCAGGCGCAGGCGTCCCAGGGTCGCCTGCGCCGAGGCGGTGGCGGCGTCCACGCGCCCGCGCAGGCGCTTCAGGTGGCGCCGGTACTGGCCCGAGGTGATGAGGTCGTTGACGATGCGCTCCACATAGCCGGAGCTGTTGACGCTGGTGACCATCTTCAGCGCGCCGAGCCGCTCGATCAGGCCGGCCGATCCCACCACGTAGCCGCAGCGCAGGCTGGCGGAAAGGGTCTTTGCCAGCGTGCCCACATAGACCACCCGTTCGAGCTGATCGAGGGCGGCGAGGCGCGGGCGGCCGGCGGGCAGGATATCGGCGAACGGATCGCTCTCCACCACGAGCAGATCGTGCCGCGCCGCCGCCTGCAGCACCCGGTAGGCCATCGCCGGGGTCAGCGAGCTGCCGGTGGGGTTGTGGGCCAGCGACTGGGTGAAGAACAGCTTGGCGCCGGACGCCCCGGCCTTCTCGGCGAGGTCCGTCGGGTCGGGCCCCTCCGGCGTGCGCCGCACCCCGAGCGTGCGCGCCTTGGCGAGGTGGAGCTTGCCGAACAGCGGGTAATAGCCGGGGGCATCCACCAGCACCGTGTCGCCGGGCTCCACCAGGGTGCGCACGATGAGGTCGAGGGCGTGGTTCGCGCCCTGCGTCATCAGTACCCGCGACGGGTCGGCGCCGATGGAGCGCTCGGCCAGCAGCGCCGCGATGGTCTCGCGCAGCAGGGGAAAGCCGAACGGGCTGCCGTAGCTGGCCGGGAACGGACGGCGGCCGGGCCGGTTGATGGGCTTGAGATAGCGCCCCACCTCCGAGCCCTCCATCCAGGAGGGCGGCGGGCGGCCGTCGCCGACCCGCACGTCGTAATGCTGCTCCAGCTGCTCGCGCAGCAGCCAGACGCTGTCCACCGCCTCCACCACCGCGGGGGCGGCGGGGGCGGCGACGGGCGCGCGGGTGCGCAGCACGTAGAATCCGGAGCCGGGCCGCGCCTCGATGCGGCCGGAGGCGGCGAGGCGCTCATAGGCCTCCACCAGGGTGTTGCGGGAGACGCCGAACGCCGCGAACGCCGAGCGGATGGAAGGCAGCTTCTCCCCCGCGCGCAACTGGCCGCGATCGATGCGCTCGGAGAGCGCGCGCACGATGGCGGCGATCCGCGACGGGGCTTCCTCCTCCACATCCTGCGGCTCGACCGTACCCATGGATGGAAGGGTACGGTGTATCGCTTATCGAAGCAAAGTGTTCCTTGCCGTACCCCTTCCACCAGCGGAAAGTCCGCACCAACGGAACGCCGGAGAGCGGCCGGACAAGAGACTGGGATGAAACGCCGAACCGGACACGGGCGCTCGTGGCGCCGCATCGTGCCGCGCCGGCCCGGCGCCTTTCCCCATCCTTGCCCATGCCGCCCGCCTGCCGGCGACCCGCCTCGTGGCATCACAGGGAAGGCTCGATGATGACGTCCGCCGCCGGCTCCAACCGTACCTCGCGCATCGCCGGCTTCCACAAGAAGACCCCGCGCGAGCGGCTCGACCTCGTCGCCGCCTTCGCCGGGCTGGACGAGGCGCAGGTCGCCCACCTCGCCAACATGGGCAATCTCGACCCGGTTCTGGCCGACAAGCTCATCGAGAACGTGGTCGGCACCATGAATATCCCGGTGGGCGTGGCCACCAACATGAAGATCGACGGGGAGGACGTGCTCATCCCCATGGCCACGGAGGAGTCCTCCGTGGTGGCGGCCGTCTGCAACGCGGCGAAGCAGAATTACGAGAGCGGCTTCTCCACCTCGGTCTCCGGCAATCTGATGATCGCCCAGGTGCAGGCGGTGGACGTGCGCGACCCGAATGCCGCCCGCCTGCGCATCCTGGAGAAGCGCGACGAGATCAAGGCCGCGTGCGACGCCTGCGATCCGGTCCTGGTGGGCCTCGGCGGCGGCTTCCGCGACCTGGAGGTGCGCCTGCTCGACACCCCGTCCGGCACCATGGTGGTCACCCACCTCATCGTCGACACCCGCGACGCCATGGGCGCCAATGCGGTGAACACCATGGCGGAGAAGCTGGCGCCCGCCATCGCCGCCTGGTCCGGCGGGCGGGTCTACCTGCGCATCCTGTCCAACCTCGCCGACCGGCGCCTGGCCCGCGCGCATGCGGTGTGGAAGACGGCGGACATCGGCGGGGCGGAGGTGCGCGACGGCATGGTCAGCGCCTACCAGTTCGCCGCCGCCGATCCCTACCGCGCCGCCACCCACAACAAGGGCATCATGAACGGCATCTCCGCCGTGGTGCTCGCCACCGGCAACGACACCCGCGCGGTGGAGGCCGGCGCCCACGCCTTCGCCGCCCGCTCCGGCCGCTACACCTCGCTCACCACCTACGAGGTGAACAAGGACGGGGATCTGTCCGCCGCCATCGAGCTGCCGCTGGCGGTAGGGCTCATCGGCGGGGCGACCAAGGTGCACCCGACCGCGCGGGCGTGCCTCGCCATCCTCGGGGTCACCACCGCCGAGCGCCTCGCCCGCATCATCGCGGCGGTGGGCCTCGCGCAGAATTTCTCGGCGCTGAAGGCGCTGGCCACCACCGGCATCCAGAAGGGCCACATGGCGCTCCACGCACAGAACATCGCCATGATGGCGGGCGCCGTGGGCGAGGAGATCGACCGCGTGGCCCGCATCCTGGTGGAACGCGCCAGCGTGCGGATGGACGTCGCCGGCAAGGTGCTGGAAGAGGTGCGCGGCGGCTGACGCCGGCCCGATCCTGTCAACAAGAACACACAAGGGAGAAGACCATGCTCAGGAAGACCTCGCTCGCGCTTCTCGCGGGCGCCGCCCTCATCGCCGCGGCGCTCGTGCCGGCGCGCGCGGAGATCCCCGGCAACAAGATCCGCCTCGGCGTCCTCACCGATCTGTCGGGCTTTGCCTCCGATTCCACCGGCATCGGCTCGGTGGCGGCGGCCAAGCTCGCGGCGGAGGATTTCAAGAAGGAGCAGCCGGGCCTCGAGGTGGAGGTGATCTCGCTCGATCACCAGAACAAGCCCGACATCGGCTCGGCCACCGCCCGCAAGTGGATCGCCGACAGCACCGTGGACGCCATCCTCGACGTGCCGTTCTCGTCGGTGGCCCTGGCGGTGCAGGAGGCCGTGCGCGGCTCGAAGGTCGCCTTTATCGCCTCCGGCCCCGGCACGGCGCTGCTCACCGGCGAGAAATGCTCGCCCAACACGGTCCACTGGACCTACGACACCTGGGCGCTGGCCCACGGCACCGCGCTGGCGCTGCTCAAGCAGAAGAAGGACACCTGGTTCTTCATCACCGCCGACTACGCCTTCGGCCATGCGCTGGAAGCCGACGCCATGGCGGTGGTGAAAGCGGAGAACGGCAAGATCCTCGGCGCCGTGCGCCACCCCACCAACGCCGCGGATTTCTCCTCCTTCATTCTCCAGGCGCAGGGCAGCGGCGCCCAGGTGGTGGCCCTCGCCAACGCGGTGGGCGACACCATCAATTCCGTGAAGGCGGCCTCCGAATTCGGCCTCACCGCCAAGCAGAGCCTCGCGGCCCTGCTGATGCAGCTGACCGACGTGCATTCGCTGGGCCTGCCGGTGGCCAAGGGCCTCTACCTCACCGAGGGCTTCTACTGGAACACCGATGACGGAACCCGCGCCTTCGCCGACCGCTTCGCGGCGCAGACGAACGGGCGCCGGCCCACCGCCAACCAGGCGGGCGTCTATGCCGGCACCCTGCACTATCTGCGCGCGGCGGCGGCGGCCAAGAGCACGGATGGGCAGGTGGTGGTGGCGAAGATGAAGGAGATGCCCTCCAACGATCCGCTGTTCGGCAAGGGCGAGGTGCGCGCCGACGGCCGGCACATCCACAACATGTACCTGTTCCAGGTGAAGACCCCGGACCAGTCCAAGGGGCCGTGGGACTATTACAACCTCGTGGAGACCATCCCGGCCAAGGAGGCGTTCCGGCCGATGGCGGAGGGCAAGTGCCCCATGGTGGCGAAGAACTGAGGGGTTGCGGTCAGGCCTGCCCGCGGACGCCGCGCACGTCCGCGAGGCAGGCCTGGAGCGTGTCGACGGCCCGGTTCGCCACCAGCCGCACCACCGAATCGAGGCCCTTCGCCTCCACCGCGACGGAGATGCTCTGCGGCTCCGCACCCTTGTCGCGGACCGGCACGAAGGCGAGGGCGCCGGAGATCAGCTCCGGCGCCGCGTCCAGTTCGGAGGTGATGAGGGCATAGCGCCCCGAGCAGGCGAGCTGCTTCATGAGCTGCAGCGAGTTGGACTCGATCTGCCCCTTGAGCTCCGAGAACAGCCAGCCGTATTTGGCATCGAGGAAGCGGCGGATGGCCAGCGTCCGGCTCTGCAGCACCACCGGATGCGAGGAAATTTCCTGAAGGCTCACCGACGCCGCCTTGGCCAGCGGGTGGCCGGGCGCCACCACGCAGCCGAACGGCAGGTCGTCGCGCCACAGCACCTGCAGGTCGCGCCGCGGCGGCAGGTTGAAGGCGATGGCGATGTCCGCCCGCCCCGCCGCGAGCGCCGGCGCCGCATCGTCCGGGCTGCCGATCTCGATGTCGAGCGAGATCAGGGGATGGGCCGCCGCCACGCCCTCCACCAGGCGCGGCAGGACGCTGGTGGCGTGGCTGTCCATGGCGAACAGCCGCACATGCCCCTGCTGGATGCCCTGGAGCCGCTGGATCTCGGCCACCGCCCGCCGCTCCTCCATGCGCCAGCGCCGGATCAGGCCGACGATGGCCTCGCCGGAGGCGGTGAGCCGCATGCCGCGCGGCCGGCGCTCGAACAACTGGACGCCCAGGTCCTGCTCCAGCAGCAGGATCTGCCGGTCGATGGCGGAGGCGGCCACCCGCAGCTCGCGCGCCGCCTGCTGGATGGAGCCGGAGCGGGCCACCTGATCCACATAGCGCAGGGCGGCGGGGACGAAGGGATTGCGCACGTCGGACCCTCGCATCCATTCTAATTTCTAGAATGGATTGTTGCCCAAGCTGCGATGGACGGCAATGGAGGAAGTGCCTAGCCTTTCCTCCACAAACGATGCGGACCCCACCGCGCGCCTGCTGCCAGAGGATGCTTGACCATGCCGCTCCCGTCCGCCCCGGGGATGCGTCCCCGCCGTTCGCTGCTGAAAGCCGCCCTCGTGCTCGGCGCCGTGCTCGCCGTGCCGGCGGCCGCCTTCGCCCAGGCCTCCGACTGGCCCGCCAAGCCGGTGCGCATCGTGGTGACCTTCCCGCCCGGCGGCACCAGCGACATCGTCGCCCGCCTCGTCGGCCAGCATCTCACCGAGAAGTTCGGCCAGCAGTTCCTGGTGGACAACCGCCCCGGTGCCGGCGGCACGGTGGCGGCGGAGCTGGTGCGCAAGGAGGCGCCGGACGGCTACACGCTGATCCTCGCCAACAACGCGCCCTTCACCATCGCCCCCACCCAGTTCAAGAAGATCCCCTACGATCCCAACACGGACTTCACCCACATCGCCTATATCGGCGCCTCGGCCCCCGGCCTCATGGTGCAGCCGTCCCTCGGGTGAAGGACATGGCCGGCCTCGTCGCCCTGGCGAAGACGGAGAAGCTCACCTACGGGTCGAGCGGGGTGGGCTCCATCAGCCACATCCTCGGCGAGGCGGTGAAGAAGAAGACCGGCATCCAGATGGTGCACGTGCCCTACAAGGGCAGCGCCCCGGCCATCCAGGACTTCAAGGCCGGCGTGCTGAAATCCTATTACGACCTGCTCGCCCAGAACGTGCCCATGATCAAGTCGGGCGAGGCGATCGCGCTGGGCGTCGCTGCCCCGCAGCGCATCTCCCAGGCCCCCGACGTGCCCACCTTCCGCGAGCAGGGCATAGACATCGTGCTGGAGAACTGGCTCGGCGTCTCCGGCCCCGCCGGCATGCCGCCGGAGCTCACCAAGAAGATCAAGGACGCGGTGGCCGAGGCGGTGGCGCAGCCGGCGGTGAAGGAGAAGCTGTTCGGCTGGGGCGTGGAGACCCGCCCCATGACCACGCCGGAATACGCCGCCTTCGTCGCCGACCAGATCGAGGTCTGGCGCCCGCTGATCATCGATGCCGGCGCGCAGGAAAAGTGAGGCGGCCATGCCTCACCCCGAAGCTCTCCTGCGGCGCCGGGAATTCCTCTCCGGCCTGTTCGTCCTCGCCCTCGGCGGCTTCTGCCTCCTGGCGGTCGGGGACCTGGACATCGGCACCCTGGCGGAGATGGGCCCCGGCTACGTGCCGCGCGCCGTCGCCTGGATCATCGTCCTCGCCGGCGCCGGCATGACGCTCGCCGGCTTCTGGGACGAGGCGCCGGTGGAAGAGCGTGTGCACTGGCGCCCGCTCGTGGTGATCTCGGCGGCGGTCTGCGTGTTCGGGCTGCTGGTGGATCGCTACGGCATCGTGCTGGCGGTGGTGGCGTCCACCTACGTGGCGAGCTTTGCCAGCCCGATCACGCGGCATCGCGAGACGCCCTACCTGTGCGCGGTGCTCGCCGTGCTCGGCGCGGTCGCCTTCGTGAAGGGCCTTGGCCTCGCCATCCCCATCTGGCCGAGGTGAGGAGCGGGGGGAAGGCTTTCGCCTCCCATGCCGCCGCGCGCCCTCTCCCCTTGCGGGAGAGGGGAGACCCGGGACACGGACTCACCCAAGACGCGGACCGCAAGGACGCGAACCTTGAAAGACGCGGACCCAGTACCCGAAGCCCGATCCATCCCGTCCGGGAGCCGCCCATGGACCTGTTGCAGAATATCTCGCTCGGATTGAGCGTCGCCGCCGGGTTCGAGAACCTGCTGTTCTGCTTCCTCGGCGTGCTGCTGGGGACGCTGATCGGGGTGCTGCCGGGCATCGGCGCGGTGGCCACCATGGCGATGCTGCTGCCGCTGACCTTTCATCTTGCCCCCACCACCTCGCTCATCATGCTCGCCGGCATCTATTACGGCGCCCAATATGGCGGCTCCACCACGGCGATCCTCGTCAACCTGCCGGGGGAGGCCAATTCGGTGGCCACCACCCTGGACGGCTACGCCATGGCGCGGCGGGGGCGGGCGGGGGCGGCGCTGGCCATCGCGGCCATCGGCTCCTTCTTCGCCGGCACGGTGTCCACCCTGCTCATCGCCCAGTTCGGGCCGGCCATGGCGTCGCTGGCGCTGAAGTTCGGGCCGGTGGAATACTTCTCGCTCATGGTGCTCGGCCTCGTCTGCTCCATGGTCCTGGCGTCGGGCGCCCTGCACAAGGCGGTGGTGATGATCCTGTTCGGCATCTTCCTCGGCCTCGCCGGGACGGATGCCAACTCGCCCATGCCGCGCCTCACCTTCGGCATCGACGCCATGGCCGACGGCATGAGCTTCGTCGCCATCGCGGTGGGCCTGTTCGGCATCACCGAGATCATCCTGAACCTGGAGCGCGACCTCACCCGCATCGGCGCCATCCCGCTGAAGGACCTGTTCCCGACGCGGGAGGAGCTGAAGGAGAGCGCGCTGCCCATCGTGCGCGGCACCTTCCTCGGCTCGGTGCTGGGGGTTCTGCCCGGCGGCGGCGCGCTGCTCGCCTCCTTCGGCGCCTATGCGCTGGAGAAGAAGCTGTCGAAGACGCCGGAGCGCTTCGGCAAGGGCGCCATCGCCGGCGTCGCCGCGCCCGAGGCGGCCAACAATGCCGGGGCGCAGACCTCCTTCATCCCGCTGCTGACGCTGGGGGTTCCCTCCAACGCCATCATGGCGGTGATGGCGGGCGCCATGACCATCCAGGGCATCATTCCCGGCCCGCAGGTGATGGTGGAGCACGCCCCGCTGTTCTGGGGGATGATCGCCTCCATGTGGATCGGCAACCTCATGCTGCTGGTGCTCAACCTGCCGCTGGTGGGCCTATGGGTGAAGCTGCTGCAGGTGCCCTACCGGCTCATGTTCCCGGCCATCCTCTTCTTCAGCGCCATCGGCGTCTATTCCATCGCCAATGCCTCGTTCGACGTTTATCTCGCGGTGATCATGGGTGCGCTGGGCTACGTGATGGCCAAGCTCGGCTTCGAGGCGACGCCGCTGGTGCTCGGCTTCATCCTCGGCCCGATGATGGAAGAGAATTTCAAGCGCGCCATGCTGCTCTCGGGCGGCGATGCCGTGACCTTCGTGGAGCGACCCATCAGCGCCGGCCTGCTGGCGGTCTCGGTGCTCATGCTCGCCTTGATGCTGCTGCCGAGCGTCAAGCAGACCCGCCGCGTGGCGCTGAAGGAAGACTGACCCGCCACCACCCGTGCCGCTCATCCGGATTTCCAGGGAGGCTCCCCATGGCTGCGCCCGTGCGCCTGAACTTCATCCTCAATACCTTTTATTCCGGTCCCCAGGCCTGGTTCTTCCTCGCCGATGATCGCGGATACTTCCGCGACGAGGGCCTCGATGTGGTCTTCACCGAGGGCGACACCCTCGCCAATGCGGTGCCGCGCATCGCCAGCGGCGCGTTCGATGCCGGCTATGGCGACATGAACGCCCTGGTGGAGCACGCCGCCGCGCGGCCCGACACGGCGCCCGTGGCGGTGTTCGCCATGCACAACCGTTCGCCCTACACCATCGCCGTGCCGGCGGCGGGGCCGGTGCGCACGCCCGCGGACCTCGCGGGCCGCCGGCTGGTCTCGCATCCGAACGATGCGGCCTGGCGCATGTTTCCCGAATTCTGCCGCGCCACCGGGCTTGACGCCTCGGGCATCACGGTGGAGGTGAGCGATCTGCCCCACAAGGACATCGTGCCGCTCATGCTGGCGGGGAAGTGGGACGGCCTGTTCGGCTTCGTCAACACCATCAACGCCCAGGCGTTGGAGGCGGGGATCGACCCCAGGGCGACGCTGCGGCATTTCGAATGGCAGCACCACGTGCCCTCCCTCTACGGGGCGGCGGTGATGGTGTCGCGGGCGCTGCGGCGGGATCACCCCGAGGCGGTGCGCGGGCTCGTGCGCGCCGTCAATCGCGGCCTGGCCGATGTGGTGGCCGATCTGGAGGCGGCCACCGACGCCGTGGTGCGGCGCAACCCGGCCATGGATCGCGCCGCCAACCATGCCCGGCTCAAGGGCACGCTGGCGCTGGAGATGGCCCACCCCGAAGCCGCCACGCGCGGCCTCGGCGACGTGGACCCCGCCCGCCTCGCCGAGGCGGTGGCGCTGATCTCGGCGGCCAAGGGGCTCGCCCGCCCGCCCGCGCTCGCGCAGGTGTTCGACCCGTCCTTCCTGCCGTCCGCCACCGAGCGGGTGCGGGCCCTGGCGGAGGTGGCGTGATGACCGTGGCTGTCCCCGCGCCCGAACCCGCCATTCCCGAGCCGGTGATGACGCTGGCCGAGCTCAACGCCTGCGACGTGGCGACCTTCGTCGCCCATCTCGGCACGGTGTTCGAGCATGCCCCCTTCGTGGCCGAGGGCGCGGCGCGCCTGCGGCCGTTCGCCAGCGCCGATGCGCTCCACCGCGCGATGGTGGAACTGGTTGCCGCGCTGCCGGAGGCGGATCTGGTGGCGCTGCTCGCCGGCCATCCGGACCTTGCGGGACCGGCGGCGCGGGGCGGCACCATGACGGCGGAGTCCACCCGCGAGCAGGCGGCTCTCTCCCTCGACCGGCTGCCGGAGGCGGAGACCGCACGCTGGGACGCGCTGAACGCCGCCTACCGCGCCCGCTTCGGCTTCCCCTTCATCCTGTGCGCCCGCCACTATGGCCGCACAGCCATGCTCCAGGTGTTCGAGCGGCGGCTCGCCGCCAGCCGCGCCGAGGAGATGGCGGCGGCGCTGCGGGAGATCGCGCAGATCACCCGCCACCGCCTCGCCGCGCGCCTTGCCGGCCACGGCCTCGCCGACCTTGCCGGCCGCCTCACCACCCATGTGCTCGACACCAGCCGCGGCCGTCCGGCGCAGGGCATGCGCGTGGCGCTGCACGAGGTGACCGGCGCGCTGCCGTGCGGGACATCGGACCCGCTGGTGGAGGCGGTGACCGACGCCCACGGCCAGACCGGCGAGCCCCTGCTCTCCGGCGCGCCGCTGCGCATCGGCCGCTACGAGCTGCGCTTCCACGTGGGCGACTATTTCCGCCGGACCGGCGCGGTGGCGGGCGACTTCGCCTTCCTCGACGTGGTGCCCGTCGTGTTCTGCATCGACGAGCCCACGGGCGACTACCATGTGCCGCTCACGGTGACCCCCTTCGCCTACGCCACCTATCGGGGGCAGTGAGCATCAGCGCCGGATGAAGATGGCCCGGTCGGCGCGCACGGTCGCGGTGACGGCGTCCAGCACCGCGCGGATGCGGTTGAGGCGCCGCAGGTCGTCGTGCACCGACACCCAGTAGCTGCGGGTGAGGCGGAAGGCCTCCGGCATCAGCGGCACCAGCTCCGCGTGGCCGGCGGCGAGGAAGCCGGGCAGGACGCCGATGGCGGCGCCGCACAGCACCGCGTTCACCTGCGCGATCACGCTGGTGGAGCGGATGACCGGGGACACCTCGATGCCGGTATCGGCGGCCGAGAAGTTCAGGGCGTTGGTGAACAGGAGGTCCGGAATGTACCCGGCCAGCGCGTGGTCCTTCAGCTCCGCCAGCGCCGCCGGCCGGCCGCGCCGGGCGAAATAGGCCGGCGTGCCGTAGAGGCCGAGGGTGTAGTCGGTGAGCTTCTTCACGCTCACCTGCCCCGGTCCCGGCCGGTCGAGGGTGATGGCGATGTCCACCTCCCGGCTCGCCAGCGAATAGGTGCGGGGCAGGGCGACCAGCTCGGTCTCCAGCTTCGGGTTGATGACCGAGAGCTCGGCGAGGCGCCGGGCGAGGTAGCCGACCCCCAGCCCCTCCGGCGCGCCGATGCGCACCCGCCCGGCCACCTGCATCTCGTCCTCGCCGAGGCCGACGATCTTGCGCAGGACGATGGATTCGATCTCCTCCGCCGCCTGCGCCAGCTTCTGGCCCTGCTCGGTGATCACCGTGCGCCGGCCGGCGCGGGCGACGAGGGCCGCGCCCACCTCCTTCTCCAGCCGCGCCACGCGCCGGCCCACGGTGGTGTCGTCGATGCCCAGGGCGCGCCCCGCCCCGCCATCCGCCCCGCGCGGGCGAGCTGAAGGAAGATGCGCAGATCATCCCAATCCATGGGGCGTCCCAATCCATGGCCAAACGCCTGCAAATTTGCAGAATGGAACCGACCTTATCGGCATTGAGTGCAAATTTCCAAGCTGGGATGAGAGATCAAGCAATAAGGGAGGAGCGCCGCGATGGAACGGTTGGACGGGGATTACGACTATATCGTCGTCGGCGCCGGCACGGCCGGCTGCATCATGGCGAACCGGCTCTCCGCCGATCCGCGCAAGCGGGTGCTGATTCTGGAGGCGGGCGGCAAGGACAACTGGATCTGGTTCCACATCCCGGTGGGCTACCTGTTCGCCATCGGCAATCCGCGCGCCGACTGGATGTTCAGGACCGATGCGGAGAAGGGCCTCAACGGCCGCGCGCTCGCCTATCCGCGCGGCAAGGTGATCGGCGGCTGCTCGGCCATCAACGCCATGATCTCCATGCGGGGGCAGGCGGCGGACTACGACCACTGGCGCCAGCTCGGCCTTTCCGGCTGGGGCTGGGACGACGTGCTGCCGGCCTTCAAGCGGCTGGAGGACCATTTCCTCGGCGAAAGCGACGTGCACGGCGCCGGTGGCGGCTGGCGCATCGAGGCGCCGCGCATCTCCTGGGACGTGCTGGATGCGGTGGCCGCGGCGGCGGGGGAGATGGGCATCCGCCAGGTGACGGACTTCAACACCGGCGACAACGAGGGCGCCGGCTATTTCCACGTGAACCAGAAGAACGGCCGGCGCTGGTCGTCGGCGCGCGGCTTCCTCAAGCCGGCTCTGTCACGGCCCAACCTGCGGCTGGAGACGCAGGTGCTGGTGGACCGTCTCGTGGTGGAGAACGGCCGGGCGGTGGGGGTGCGCTACGTGCAGAACGGCCGCGCCATCGAGGCGCGCTGCGCCGGCGAGGTGATCCTGTCCGCCGGCGCCATCGGCTCGCCGCAGGTGCTGCACCGCTCCGGCATCGGCCCCGCCGACTGGCTGGCCCCGCTCGGCGTCGACATGGTGCTGGACCGGCCGGGAGTGGGGCGCAACCTGCAGGACCATCTCCAGCAGCGGGCCATCTACAAGGTCTTCGGCATCCGCACCCTCAACGAGACCTACTACTCCCTGCCGCGCCGGGCGCTGATGGGGGTGGACTACGCGCTGCGCCGGCGCGGGCCGCTCACCATGGCGCCGTCCCAGCTCGGCATCTTCACCCGCTCGGACCCGCGGCAGGAACGGGCGAACATCGAGTTCCACGTGCAGCCTTTGTCCCTCGACAAGTTCGGCGAGCCGCTGCACCGCTTCCCCGCCATCACGGTGGCCGCCTGCAACCTTCGGCCCACCTCGCGGGGCCTCGTGCGCATCACCACCCGCGCCCTCGACGCGGCGCCGCAGATCGCACCCAATTACCTGTCCACCGACGAGGACCGGCAGGTGGCGGCGGACGCCATCCGCGTGACGCGCCGGCTGATGCGCCAGTCCGCGCTCGCCCCCTACCGGCCCGAGGAATATCTGCCCGGCCCGGCGGTGGGCGACGACGATGCGGCCCTCGCCAAGGCGGCGGGCGATATCGGCACCACCATCTTTCACCCGGTCGGCACCGCGAAGATGGGGCGGCCGGACGATCCCGGCGCGGTGGTGGACGAGCGCCTGCGGGTGATCGGCATCGGCTCGCTCAGGGTCATCGACGCCTCGATCATGCCCACCATCACCTCGGGCAATACCAACACCCCCACCGCCATGATCGCGGAGAAGGGCGCGCGCATGGTGATCGAGGATGCCACGGCGGGCGCCTCCGCCGCCCCGGCGGCGGCCTGAGGGCGCGCCGTCAGGCGTCCGTGTCGCGGGCGGCGGCGACGCGGGCGGCGAGGTCTTCCAGCACGGGATCCGGGATGCCGTGGTCCCGCAGCCCCTCGCAGGTGGCGAACAGATAGTCCGCCGCCGAGCCGATGGCGCCACAGGCAGTGGCCAGCCGGCGCACGGTCTCCTCGCCGGGGAGCCCGCCGGCATACTGGCGGCTGTCCCGGTTGATGGTGAAGGCGATGGCGCCGCCGAATCGGGTGCCTTCGGCATCGAGCAGGTCCACCCAGCGCGGCACGTAGGCGCCGGAGAGCATCTCCCGCCGCCAGAGCAGGGTCAGCTCGCCCTCCAGCGCGTCCTCGGCGAGGCGCAGGGCGACGCCGTCGCAGAAGCCGCCCTCGTCCAGGGCGAGGGTGAGGCCGGGATTTTCCACCGTGCCCCGCCCCAGCGGCGTGGACAGGCAGAAGGCCCGGTGCCAGCCCTCGATCCGCGCCGTGCGGTGTTCCACCGAGCGGATGGTGGGGTTCCAGATGAGCGATCCGTAGGCGAAGAGCCAGGCATCGCCGGCCGGGCGGGCATCCAGCGTGGCACGCAGGGATGCGGCGCGCTCCGCTTCGGTGAGCACGGGCAGGCTTGGCGCATCGCGCGCCACAATGGCGTCGATGCCGCCGGATTCGATCAGTTCGCGGGTGAGCAGGTGCATCTTCATGGCCATCCCGCGAAGATATAATCAAGAATCGGGCCATTTCCACCTCCGCCTCGCCGCGGCGCGCGGAGGCGGCGAGGCGGGGGCTGTCGTCTGGCTGTCAGAATTCCGGCCTAGAGCCGAGCCGGACTGGCACGGGCTTGGCGGATGCGTTCCAGCCATTGGATCGGGAGAGGGCAGGGCGCCGGGTCGTCCGGCGGCCAAGGGCTTCCATCGCGATCACGGGGATGCACGGGATGAAGAAGACGCAGATCGTCGAGGAGCTCGGGGAAGGCGGGCTGCTGCTTCCGGGGCTCATCGAGACGGCACTCCAGGCCAACGATCGGGCCAAGCTGCGCATGACCGCCCTGCAGGAGGCCGTCGCCCGCGCCAGGGCGCCGCGGCGCCCGCTCCCGGTCCTCGACGCCGAGGCCCGGGCCGCCGGCGCCGCCGACGATGCCCTGGATGCGGCAGTCGCTGGCGCGCATGCCCTTTCGGGCGGCAGCACCGCCATTCCCGGTGCCGGGCGGCTGGTGGGCGGCATCCTCGACGACATCGCGCTGATGGCGGCGCCGCTCGATGCGGCCCGCGCCGACGCCGCGCCCGCCTTCGCCGCCCGCCTGTCGGGGCTGCGCGCCGTGCTGGCCGCCATCGCCGGCGACGTGCTGGACGCGGCCGCCCTCGCCCGTATCACCTCCGCCCGGCGCGGCGGGGAGGACAGCGCCCACCTCCTGGTGATGGACCTGCACAAGGGGCTGAACCAGCTCGCCGCCAGCATCGCGGTGGAGACCATCGCCGGCGCCCATGCCCTCGGCGTGGCCCGCGAGGACCGCCCGCGCATCGAGGCGTTCATGCGCGGGCTGGCGCGCACGCGCGGCCTCGCCTTCGGCCATCCCGGCCTCGACACCACGGCGAGCCGCAGCGGCGGGCGGCTGATCCTCCAGAACGACATCGGCACCACCGACGCCCACGTCATCATCGTCGCGGTGGAGGGGCGGGCGGTCACCGTCACCTACACCGACGTGCACCGCTCCCGCGCCAGGTTCTTCATCTCCCTGTTCCAGGACTTCGCCGCCGAATGGACGCCGCTGGCCGAGCGCAGCGCCGAGGGGCTGGGCGATGCCGGGCGCTTCTACCTGGTGACCGGCCGCTACACGGCGGAGGCGGATGCCGGCCTCGATGCGTTTCTGGAGGCGGTGGGCGCCCATCTCGTCTTCCTCATCGACTGGAACAAGGCCCGCAAGGCGCTCCAGACCTTCGTGGACAAGGCGACCGCCATCCGCCTCCTGCGCGATGCCGCGCGATCGAGCCACGGCCACCGGGGCTTCCTGGAGCTGGGCGGCGCGGAGCTTGTGTTCGACGCCGTCCGGCACTCCGCCGAGGGACGCGTGCCCTACGGCGCCCGGCTCGACCGCATCCTCGGCGCCGCGGCGGTGGCGCGGCTGCTCGGCGAGGTGCTGCGGCTGACCAGCGCGGGGCTCGCCGCCCGCCGCTCGGTGCGGCTCATCCGCGACGAGGTGCGGGCCGAGCTCGCCGGCTCCTTCGGCTCGGCCGAGCAGGAGCTGCTGTCCCTGGCTTTGCACCAGCTCGGCATCGCCCGCATGCTGGCCTCCGACGTGGCCGCCGCCTTGATCGCGCCGGACAGCGCCGAGGCCGTCCGCGCCGACTTCCGCGATCGGGCGAAGCGGCTGGAGGAGAAGGCCGACCGACAGGTGCTGGCGGCCCGCGATCTCGCCAGCGGGCCGTTCGGGCGCGGCAAGGGCTTCCTGCCGGTGAGCGAATGGGTGGAGGAGGCCAACGACGCCTTCGAGGAGGCGGCGTTCCTTTTGAGCGCCGCCCGCATGCCGCGGGATGGCGGAGCGCTGGAGCCGCTGGCGGACCTCGCCGCCGTGGCCATCGCCTGCTGCGGCGACCTGGTGCGGGCGGTGGCGGCGGCCTGCGAGGGGCCGGCGGGCCAGCGCGAGGACATCACCGCCGCGCTGGAGGCCATCGACGCCGTGATGGAGGGCGAGCGGCGCGCCGACAGCGCCCAGCGCAGGGTGCTGGCGGCGGCGCTGGGCACAGCGGCGCCGGCGCAGACGCTGCTGGCGACGATCGAGGTCGCCCGCGCCCTCGAAACCGGAACCGACCATCTCGCCAGGGCGGCCCTGGCGCTGCGGACCCATGTGCTCGAGGAGGTCGTGTCTTGACCCGCAGCCCGTCCCATTCTGGCCCGCGGCACGCGGCGCCGCCGCTCATGGCCTTCATCGGCCCGGGGGCGACACCGCCGCCCTGGCGGCGGCCGACTTCGGCTCCAAGGCGGCGCAGCTGTGGCGGATGCACGCCCTCGGCCTCAACGTGCCGCCGGCCTTCGTGCTGTCCACCGCCCTGTGCGCCGGGGAGCGGTCGCGGAAGGGGGTGGATCGCCTTCTCGCCGACGGCGTCGCCTATCTGGAGCGCGTCACCGGGCGCGGCTTCGGCGACCGCCGCCGGCCGCTCCTGGTCTCGGTGCGTTCGGGCGCGGAGAAGTCCATGCCCGGGATGCTGGAGACCGTGCTCGACGTGGGCATGAACCCGGATACGGTGCGCGGCCTGATGCGCCTCACCGGCAATCCCCGGCTCGCCTTCGATTGCCGGCGGCGCTTCATCGAGGGCCATTGCGAGGTGGTGGCGGGGCTGCCGCGCGGGCCGTTCGAGGAGGTCCTGCGCACCCTGCTCGCCGCCGAGACGGCGGCGTCCGACCGCGAGCTCGACCCGGACGCCCTCGACCGGCTCGCCGATCTCTACCTGGCGCTCGCCGCCGACCGCTTCGACTGCACGGTCCCCACCGATCCGATGACGCAGCTCAAGGACGCGGTGGACGCGGTGTTCCGCTCCTGGGATGCGCCGAAGGCGCGGGAATACCGGCGCCTCAACCATCTGGAGGGGCTGAGCGGGACGGCGGTGACGGTGCAGGCCATGGTGTTCGGCAATGCGGGCGTGCGCTCCGGATCGGGCGTCGCCTTCTCGCGCGATCCCGCCACCGGCGCGCCGGGGATTTACGCCGACATGCTGTTCGAGGCCCAGGGCGAGGACGTGGTGTCGGGCCGCCGCCAGCCGGTGGGGCTCGCCCGCCTCGACGCGGCGCTGCCGCAGGTGGCGCGGGAGCTGGCCGAGGGCGTCGCCGCGCTGGAGGCCGCCTATCGCGACGTGCAGGATGTGGAATTCACCATCGAGGAGGGGCGCCTGTTCTTCCTCCAGACCCGCGCCGCCAAGCGCACCCCGCGCGCGGCGCTGAAAATCGCGGTGGACCTCGTCGCCGAAGGCGTACGCACGCCGGCGGAGGGCCGGGCCCTGCTGGAGGGCGTGGACCTCGACGCGGTGGGGACCTCGCGCTTCACCGGCACGGCGGAGGCGGTGGCGCGGGGGGTTCCGGCCTCGTCGGGAACGGTCAGCGGCCGCATCGCCTTCGATGCCGACGCGGCGCGGCGGCTCGCCGGCGCGGGCGATCCGGTGATCCTGGTGCGGCCGGACGTGGCGACGGACGACATCGCCGGCCTCGCGCTCGCCGCCGGCGTGCTCACCACCGTCGGCGGGCGGACCGCCCATGCGGCCGTGGTCGCCCGCCAGCTCGGCCGCGCCTGCGTGGTGGGCTGCGGGGCGCTCGCCATCGACCTCGCCACCCGCCGCGCCCGCCTTGGCGCGGCCGACGTGGCCGAAGGCGACTGGCTTTCCCTCGATGGCGAGGCGGGCGCGGTGTTCCTGGGCCGCCGCGAGATCACCGTGGAACGTCCGCAGGAGCAGCTTGCGATCATCGCCGGCTGGCCGGCCGGGGCCTGAGACCGGGCGGCCGGCGGCCTGCTCCCCGTATCGTGACCGGCCCCTGTCTGGAAACATTCGAGCCTGGGCGATAACCTGCGCGTGCAGGACATCCGCGTCGGGGGCGGCGCCATGTCCTTTGGGGGTGCGTCGGATCGCACCCCACGCTCCTCAACGATCGCACAGGCTTCACTGTGCTTCTCACACATGAGGTTTCCATGGCCGTCACACTTACTGTGAACGGACAGGCGCGCACCATTGACGCCGATCCCGATACGCCCCTCCTCTGGGTCCTGCGCGACGAGCTCGATCTCGTCGGCACCAAGTTCGGCTGCGGGCAGGCCCTGTGCGGCGCCTGCACCGTGCATCTCGACGGCACGCCCGTGCGCTCCTGCCAGACGGCATTGGGCGACGTGGGCGATGCCAAGGTGGTCACCATCGAGGCCGTTTCCGGCCGCGAGGCGGAGGCGGTGAAGGCCGCCTGGACCAGCCTCGACGTGGTCCAGTGTGGCTATTGCCAGTCCGGCCAGATCATGTCCGCCGTGGCGCTGCTCGCCGAGAACAAGAAACCCACCGACGCCGACATCGACAATGCCATGGACGGCAATGTCTGCCGCTGCGCCACCTATCACCGCATCCGCGCCGCCATCCACGACGCGGCCCGCCGGCTGGAGGCCTGACGCCATGCACCTGCTCCAGAACCTGGAAGACGGCGCCTTCGCCGCCGTGGCGGCCACGCTGCGCTCCGCCGCCGAGGCGCCCCTCTCCCGCCGCTTCGTCCTTGCCGCCATGGGCGGGGTGGGCGTCGGCCTGATGCTGGGCTTCGGCGCCCCGGCCGAGGCCGCCGAGGCCGGCGGCACAGCCTTCAATCCGTTCGTCCGGATTGCCCCGGATGGAACCGTCACCGTCATCATCAAGCATCTCGACAAGGGGCAGGGCACCGCCACCGGCCTTGCCACCCTCGCCGCCGACGAGATGGATGCCGACTGGTCGAAGGTCACCACCGAGTTCGCTCCCGCCGACGCCAAGCGCTACGGCAACGCCGCGTTCGGCGGCGCCCAGGGCACCGGCGGCTCCACCTCCATCGCCGCCAGCTACGACGTCTACCGCAAGGCCGGCGCCGCCGCCCGCGCCATGCTGGTGGCCGCCGCCGCGCGGCAGTGGGGGGTCGATCCCTCCACGGTGAAGGTTGCCAACGGCGTGGTGAGCGCCGGCAACCGCAGCGCCGGCTTCGGCGCGCTGGCGGAAGCGGCCGCCAGGGAGGCCGTGCCGGCCGAGCCGGCGCTGAAGGCGCCGTCCGCCTTCACCCTCATCGGCAAGGAAGGCGTGCACCGGGTCGATAATCTGGCCAAGACCACCGGTGCCCGCATCTACACCCAGGACCTCAAGCTGCCGGGCATGCTGGTGGCGGTGGTGGCGCATCCGCCCCGCTTCGGCGCCAAGCCGACGCGCTTCGATGCCGGCGCCGCCAAGGCGGTGAAGGGCGTTTCGGACGTGGTGATGGTGCCGCAGGGCGTCGCCGTGCTCGCCACCACCACCCACGCCGCCATCAAGGGCCGCGACGCCCTGAAGGTGGAATGGGACGAGAGCGGCGCCGAGACGCGCAGCACCGCCGACCTGGTGGCCGCGTATCGCGCCGCCCTGGCCAAGGCCGGCACCGTCGCCGAGGCCGAGGGCGACGTGGACAAGGCCCTGGCCACGCCGGGCGTGAAGCTGGTGGAGGCGGAGTTCGAGTTCCCCTACCTCGCCCACGCGTCCATGGAGCCCATGAACGCGGCGGCGCAGCTGAAGGACGGGGCGGTCACCATCTGGACCGGCTCCCAGTTCCCCTCCGCCGACGTGCCGAACGCGGCCCACGCCGCCGGCGTTCCGCCGGAGAAGGTGGTGATCAACACCCTGTGGGCCGGCGGCAGCTTCGGCCGCCGGGCGCTGGCCAGCTCCGACTTCGTGGTGGAGGCGGTGGCCATCGCCAAGGCCCACGGGAAGGGCGTGCCGGTGAAGCTGGTCTGGACCCGCGAGGACGACATGAAGGCGGGCTATTATCGCCCGCTCTACCTGCACAAGGTGCGCGCGGCGGTGGATGCCTCGGGCAAGCCGGTGGCGTGGCATCACCATGTGGTGGGGCAGTCCATCCTCGCCGGGACCTTCTTCGAATCGGTCATGGTGAAGAACGGCATCGACGAGACCTCCGTCGAGGGCACCCACGGCGGCTACGACATCCCCAACCTGAAGGTGGAGCTCACCTCCATGAAGACCGGCGTACCGGTCCTGTGGTGGCGCTCGGTGGGCCACACCCACACCGCCTATGCGGTGGAGGTGATGATGGACCAGCTCGCCCGCGCCGCCGGGCAGGACCCGGTGGCGTTCCGCCTGGCCCACGCCAAGGACGACCGGCTGAAGGGTGTCATCCGCCTCGCCGCCGACAAGGCGGGCTGGGGCACGCCGCTGCCGGCGGGCGTGACGCGGGGCATCGCCGCCCACCGCTCCTTCAACACCTATGTGGCGGAGGTGGTGGAGCTCTCCCTCGCCGACGGCGGCATCAAGGTGCAGCGCGTGGTGGCGGCGGTGGATTGCGGCCGGATCGTCAATCCGGACGTGGTGCGGGCGCAGGTGGAGGGCGGCGTCGGCTTCGGCCTGGGCGCGGCACTGCACGACGCCATTACCCTCGACAAGGGGACGGTGGAGCAGGCGAACTTCGACACCTACGCCCCGCTGCGCATGTCGGAGATGCCGAAGGTGGAGGTGCACATGGTCGCCTCGGACGCCGCGCCCACGGGCATCGGCGAGCCGGGCGTGCCGCCGCTGGCGCCGGCGGTGGCCAACGCCATCTTCGCCGCCACCGGCCGGCCGGTGCATCGCCTGCCGTTCGCCGGCCAGAGCTTCAAGCCGGCCTGAGCGGCGCAAGCGCCGCTGCTCTCACTTGGGCCTGAGCGGCGCGCAAGCGCCGCTCTCTCACATGGGGGTTGAACGGCGCGCAAGCGCCGCTCTTCACGGGGCCGGGGAGCGGGGGCGGAAGCCCACCTCCCCGGCGTCCGCATCGAACAGATAGTCGAAGGCATTGAGGGCCCGCACCGTGGTGTTCACGAACGGGGCGCGCGGGTTCCTGCCCATTCTGCCCGCCCCCACCAGGATCACCCGCTCCGGCACCACCGGGTCGGCGCGATCGCCCACCGTGAAGCCATAGGCCGGCGCGCCTTGCCCCTCGCCCGGCGAGACGGCGAGGGCGACGCCGTCCGCCAGCACCGTGGCGCCGCGCGGGTCGAGGGTCGCGAGCCCCGCCGTCTGCGCGTCCGGCAGGGTGAGGAACATGGTGGTGACGCCGGTATCCATCAAAAGCGATCCACAGGCGGCTGGCGCGCGGCCGTCCAGGGCGAGGCAGACGGGCGTCGCCGCCCAGTCGCCCGTGGGCGGGTCGGCCTTGAGCTTGACCAGGCGGAAGCCGGCCTTGTCGGCCGCCGCGAGCCCCACCGTCACCGATCGCCGCCCCGCCACATAGCCGCGCCCCAGGGCCCCGAGCCGGTCCGGCGTGCCCATGCCCGGGGCATTGAGGAAGGGGTTGCCCCGCGGGCCCGTGCCCGGTGCCTCGTCACGGGTCCGCGCAAAGCCGATGCCGAGCATGGCCACCCGCCGCGGCGCCTTCACCGGGGTGCAGGAGCGGGCGGCCCGCAGGCAGTCGATGCGCGTCACCGCGAGAATGCGGATGGGCCGGGTGGTGAAGCGTGTGCCGTCCGCGCCCACCACCGTCACCGGCGCCTCCACATACACGCCGCGCATGATGCGGCCGGAGGAGGAATAGGTGAGCTTCCCCGGCCCCAGCACGGGCAGGGTGTCGAAGTCGGCGATGGAGGTGGCGGAGATGACCACGCCGGTGGAGCCCGTATCCATCACCGCCCGGTGCACCTCGCCGCCCACGGCAAGGCCCAGAGTGGGCGGCCGGCGGATCGGCTCGCCGTCCGCCGGCGCGTTGAAATAGGGCAGGGTGACCGCCTGCTGGGCGGCGGCGGGAGCACCGGCGAGGGCCGGCAGAAACGCAAGAAAAAATGCACGAAAGGCGAGCCGTCTCACGATTTTTTCCCTCTCATGGCCGGGGCTTCGCCGGTGTCGCCGATTCCCATTCGCTGATGCCGCCTTTAGCCTGTCCGAACCGCCACCGTCCCGGCGCGCTGCCGGGCAGACCCGAGGATCGCATGCGCAGCGAGATTTCCGGCACCACGCTTCCCGTGCTCACCGTAACGCTGGAGGCCGGGGAGACGATCCTGGCCGAGACCGACCGTCTCAGCTGGATGACCTCCAACGTCGCCATGCGCACCACCACGGGGGCGGGCGGCGCCTCCGGCTTCTTCGGCGTCCTCGGCCGCGCCATCTCCGGCGGCGGATTGTTCATGACCGAGTTCACGGCGCAAGGTGGGGAGGCCCTCGTGGCCTTCGCCGCCACCGTGCCGGGCAACATCATCGAGACGCATGTGGCGCCGGGCCAGGGCTTCCTGGTCCACCGCCACGGCTTCCTCGCCGGCGCGCCGAGCTTGTCCGTCGGCGTCGGGGTGCAGCAGTCGCTGGGGGCGGGGGTGTTCGGCGGCGACGGCTTCGTGCTCCAGCGCCTCACCGGCGAGGGCACGGCCTTCATCGAGCTGGGCGGGGAGATCGTGAGCTACACGCTCCAGGCCGGGCAGGACCTTCTGGTCCATCCGGGCCACGTGGGCATGTTCGAGGAGAGCGTCGGCTTCGAGATCACCACCGTGCCGGGGGTGAGGAACATGCTGTTCGGCGGCGACGGCCTGTTTCTCGCCCACCTGACCGGACCCGGCAAGGTGTGGCTGCAGACGCTGACGGCCGCCAAGCTCGCCCATGCGCTGCGGCCCTACCTGCCCGCCGGCGAGCATCGCTGAGGGACGCCGCTCAGCCGTGCATGAGGGCGGAGACGTGGGCGGAGGCGGAGGAGGCGAGGCCTTCCAGGTCGTAGCCGCCCTCCAGCACCGAGACCACGCGGCCCTGGCACTTGGCGTCGGCGATCTCCATCAGCCGCCGGGTGATCCACGCGAAGTCCGTGTCCACGAGGCGCAGGGAGGCCAGAGGGTCGCGCACGTGGGCGTCGAAGCCGGCGGAGATCAGGATGAGTTCCGGCGCGAAGGAGGTGATGCGCGGCAGGATGCGCGTCTCCATCGCCTCCTTGAACACCGTCCCGTCGTCGCCCGAGCGCAGCGGTGCGTTGACGATGGTGTTGACCACGCCCGTCTCGCTCACCGCCCCGGTGCCGGGATAGAGCGGCATCTCGTGGGTGGAGCAGTAGAGCACGCTGTCGTCGGCCCAGAAGATCTCCTGGGTGCCGTTGCCGTGGTGCACGTCGAAATCCACGATGGCGACGCGGCCGAGCCCGTGCTTCGCCTGGGCGTGGCGGGCGGCGATGGCCACCTGGTTGAGCAGGCAGAAGCCCATGGGCTTGCGCGTCTCGCAATGGTGCCCCGGCGGGCGCATGGCGACGAAGGCGTTGGAAACCTTGCCTTCCACCACCTCGTCCACCGCGAAGCAGGCCCCGCCCACCGCCCGCAGGGCGGCTTCCCAGCTGCCGGGGGAGAGCACGGTGTCCGAATCGATGCGCACCAGCCCGTCTTGCGGCGTCGCCTCGCCCATGGCGTCGACGAAGTCGCCCGGGTGCACGCGGATGATGTCGTCACGCGCGCCGAGGGGGGCGAGGTCGCGCACCAGATGGGAGAATTTCTCCTGCTCGAAGATGCGGTCGAGGACGCGCAGCCGGTCGGCCCGCTCCGGATGGCCGGGGGGCGTCGCGTGCTTCAGGCCCGCGGGATGAGTGACGAGCAGAGTGGACATGGGCCTTGGCGTCTCCCTGGCGGATACCTGTTGGACGCGTCTTCGCGCGCTTGTTCTTGACATACCATATTCCAGCGCGGCCGGCAGGATGTTGAGCCGGATCAAGACGCTCCCTTCACGGCCTGTGTCTTTCGTCGGATGCGGGCCTATTTCCCGTCCAGCCGGCGGGAGAACACCACGCGGGGCTCCTCCAGGTAGCCCGCCGCCTGGTAGAAGCCGCGCACCTGTTCGTTGTCCGGACGCACCAGCAGCATGAGCTTGGGCACCGCGCGGGCGCGCAGCCAGTCCTCGGCGGCGATGAGCAGCGCGCGGCCGATGCCCCGGCCCTGGAGCGCGGGCTCCACGGCGAGGTAGTAGATCCAGCCGCGGTGGCCGTCGTGCCCGACCATCACCGATCCGGCCAGCACCGCGCCGTCCTTCGCGCCGGCCTTGGCGAGGAGGATGGTGGAATGGGGACCGCGGCGGGCGAGGGCGATGTCCGCGTGCGGGTCGTTCCAGGGCCGGGTCAGCCCGGCGCGCTCCCACAGGCCGACGATGGCCGGCGTGTCCGCGTCCTCCGCATGGCCGAAGGCGAGGGTGGGCGTTTCGGCGTGGATGAGGATGTCGCTCATGTGGGGATCTCGCTTGCAGAGGTTTCATCGGCCGGCCGCGGTGCGGCGGCGCGGGCGAGGCGGTCGGCGATGGCTTCGCCGAGCCCTTCATGCGGCAGCGGCACCACGGCGATGGCGGCGCAGCCCGAGGCGTCGAGGCCGCGCAGGGCACCATAGAGGCGGGCGGCGGCTTCGGTGAGGTCGCCCGAGGGGCTGAGGTCGATCACCTGCGCCGCGCGGTCGGCGCCGGGCGGCAAGGCGCCGGCGAAGGTCAGCAGCGCCTCGCCGGGCGCGACATCGCCGGCGTCGAGCCGCAGCCGGGCGCGTGGCGCATAGTGGGAGGCGAGGCGGCCGGGCGCCACCGGGCGCGCGTCGTCGGCGCGGCCGGGGCGGGCGAGGGGATGGCCGAGGGCGGCCTCGATCACCTCCCGCGCCAGCCCGCCGGGGCGCAGCAATACGGGCACCGCGCCGGTCACGTCGAGAATGGTCGATTCCACCCCCACCGGCGCCGGCCCCCCGTCCAGCACCGCGTCGATGCGGCCGCCGAGGTCTTCCATCACGTGCCGGGCGGTGGTGGGGGAGACGTGGCCGGAGCGGTTGGCGCTGGGCGCCACCACGGCACCGCCGAAGGCCGCGAGCAAGGCGGCGGCATCGGGGTGCGAGGGCACGCGCAGGGCCACCGTATCGAGCCCGGCGCGGGCGAGCTCGCACACGCCGTCGTCCCCCGCATAGGGCACGACCAGGGTCAGCGGGCCGGGCCAGAAGCGCTCGGCGAGGAGTCCGGCGGCGCGGTTGAAGTGGCCGAGCCGGCGGGCGGAGGCGGCATCGTGGGTGTGGGCGATGAGCGGGTTGAAGGCCGGCCGCCCCTTGGCCGCATAGAGCGCGGCCACCGCCCGCGGGTCCGCCGCGTTGGCGCCGAGGCCGTAGACCGTCTCGGTGGGGAAGGCCACGAGCCCGCCGGCCGCAAGCAGGCGCGCGGCCTCGGCGAACGCACCGGGGGCGGTCGTCGGGACAAGGCGCGTGGCGCGCGCAGGGGGCGGTGCGGGAGGAGCCATGGTGCCGTGAACCCGCGCGTCCGACCAAAGGGCCAGAGCGCGCCTCTTGACGAAGCCGCCGGGCCCCGCGATGTGGGAAGCCGGCCGCCGCGTGCTTAGAGCGCCATCCGTCCGGAGGGAAGCGGAATCGCTTTCCTTCGGAGGGTGAATGGTCCTCTAACTCGAAAGAGAGCGGGATCGACCGCCGGTCCGGCTCGGCCCGGTCGGACCCGGCTCCCGAACGTGATGACAAGGCCGGTCAAGCGCGCGCCGGCAGACGCGCAACGGGGAGGGACGAGATGAGCTATCGCGCACCGGTGGAAGAGGTCTCCTTCTTCCTCAAGACCTGCACCGCCCTTCCGCGCCTCATGGAGCTGGGGCTGGTGGACCTGTCCTTCGACGTGGTGGACCCGGTCCTCGACGAGGCCGGCAAGTTCGCCGCCTCGGTCATCGCCCCCCTCGACCGGGGGGCGGACAAGCAGGGCTGCACCCTGAACGACGGCGCGGTGACCACGCCGGAAGGCTGGCGCGGCGCCTACGAGGCCTGGGCGGCAGCGGGCTGGAACTCGGTGGCGGCCGAGGAGGAGTTCGGCGGCCAGCACCTGCCCACCTGCGTCACCTCGGCCCTCACCGAGTTCTGGAACTCGGCCTCGCCCGCCTTCGGCATCGGCGGCGTGCTCACCATGGGCGCCATCGAGGCGCTCACCGCCCATGGCTCGGCGGCGGTGCAGAACACCTACCTGCCGAAGATGGTGGCCGGCACCTGGACCGGCACCATGAACCTCACCGAGCCGCAGGCGGGATCGGACCTGTCCGCGCTGCGCGCCAAGGCGGTGAAGCAGGCGGACGGCACCTACCGCGTCTTCGGCACCAAGATTTTCATTTCCTACGGCGAGCACGACCTGGCCGAGAACATCGTGCACCTCGTTCTCGCCCGCCTGCCGGATGCTCCGGCCGGCACCCGCGGCATCTCCCTGTTCGTGGTGCCCAAGTTCCTGGTCAATGCCGACGGCAGCCTCGGGGCGCGCAACGACGTGGTCTGCGCCGGCATCGAGCACAAGCTCGGCCTCAACGGCTCGCCCACCTGCACCATGGCTTTCGGCGCGGCCGGCGAGGGCGCGGTGGGGTACCTCGTGGGCGAGGAGAATCGCGGGCTCGCCTGCATGTTCACCATGATGAACAACGCCCGCCTGGCCGTGGGCATCCAGGGCGTGGCGGTGGCCGAGCGCGCCACCCAGCGCGCCTTCGCCTATGCCAGGGAGCGCCGGCAGGGCAGGGCGCCCGGCGTGGACGGCGCCGCGCCCATCATCGCCCATCCGGACGTGAAGCGCATGCTGCTCACCATGCGGGCGGAGACGGATGCCGCCCGCGCCATCTGCCTGAAGACCGCCGACGCCCTCGACCGCGCCCACCGGCTGGCCGATCCGCTGGCGCGGTCGAGCGCGCTGGCGGAGGCGAGCCTGCTCACCCCCGTGGCCAAGGCCTTCTCCACCGACATCGGCACCGAGGTGGCGTCCCTCGGCATCCAGGTGCATGGCGGCATGGGCTATGTGGAAGAGACGGGCGCCGCCCAGCACCTGCGCGACGCGCGCATCTTCGCCATCTATGAGGGCACCAACGGCATCCAGGCCATCGATCTCGTCACCCGCAAGCTGCCGCAGGAGGACGGCGACGTGGTCGAGGCCCTCATCGCCGACTATCGCGACATCGCCGATGAGGTCGCCGCGCTGAACGTGCCCGATTTCGGCCATGCCGGGACCCGCCTCGGCGAGGCGGTGGACGCGCTGGGGCGGACCACGCGCAAGATGCTCGACTGGCTGCCCGAGGAGCCGGCCAAGGCGCTGGCCGGGGCGACGCCGTACCTGCGCCTGTTCGCGCGCGCGGCCGGCGGCGCCTACCTCGCCAAGGTGGCGCTCGCCGCCTATGCCGAGCGCTCCGCCGGGGGCACCGATCCGCGGCTGTCGGCGCGCATCGCGCTGGCGCGCTTCTTCGCGGAGAATCTCGCCACCGAGGCGAAGGGGCTGGAGGAGACGGTCATCGGCGGTGCCGGCGGCGTGCTGGAGGCGGAGGCGGTGCTCGCCATCGCCTGAGGGTCTGTTCCTGATTCTTCCTGCGGTCGGACGCGGTCTGGCCGGAAGCCGTCTTTCTGGCCGGAAGCCGTCTTGCGGCTCGACGACGCGCGGGGCCGCATCCGGTGCTGGTTCGGCCGGTGCTGGTTCGGCCGGTCCTGGTTCGGCGTCGTCGGGGCTGGCGCGGGGCGAACTCCGCATCGCGCCCTTGCGTGCGGCGAGGGACGCCGGCTCCGCCCGGGCGGAGCCGGCGTCAGGTCGCGCGATAGCCGATGGCGCGCCGGGCGGCGACGCCCACCGCGCGCCACGTGCCGCGTCCGGCGTCCTTGGCCGAGTAGAGCGCGGCGTCCGCCTCGGCGATGAGGGCGGGGGCGTCGAGGGTCTTGTCGTCCGCCACCGCCATGCCCATGGAGAAGGAGGCGGGCAGGACCAGCCCCTCCACTTCCACCGGGCGGGAGAGGTGGGAGTGGAGGCGTTCCGCCATGACGGCGAACTCCTCCTTGTTCTTGCCGGCGGCCACGATGGCGAATTCGTCGCCGCCATAGCGGGCCACGAGGTCGCCGGCGCGGATCGCCGACTGCAGGCGGCGCGCCGCGGTGGTGAGGAGCAGGTCGCCGGCCATGTGGCCGTAGCGGTCGTTCACCGTCTTGAAGTGGTCGATGTCCACCAGCAGCACCGCGAAGAGGGCGCCGTCGCGGACGAGCCGGCGCCGCGCCTGCTCCAATGCCCGGTCGAAGCCGGCGCGGTTGGCGAGGCCGGTGAGCGGATCATGCGAGGCGGCGTGCTCCAGCGCGGCTTCCAGGTGCTTGCGCTGGGAGATGTCGGTGAGCGTGCCCACGGCGCGCAGGGGCATGCCCTCCGCGTCGCGCTCCACCACCTTGCCGCGCTTGAGCAGCCAGAAGTAGGAGCCGTTGCGATGGCGCGCCCGCAGCTCCGCCTGGTAGAGCAGATGCCGGCCCGCCACGTGGTCCTTGTAGGATTTGACGAGCACCGGCAGATCGTCCGGATGCACCAGCGGGGCGTAGTCCGACAGGTGGCCCGGCGCTTCGGTGGGATCGTAGCCGAGCATGCGGAAGGTGCGGGCGCTGAAGAAAATGGTGTCGGAGGGAATATGCCAGTCCCAGATGCCGTCATTGGCCCCGTCGAGGGCATAGGCGAGGCGCCGGCGGTCCTCCTGCAGCTCGCGCTGCTGCCGCGCGCGCTGGGACATGATGGCGGCAATCAGCAGGGCAGGCAGCGTGGCCAGCACGAGCCGTCCCTGGAGGTGGAGCAGGCTGCTCACCACCTTGTCGTCGGGGGCGGTCAGGACCCGGCCCACGGCGAGCGCGATCATCGCGAGGGAGAAGGCGGACGCTGCCAGCGACGTGGGGAAGACTCCGAGGCGGAAGGCGAACCACAGCAGGATGGCGCCGCCGATATCGATGAACAGGGGCTCGCCGTAATAGGCGGCCGCGCCGGTGGCGAGCAGCAGCGCGAAGGCGGCGAGCGACAGCTCCTCGGCGGCGGAAACGTGCAGGAAGGACCGCGGCGCCGTCGCGGCCATGTCCTCGAAACCGCGATCCTCGGTTCGGCCCGCCCACAGCAGGAACGGCGGCAGCAGGAGCACCACGCTCGCCATTTCCGGCACCCACCAGCGCATGAGCCGGCCGCCGAAGGTGCCGCCCACGTCGACGAACTGGACGAAGGCGGCCAGCAACGCGCCGGGGAACGTCCCCACCACGGCGACCAGCGCCAGGCTGATGACCATGGGGACGCTGAGGAACGCCTCCCGCTCCATGCCGGCGCGGGCACAGCCCCACACCACCAGGGCGAACACGAGCCCGCTCGCCATGCTGGCCGCGAGCGCGAGGGCGAAGTCGTCGCCGAAATGGAAGACGCGCAGCAGGAAGGCCACCGCGGTGATGGCGACGGCGTGGCGCCCGAGCGCCGTCTTGTGCAGCAGGAAATAGATGCCCACGGCGATGGCGTCGGCCGGCCACAGCGCCGGGAAGACTCCGAGCTTCCGGCCGACTTCGGTGGTCGCCACCATCAGGCAGCCGTAGAACACGGCGAACAGCAGCAGCTCCAGCCCGTCCTGCCCCAATCCGGGCATCGGGGCTCGCGCCCCCGGGCCGGGACCCGAATCAGGCGGAGCCGCGCCGGCCGCGGTGCCCGGCTTCTCGACCGGGGGGCCTGCAGGCTGCATGATGAAGGGGCGCATCTCAGTCGTCCCGAGGGCCCATGTCAGGCCGCTCGGGGCAGCGCCGGGAAAACAGCGCCGCCGGCCGCTGCGCAGCAGGCCGCTGCGCCCGGAACCGCCAAGGGCCACGACAAGAAAGCTTCACCGTGCGACCACTCCCGACCGTCGATTCCCCGCTTCCTTAAGCATGTGGCGCTGTCGCGTTGGCAGGGCCTTACCCTTGGGCAGGACCTTACCCTTGGGCAGGACCTTGCTACCACACGACAGTCGTGTGGCGGGAGTATGCCACGAAGCCGACCCCGCCGGTAATTAAACTCTGGCGCCCCCCCGCGCCGGGCTTGAGTTCCGCCCCGGCGCGTCGCGCCGATGCCGGTCACTTCCCCGAGAAGCCCTCGAAGATATAGTCGGGCGCGCTGGTATTATGGCGCGACGGCACGAGGCGGCCGGCCCACAGCATGCTCACGTTCTCGGCGTCGGCGAAGCTCATGACGGGGGCTTCGCCCATGCCTCCCTTGGCCAGCGTGCGCCAGGCGACCCGCGCCACGTCGGCGTTGCCCTCGGTGACATACATGGAGCGCAAGGCGGCGAAGGTGCGCGGGTTCTGGCCGTCGAACTGAACTTCGAGGGTGATCGCGTCGCGGTCGAGCTTGGCGATCTGCATGCGGGCCTTGCCGCCGTCCGCGAAGTGCAGGGTGAAGGCGCGCGTCTGCGGCGCGAAGTCGATCTCCTTCAGGCGCACCAGCGGGCGCTCCGCCTGTTCCACCGGCCCGACCAGGAAGGACGAGCCGTAGGCGGTGTTCTTCAGGTGCTGGGGCGAGAGGGGGCGGGCGCGCCAGTAGCCGTCGGGCGGGTAGACCACCAGCACCTCTTCCGCCTTGCCTTCGTTGCGGACCCAGACCTGCACCATGTGCAGGCCCTGCGTCACCTCCCCGCCGACGCGGAACGGGACGGTGGCCGCCCGCCAGAACGACGGGAAGATATAGCCGGTCAGCCAGAGATCCGGCGTCTCGAAGATGGTGACCCGCTTGGGGGCGGTGTTCGCCGTCGCCGGCGGGGGAACCTGATCGGCGAGCACCACCGGGTCCCGCGCCATGTCGCAGGTCTCGAAGTCCGGATCCGTCCGGTCGAGCGCCAGCGTGCCGATATAGGCCGGATGGCGGGCGATGATGCGGAACTTGTCCACCTTGTCGGCGGCGAAGGTCAGGGTGACGTTGTCCGTCTCCGCGCAGGTGGCCGCCACGCTCTCGTTGCGCACGGTCACGCCCACCGGCTCGGCTGACGCTCCGGTTGCGGACAGGAGCATGGCGGAACAGGCGAGAAGGCGCAGGGCGCGCAATGCGGCGGACATGAGAGGTCTCCAAGGGGCGGCGCGGCAGGCGGCCGGACCTTAGCAGTGCAGCGGCCGGGGGCCAACGCAAGAGGGCCCGATGGGGGCGCCCCGGTTTCAAGCCGCCGGTCCTCCAATGGCCGGGGACGCGCCTCGCCGCCGGATTTCAAGCTGCCGCGCATCAGGCCGACTTGACGGCCCGCCCCTCGCAATCGCCGCCGGGCCCCCCATATCAATCCGGTCATTGACGCTGCGGCAGGTGCCGTGCGTCGCGGGAGGAATGAGAAGGAATGTCCCTCTTTCGCAAGCGAACCCTGCTGGCGGCGCTCGCCGTCGCCGGAGCGCTGAGCCTTGTCGCCGCCGACCACGCCGAGGCGCGCCGCGGCGGGTCCATCGGCAGCCGCGGCACGCGGACCTACCAGGCCCCGGCGGCAACGCCCACGGCGCCGGGCACCGCGGCGCCGGTCCAGCGCTCCACCACGCCGCAGGCCGCCCCCACGGCCGCCCAGCGCCCGCCGGCGGCGGCCGCGCGGCCGTCCATGTTCGGCAGCGGCTTCGGTGGCGCGCTCATGCGCGGCCTGCTCATCGGCGGCGTGATCGGCCTTCTCATGGGGCAGGGGCTCGGCGGCCTTGCGGGCATGCTGGGCCTGCTGCTCCAGGTCGGCCTCGCCGTCCTTGCCGTCATGCTGGTGATGCGGCTGCTGCGCGGCGCACGGCCGGCGCCCGCCGCAGCCGGTGCCGGCGCTGGCCCCGCGCCCGGGACGTTCGCCCGGCAGGGACCGCTTTCCGGTTCCGCGCCGGTTTCCGGGTCTTCGCCCAGGCCTGCGCCCACGCCTGCGCCCGCTGCCGGGCGCAGCGCGATTCCCGGCGTCGGAGCAGCGCGCGGCCCGAGCGTGGCGCCGGTCGCCGCGACTGCGTCGGCAGCGCCCGCGCGCAGCGTCGAGATCGGCATCGCTCCCGCCGATTTCGACGCGTTCGAGCGCCTGCTCGGCACCATCCAGTCCGCCTATAGCCGCGAGGATCAGGGCACGCTGATGGAGCACACGACGACGGAGATGTTCGGCCACCTGTCCGACGAGCTGCGCGAGAACGCCGAGCGCGGGCAGCGCAACGAGGTCTCCGACGTGAAGCTGCTGCAGGGCGACCTCGCCGAATCGTGGCGCGAGGGCACACGCGACTACGCCACCGTCGCCATGCGCTATGGAGCCCGCGACGTGATGGTGGACCGCGCGAGCGGCCGCGTCGTCTCGGGCGACACCGCGGGCCCCGGCGAAAGCACGGAGGTGTGGACCTTCGTGCGCGAGGGGCAGGCCGGCGCGTGGAAGCTCAGCGCCATCCAGGGCGCTTGACCGAAGCCGGACAAGACGGCGGCGGGGCTTCCCGCCGCCGTCGCGACGTGGTCTAAAGCGGCCCCATGAGCGGCCCTGCGACTAGCGCCCCCCCATCGAGCGTCATCCGCGTTTCCGGCGTCGGCAAGACCTACGCGACCGGCCATGTGGCCCTGAAGGATGTCACCCTCGACATCCGGCGCGGCGAGATCTTCGCCCTGCTCGGCCCCAACGGGGCGGGCAAGACCACCCTCATCTCCATCATCTGCGGCCTGGTGAATCCCACCTCGGGCAGCGTGAGCGTGGCCGGGTACGATATCGTGGCCGACTACCGGGCGGCCCGCTCGCGCATCGGCCTCGTGCCGCAGGAGCTCACAACCGATTCGTTCGAGACGGTGTGGGCGACGGTGAGCTTCTCGCGCGGGCTGTTCGGCCGCAGGGCCGATCCGGCCCATATCGAGAAGGTGCTGCGGAGCCTCTCCCTCTGGGAGAAGAAGGACGCCAGGATCATGACGCTCTCGGGCGGCATGAAGCGGCGCGTGCTCATCGCCAAGGCCCTGTCCCACGAGCCCGACGTGCTGTTCCTCGACGAGCCTTCCGCCGGCGTCGACGTGGAGCTGCGGCGCGACATGTGGCGCCTGGTGCGCGAGCTGCGCGAGAGCGGCGTCACCATCATCCTCACCACGCATTACCTGGAAGAGGCCGAGGAGATGGCCGACCGGGTCGGGGTGATCGCCAAGGGCGAGCTGATCCTGGTGGAGGACAAGGCCGCGCTCATGCGCAAGCTCGGCAAGAAGCAGCTCAACATCGAGCTCGCCGAGCCGCTGGCCGCGATCCCCGACACCCTTGCCCCCTACGGCCTCGCTCTGTCGCAGGACGGCGGCTGCCTCACCTACAGCTACACCGCCGACGGCGCGGGCGAGGAGGGCGCCGGCCGCTCCATCGCCGGCCTTCTGGCGGCGCTCTCGGCGCAGGCGATCGCCTTCAAGGACCTCCACACGGAGCAAAGCTCCCTCGAAGACATCTTCGTGAGCCTGGTGAGGCGCGCGCCGTGAACCTGCAAGCCATCCGCGCCATCTACAGCTTCGAGATGAACCGCACGAAGCGCACCATCGGCCAGTCCATCGTCTCGCCGGTGCTGTCCACCTCGCTCTATTTCGTGGTGTTCGGCTCGGCCATCGGCTCGCGCATGTCGGAGGTGGGCGGGGTGCCCTACGGCGCCTTCATCGTGCCCGGCCTGATGATGCTGACCCTGCTCACCCAGTCCATCAGCAACGCCGCCTTCGCCATCTACTTCCCGCGCTTCACCGGCACCATCTACGAGCTGCTGTCGGCCCCGGTCTCGCCGTTCGAGATCGTCGCGGGCTACGTGGGCGCGGCGGCGACCAAGTCCATGGTGCTGGGGCTCATCATCCTTGCGACCGCCGCGCTGTTCGTGCCCATGGAGATCCGCCACCCGTTCTGGATGCTGGCGTTCCTCGTGCTCACCGCGGTGACGTTCTCGCTGTTCGGCTTCATCATCGGCATCTGGGCGGACGGGTTCGAGCGGTTGCAGCTCATTCCCATGCTGGTGATCACGCCGCTCACCTTCCTCGGCGGCACCTTCTACTCGCTGGACATGCTGCCCCCGATCTGGCGCACGGTGACGCTGTTCAACCCCGTCGTCTACCTGGTCTCGGGCTTCCGCTGGAGCTTCTTCGGCCGCTCCGACGTGGGGGTGGAGGTCAGCGCCGCCATGACCCTCGGCTTCCTGATCGTCTGCCTCCTCATCGTGCGCTGGATGTTCCGCACCGGCTACCGGCTGAAAAGCTGAAGAGGCGGGCGCGAACTGCCACTGGAAAGGACCCCGCATGAGCGAACCCCTCGCCCGTCCCGGCTACAAGGATTTCACCGCCCGCGCGCCGGACGTCTATGCCGGCCTCGCCGCCCTCACCAAGGCGGTGGACGCCTCGGGCCTCGAGAAGGGCCTGACCGAGCTGGTGAAGCTGCGCGCTTCCCAGATCAACGGCTGCGCCTTCTGCCTGAAATTCCACCTCGGCCTCGCGCGCAAGGCGGGCGTGGCGCAGGACAAGCTCGATCTTCTCGCCACCTGGTGGGAGGCGGGCCTGTTCACGGCGCGGGAGAAAGCGGCGCTCGCTTATGCCGAGACGCTGACGGCGCTCGACGCCGAGGCCGCCTCCGACGAGGCCTGGGCCGCCCTGCGGGCGGAGTTCTCGGAGGACGAGGCGCTGTTCCTGACGGTGGCCGTCGCCACCATCAACGCCTGGAACCGCATCGGCATCGCCCTGCGCTTCGCGCCGTAGGACCAGCCGCCCGTCGGCCGCCCGCTCGCGTGTCCCGGCTCGCATTCCGCTCACGCTGCATGCGTCCGGGGCGCACGGTGTCCGGGCGCGAGGCACCCAAGGCACCCCCGGGAAGGCAAACCCGGGCGGCGCACCGCCCGGGTCGTCGAACGAAACCCGGCCGGCTCAAAGCCCGCCGACGCACATGTACTTGATGTTCAGGTAGTCATCGAGGCCGTACTTGGAGCCTTCGCGGCCCATGCCGCTCTCCTTGACCCCGCCGAAGGGCGCGACCTCGGTGGTGATCACCCCGGCATTGATGCCCACCTGGCCGTATTCCAGCTTCTCCGCCACGCGGAAGGCGCGGCCGAGGTCCTTGGTGAAGAAGTAGCAGGCGAGGCCGTACTCGGTGGCGTTGGCGTAGGACACGCCCTCGTCCTCGGTCTCGAACTTGAACAGCGGCGCCAGCGGCCCGAAGATCTCGTCGCGGGCGAATGCCATGTCCTGGGTGGCGCCGGCGAGCACGGTGGGCTCGAAGAAGGTGCCGCCGAGGGCCGGCTGCTTGCCGCCGGTGAGCACGGTGGCGCCCTTGTCCAGGGCATCCTTCAGGAGGCGGTTCACCTTGGCCACGGCACGGTCGTCGATCAGCGGGCCGGCGACGACGCCCTCGTCGAGGCCGTTGCCCACCTTCAGCTTCTTCGAGGCCTCGGCGAACCGTGCGGCGAAGGCGTCATAGATGCCGGACTGCACGTAGAAGCGGTTGGCGCACACGCAGGTCTGGCCGACATTGCGGAACTTGGAGGCGATGGCCTGCTCCACGGCGAGGTCGAGGTCGGCATCGTCGAACACCAGGAACGGCGCGTTGCCGCCGAGCTCCATGGAGATCTTCTTCATGGTGTCGGCCGACTGCTTCATCAGCAGCTTGCCCACCGGGGTGGAGCCGGTGAAGGTCACCTTCTTGACCAGCGGGTTGGAGGTCATCTCCCCGCCGATGGCCGGGGCCTCGCCGACCACGATGTTGACCACGCCCGCCGGGATGCCGGCCATCTCCGCCAAAACGCCCCAGGCGAGGCCGGAATAGGGGGTGAGCTCGGAGGGCTTCGCCACCACGGTGCAGCCCGCCGCCAGCGCCGCGCCGATCTTGCGCGAGAGCATGGAGGAGGGGAAGTTCCAGGGGGTGACGGCGGCGACCACGCCCACCGGCTCCTTGGTGACGAGGATGCGCCGGTTCGCCCACGGGGAGGGGATCACGTCGCCATAGGCCCGCCGGGCCTCTTCCGCGAACCAGCGCACATAGGCGGCGGAGGCGCCGATCTCGCCCTTGGCCTCGGCCAGCGGCTTGCCCTGCTCGGTGGTGAGGATGAGCGCCAGCTCGTCGGCATGGGCGGTGATGAGGTCGGCGAGCTTGTGGAGCTTCAGCGCCCGCTCGGCGGCGGTGGTGGCGCGCCAGGCCTTGAAGGCCTCGGCAGCGGCCTCGATGGCGCGGCGCGTCTCGGCGGCGCCGGCCTTCGGAACGGTGCCGATGATCTCGCCCGTGGCCGGATTGTTGACGGGAATGGTCTCGCCCCCGTCGGCATCCACCCAGGCGCCGCCGATCAGCATCTTGTCGCGCAGGAGGGTGAAGCGCGGGGCTTCGGAACGGGTGAGGGGCTGGGGTGCTGCCATGGGAGTGCTCCTGTGCGCAAGAAGGGGCGCAGGCGGGGGAGGGGACGCGCCCGCGTTGATATACGATATAGGATCGAGGGGCCAGCGCCCGCTGGTTCAGCGGACGCAGGTGATGGAGTGGAAGGGCACCACCTGTTCCTTCTGCCCGGTGCCGGCGGCGATCTGGCACCGCAGGTAGTCACGGCCCACGCTCATCGGCGCGAAGCCGGTGATGGTGCTGCCGCCCACCACCTGGATGATGATGGCCTGGCCGTCCTTGTGGCTCACCACGTCGAGCACGGCCTGGCGGAAATCGTCTTCCTTGAACTGGCACTGCATCGCGTCCCTCCCCGGGATGCACGGCGTATCCGTTCCGGTGTCCGGCGGCCGCCTGTGGCAAGTATAGCGCTGCGACGCCGGTTGGCGGTATGCAGTAATTGCATGCGACCTTGGGTGACCGTCCCATCTTGATCGGCATCAACAGCGAACCCAGCGGAAGAGCGTATCCAGGGAGCGTCTGCCGCGGGAGCCTAAAAAATGCTCAAGGTTGCAATCATCGTCTGGCTCATGCTCGGCACCGTCTTCGCGGGCGTCGCCATCATGGCGGTTCTGACCATTCCCTCGCTGAGCAGCCAGGGCATGCAGCTCATCCCCATCGCGGCGGGCATCGGCGCGCTCGTCGCCATTCCGTTCGCGGTTCTGGTGGCCAGGCGCATTCTGGCCGTCACCATCCGCAAGGCGTGATCAGCCCCGCGCGGGCCTAGTCGCGGGCGATGGCGTGGAAGAAGCTGCCGGTGACCGGCCCGCGCCGGCTGCCGGCGGCCCCGAGGCTCCGGCCCTCGGCGTCGGCAAGGTCGGCGAGGGGGGCGTCCGCGCCGCGCGTGGTCACCGTGGCGTAGTGGAATTCGTGGCCGCGCACCGTCTCCCCGGCCGCCCCCAAGGGGGAAGGGGCGATGAGGCGCGCGGCGCGATAGCCGAGATTCATCTTGCGCCGCGCGAAGCTGGTCTGAAGGTCGAGGAGGCCGAGCATGGGGTGGGTCGTGCCCTCCGCATCCGTGAGGGCTTGGCCCAGCACCATGTAGCCGCCGCACTCGCCGTGCACCGGCCGGCCCCGCGCGAAGGCGCGGACCCCGTCGCGGAAGCGCGTCGCCGCCGCGAGCCGGCCGGCATGCAGCTCGGGATAGCCGCCGGGCAGCCACAGGGCGTCGCAGGCCGGGTCGGGGGCTTCGTCGGCCAGGGGCGAGAAGGGCAGCACCTGCGCCCCCAGCGCCCGCCAGCCCTCCAGCACATGGGCATACATGAAGCTGAAGGCCGCATCCTGCGCCAGCGCGATGCGCTGGCCGGGCGGGCGCAGCAGCGCGTGCCCGTCGCCGGCGCCGATGGCGGGCGTTCCCGCGGCGGCGAGGATGCCGTCGAGGTCGAGATGGCGCTCCGCCAGGTCCGCCAGGGTCGCGAGGCGCTCGGCGAGGTCGCCGGTCTCTCCCGCCTGGACGAGGCCGAGATGGCGTTCCGGCAGGACGATGCCGGCCTCGCGCGGCACCGTGCCGAGGATGGGCACGCCCAGCGGCGCCATGGCCTCTCGAATCATCCGCTCGTGGCGCGGGCTGCCCAGCTTGTTGAGCACCACGCCGGCGATGCGCACGCGCGGATCGTGGGTGAGGAAGCCGCGCAGCACGGCGGCGGCGGTCTGCGACTGGCCGGACACGTCCAGCACCAGCAGCACCGGCAGGCCCAGGCGCGCGGCGATGTCGGCGCCGGCGCCGGTGCGGCCGGCCTCGCCCGCCACCCCGTCGAACAGGCCCATGGCTCCCTCGGCCACCAGCACCTGCGCCCCGGCGATGGCGCCGGTGGCGAGGTAGTCCACGAGCGCGGGCGGCATGGCCCAGCTGTCGAGGTTGAGCCCCGGCCGGCCGGTGGCGGCGGCGTGGAAGGCGGGGTCGATATAGTCCGGCCCGGATTTCACCGCCCGCACGCCGAGGCCCCGCCGCGCCAGCGCCGCCAGCAGCGCCAGCGTGACCGTGGTCTTGCCCGAGCCGGAGCGTGGGGCGGCGACGAGGAGGCCGCGGGGGGCGGACGGGTGGGGGGTGTTCACGCCCGCGCCCCTTCCGCTGTCGTCCCGGCCTCTCTATCAAGGCAGGCATGAGCCAAGAGCCCGGCGACGGTCCCAGCGACGAGCCCAGCGATCTTCCGGACGGCGCCCCCGCCGACCGGCCGCTCAAGCGCGGCTGGACCACGGGCACCTGCGCCGCCGGCGCCGCCAAGGCCGCCTTCGCCGCCCTGGTCACCGGCGCCTTTCCCGATCCGGTGGAGGTGGAGCTGCCGAACGGCGCCCGCCCCGCCTTCGCCCTGGCGATGCACCACATGGGCGCCGACAGCGCCACCGCCGGCATCGTCAAGGATGCCGGGGACGACCCGGACGTGACCCACGGCGCCCTCGTCACCGCCACCGTGCGGCGCGGCGCCGAGGGAGCGGGCGTCACCTTCCGGGCCGGCGAGGGCGTGGGCACGGTGACCCGCCCCGGCCTTCCCATTCCGCCCGGCGAGCCGGCCATCAATCCCGTGCCCCGCCGCATGATCGCCGCCGGCATCCGCGAGGTGGCGGATGCGGCCGGCGTCGCGGCGGACGCGCAGGTGGAGATCGCCATCGCGGACGGCGCGGCGCTGGCGCTGAAGACGCTCAATCCGCGCCTCGGCATCGTCGGCGGCCTGTCGGTGCTTGGCACCACCGGCATCGTCGTGCCCTATTCCTGCGCCGCGTGGATCCACTCCATCCATCGCGGCATCGACGTCGCCCGCGCCATGGGGCTCGACCATGTGGCCGGGGCCACCGGCAATGCCTCGGAAGGGGCGGTGCAGAAGCTGCACGGTCTGTCCGAGGTCGCCCTCATCGACATGGGCGACTTCGTCGGCGGCATGCTGAAATATGTGCGCGCCCATCCGGTGGCGAAGGTCACGGTGGCGGGGGGCGTGGCGAAGATGACCAAGCTGGCGCAGGGGCTGCTGGACCTGCATTCCAAGCGCGGCAGCGCCGATATGCCGGCCCTCGCGGCGCTGGCGGCGGCGGCGGGCGCCGACCCTGACCTCGCCGCGCGCATCGGCTCCGCCCACATGGTGGCGCAGGCCTTCCAGATCGCCGCCACGGACGGCTTCCCGCTGGGCGATTGCGTGGCCCGCGCCGCCTTCGCCACCGCCGCGCGGGCGCTCGACCGCAGCGATATCCTGCTGGAGATCACTGTGTTCGACCGCGACGGCGCCCTCATGGGCCGCGCCCCCTTCGCCCCGGCGAAAGGCTGAGCTAAGCCTCATGCCCCGCCCCCGCGGAAGCGGCGGACATAGGCGGTGTCGTAGAGCGCGCTCTCGCGGAAATCCTGCGCCGCCAGCGCCCGGCCCACCAGGATCAGCGCGGTGCGCGGGATGGGATCGGCGGCGAGCTGGCCGGCGATGTCGCCGAGGGTGCCGGTGAGGATGCGTTCGTCCGGCCAGGAGGCCTTGGCCACCACCGCCACCGGGCAGTCGGCGCCGAGCACCGGCGTCAGCTCCGCCACCACCCGGTCGAGGGCGTGGATGGCGAGGTGAATGGCCAGCGTCGCCCCCGTCGCGGCGAAGGCGGCGAGCTTTTCCGCCTCCGGCATGGCCGAGGCGCGGCCGGAGACGCGGGTGATGACGAGGCTCTGCGCCACCTCCGGCACGGTCAGCTCCCGCCGCAGGAGCGCCGCCGCCGCGGCGAAGGCCGGCACGCCGGGGGTGAGCGTGTAGGGGATGCCCAGCCGGTCCAGCCGGCGCATCTGCTCGGCCACGGCGCTGTAGACGGAAAGGTCGCCCGAATGCAGGCGCGCCACGTCTTCTCCGGCTTCGAAGGCACGCACGTATTCCGCCTCGATGCGGTCGAGGTCGAGAGGCGCCGTGTCGACGATGCGCGCGCCGGGCGGGCACCAGGTCAGGAGCTCCGGCGGGATGATGGAGCCGGCATAAAGGCAGACCGGGCAGCGGGCGATGAGGTCGCGCCCGCGCACGGTGATGAGGTCGGCGGCGCCCGGTCCCGCGCCGATGAAATGGACGCTCACGCCTCGTCCCCCGCCGCGCCAGCGCGCAGGTGACGGGGCCGAGGGCGAGGCGCGGACCGAGCAGCCGGGCGGTGGCGCCGGCGGCGGCCAGCGCCGCCGTCTCGGCCGCCGAGGGCACGTGGAGCAGGGCGATGACGCGTTCCGATCGGGTCTTGGTGCGGTTGGAGGCGGCTTCAAGCTGAGTCTGCGGCACGAGGACGAGCGGCAGGCCGAGCTGGGCCGCCGCCTCGCTGATGCCGGCCTCGCCCCCTTCACCGCCGGTGCGGCGATGAGGGAGATGTCGGCGCGGGCAAGTGCGGCGCGCGTGAGGGCGGCGTCGAACGCGGCCAGCACCTCCTCCACGCTGACCCCCCGCTTCGAGCCGATGCCGGCCACGATCATGCCCCGTCCCCTCTGCTCCCGTCCGCGTCGCGCGGCTTGGTCCAGCGCCATTGGGTGACCGGCATGGCCGGCCGCCAGCCGGTCATGCCCTTCACCGGCGACGACCGTGACAAGGCGATGCGCACCAGGTCGCCGCCGAGCCGGGCGTGGGCGGCCAGAAGCAGCGCCTCCGTCTCCAGCGTCACCGCGTTGGCGACCATGCGCCCGCCGCCCTTCAGCGCCGCGCGGGCCGCGTCGAACACGCCGGCCTCGCTGGCGCCGCCGCCGATGAAGATGACATCCGGGGCGGGCAGCCCCGCAAGGGCGCCCGGTGCCGCACCTTCCACCACCTTCAGGTGCGGCACGCCGAGGGAAGAAGCGTTGCGGGCGATGCGCGCCGCCCGCTCGGGATTTTCCTCGATGGCGATCGCCGCCAGGCTCGGATGCGCCAGCAGCCATTCGATGGCGATGGAGCCGGCGCCCGCGCCGATATCCCACAACAGCTCGCCGCGCCGGGGCGCGAGGGACGACAGGGTCAGGGCGCGGATCTCGCGCTTGGTGATCTGCCCGTCATGCGCGAACACTTCGTCCGGCAGGCCACTGGCCAGCGGCAGCACGGCGGCATCCGGGGCCGCCACCACCTCCAGCGCCACCACGTTCAGGGCGGCGACGTCGGTGAAGGCGAAGGCCTCCGCCTGCGTCTCGCGCACCCGCTCGGCCGGGCCGCCCAACGCCTCCAGCACCACCAGGCGCGAGGGGCCGAAGCCGTGGGCGGCGGCGAAGTCCGCCACCTGCCGGGGGCCGTTCCCGTCGGAAGTCAGCAGGATCAGCCGCGCGCCGTCCTGCAAGAAGGGCCGCAGGCGCGCCACCGGGCGGGCATGGAGGGAAACGAGGTCCGCCTCCTGCAGCGCCCAGCCGAGTCGGGCGGCGGCGAGCGAGAAGGCGGAGGGGGCGGGAAAGGCGCGCATCTCCAGCGCCGGGACATGGCGGGACAGGCTCGCGCCGACGCCATGCAGGAAGGGATCGCCGGAGGCGAGCACGCAGACGCGCCGCCCGCGCGCGGCGAGCACGCCGGACAGGCTGAACGGGCTCGGCCACGTCCGGGCCTCGCCGGTGACGAGAGCGCCGGCCAAGGCGAGGTGCCGTGGCCCGCCGAACACCATCTCGGCAGCGGAAATGGCGGCGCGGGCGGCGGGGGACAGGCCGTCCGCCCCGTCCTCGCCGATGCCGACGATGGACAGCCAGCACCCCGGTGGGGCACTTGTCTGCGGCATGACCTCCACCGCTTCAGACGTCGCCCCTTCAGCCATGGTCCCGCGCATTCTCCTTCTCGGCGGCACGAGCGAGGCCCGCGCGCTGGCGCAGCGCCTCGCCGGGCGCGCCGGCCTGAATGTCATTGTGTCCCTTGCCGGGCGCACGGAAAACCCCGCGCCCCAGCCCGTGCCCGTGCGGGTCGGCGGCTTCGGCGGTGCCGCGGGGCTTGAAGCCTACCTCAGGGCGGAGGGAATCGCCGCCGTGGTGGATGCCACCCATCCCTATGCCGCCCGCATGTCCTTCAACGCTGCGGAGGCCTGCGCGGCGGCGGGGGTGCCGCTCCTCGCCCTGCGGCGCGGGCCATGGATGCCGGTGGCGGGCGACCGCTGGCGCGAGGTGGCGGACGTGCCGGCGGCGGTGGCGGCGCTGGGGCCGGCGCCGCGCCGGGCCTTCCTCGCCCTCGGCCGCAACGAGGTGCGCGCCTTCGAGGCGGCGCCGCAGCATGCCTATCTGGTGCGCAGCGTCGATCCGGTCGTGCCGCCGCTGGCGGTGCCGCGCGCCGACTACGTGCTGGGGCGCGGGCCGTTCGGCGAGGTGGACGACCGGGCGCTGCTTCAGGCCCATGGCATCGAGGTCATCGTCGCCAAGAACAGCGGCGGCTCGGCCACGTACGGCAAGATGGCGGCGGCGCGGGGGCTGGGCATCGAGGTGGTGCTGATCGCCCGGCCGCGCGTGCCCGCCGTGCCGGCGGTTGATACCCCGGCCGAGGCGGAAGCCTGGCTGCTCGGCCGCCTCGGTCACGACGCGGCCGGGGCCGAGCGCGGCGCATAGACGAGGGGGGCGAGGCCGGGGCGCAGTACGATGCGGGTCTCGGTGGTGCCGATGAGGATGCAGGTGGCCATGTCCGCCCGCGCCGGATCGGCCTCGGCGAGGGTGAAGAGGCCGATGCGCTCGTCGGCGCGCCCCGCCGCCCGGCCGAACACCACCGGCACGTGGCCCGGCAGGTGCCCGCGCAGCAGCTCGAACGCCCGCCCGAGCTGCCACGGCCGCGCCCGGCTGACGGGATTGTAGAGCGCGATGACGAAGCCGGCCTCGGCAGCCAGCACCAGGCGTTTTTCCACCAGCGCCCACGGCTTCAGGTTGTCGGAGAGGGAAAGGGCGCAGAAATCGTGCCCCAAGGGGGCGCCGCAGCGGGCGGCCACCGCCAGCATTGCGGTGACGCCGGGCACCATTTCCACCTCCAGCGCGCGCCAGGCATCGGGGCCGTGCTCGATGGCCTCGCACACCGCCGCCGCCATGGCGAAGACGCCAGGGTCCCCGCCGGACACCATGGCCACCTTCGCGCCCGCCGCCGCCGCCTCCAGGGCGGCCGAGGCGCGGGCGATCTCCTCGCGGTTGTCGGAGGGGATGCGCTTTTGGCCGGCACGCTCCGGCAGGCGGGCGAGATAGGGGGCGTAGCCGAACAGAAGGTCGGCCGCCTCCACCGCGGCGGCGGCCTCGGGCGTCATCTGCCGCGCCGCGCCGGGGCCGAGGCCCACCACGGTGAGGCGCCCGCTGGTCTCGCCGCTCATGCGGCGTGCTCCCAGCCGGGCACCAGCACGATGGAGAAATAGGGCGCCCGCTCCTCGCCGCGCTCGGCCAGCGGCACCAGGGCGCAATCGGCCATGGTGCCGCGCTCCACATAGAGGGCGCGCTCCAGCCGTCCGGCGGCGGCCAGCGCCCGGCGGATCTTCGGCAGGTTGCGGCCCACCTTCATGATCACCGCCGCGTCGGCCTCCCGGAGGCGGCGGGAAAGCTCGGCCTCGTCCAGCGTGCCGGGCAGCACCATCAGCACGTCGTCGCCCTGGGCGATGGGCGCGCCGGCCTGCGACCAGCACCCCGACATGCCGGTGACGCCAGGGATGACCTGCGCCGGAAACCGCGACGCGAGCCGCACGTGCAGGTGCATGTAGGAGCCGTAGAACAGCGGGTCGCCCTCGCTCAGCACCGCCACGGTGCGCCCGGCGATCAGATGCGCGGCCACCACTTCCGCCGATGCGTCGTAGAAGGCGCCGATGGCCGTGCGGTAGGCGTCGGCGTGCCGGTGGATCTCGGTGGTGACGGGATAGTTGAGCGGAAGCTCGATGGCATGGGCGGGGAAATGCGCCTGCGCGATGCGGCGGGCATGGCTGACATTGCCGGCCTTGGCGAAATAGCCCACCACGTCGGCGCCGGCGATGGCCTTCACCGCCTTGAGGGTGAGCAGGTCCGGGTCGCCGGGGCCGACGCCGACGCCGATCAGGCGGCCGCTCATAGCCCCGCCCTCGCCAGTGCGTTCACCGCGGCGGAGGTGATGGCGCTGCCGCCCAGCCGCCCGCGCACGATGGCGAAGGGCACGCCGCGCGGATTCTCCGCCAGCGCATCCTTGGATTCGGCCGCGCCGACGAAGCCCACCGGCATGCCGAGGATGGCGGCCGGGCGCGGCGCGCCCCTGTCCAGCATCTCCAGCAGGTGGAAGAGGGCGGTGGGGGCGTTGCCGATGGCCACGACCGCGCCGGCCAGCCGGTCGCCCCACAATTCGAGGGCTGCGGCCGAGCGGGTGGTGCCGAGCTGTTCCGCCAGCGCCGGAACGGCGGGATCGCGCAGGGTGCAGAGCACCTCGTTGGTGGCCGGCAGGCGGGCGCGGGTGATGCCGTGCACCACCATCTGCGCATCGCACAGGATCGGCGCGCCGGCCGTCAGCGCGGCGCGGGCGGCGGCGACGAAGCCGGGGCCGAACACGAAATCCCGCGCCGCCTCCACGAGGCCGCAGGCGTGGATCATGCGGACCGCCACGTCCTCCTCGTCCGGGGAGAAGCGCGACAGGTCCGCCTCGGCGCGGATGATGGCGAAGGAGCGCTCGTAGATGGCGGTGCCGTCGCGCACATAGTCTGGGGATGAGGTCATGCTGCGCGGCCCGTCACGTCTCGATCATCGCTTTCAAATGTCCCTTGCTGGCCCACAGGTCCGCAACTGCCATGCGCCGCAACGCCTCGCGGCCGGTCTCCCCGGGCCGGCGGACGCGGATGGCGCCCTCGGCCAGCGCGGCGAGGTCCGCGGCCAGCGTGTCCGCCGGCCGCAGCGGCCCCGCCGCCTGCGACGCCGCGCCCTCATGCACCAGCGCGACGCGCGCGTCCATGCCCACGAAGGCGAGAGTGGCCGGCGCGGGATGGGCGCAGCCCTTGCTGCAGGCGGACAGATGGACCGTGACCGACCCGTCGAGCAGCGGGCCAAGCGCCTGTGCCACGGCCGGCGCAAGCTGGCGCGAGGGGAAATGGGCGGAGGCGCAGGCCGGCGCGCCGGGGCAGGCGGCGATGAAGGCCCGGGGATCGTCGGCGCGGACGAGGCAGCCGAGCCGTTCGGCTGCCTCTGCGAAGGCCCTGGCCCCGGCGGCGTCGAGCCCGGTGGCGATGAGCCCCCGCTCCGGCGCCGGGCGCAGGTCCCGCGCCCCGGCGGCGTCCACCGCGTCGGCGAGGGCGGTGAAGGTGGCGGCGTCCGCCGCCCCGAACGGAAGGCCGATGCCGCAGGCGAGGGAGCCATCCGCCAGGGGCAGCAGGCCGATGGGCGAGCGGGCCGTGGCGGCGAGGCGGGGAGAGGCGGCGCCGCCGGGAAGGTCGGTGGCGCGGGCGGCGCGGCCGAGGGCGGCGAGGCCGGCCAGCGCGGCGACGGTTCGCGCCGCGGCCTCGGCCTCGGGCAGGAGCACCGCCGCGCCGCCGCCGATGGCCACGGACCACAGGACGTCGGACCCCGGCCGCATGGCGACGAGCCGCACGTCCGCCTTGCGCCCGTCGAGGCGGATGGCGCCGCCGCCGTCGATCACGACGGACACCTTCGGTCCCAGCCGGTCGGCCAGCGCCGCAGCCCCGGCGCGGATGGCATCGGCGAGGGGCCGCCCGTCGGCGATCTCCCGCGGATCGAGGCCGGAGAGCGGCGATACGTCGATGGCAAGGCCCAGGCGCGGGGTGATGCCCAGCGCCCAGGTGGCCTCCTGCAGGGGCGCGACCGTCTCGCGCCTCAGCCCGCGCACCTGGAGGCTGCCACGGGCGGTGACCTCCATGAGCCCGCTGCCGAAGGCGATGGCCGCCGCCGCGAGGCCGCGCACCTGGGCGGTGGCGAGCGTCCCATCCGCCGGCACGAGGCGCAGAATCAGGCCGTCGCCGGTCTCCATGGGGGAGAGAAAGGCCGGGCAGGCGCCCCGTCGGGTCGGAGGGACCGGGGTCATTCGGCGGCCTCCTTGGGCTGGGGCGCGGCGCCGAGGGCTTCCAGATCGGCGTCGAGATCGTTGCGGCGCGGGTGCCACAGCCCGCGCCGGCGCGCATCGGCGAGGCGGCGGGCGATGGCGCGGGCGGCATCCGGATTCTGGTCGAGCAGGAAGGCTCGCACCGCCGGATCGCCGAGATAGGCCGCGTGGAGGCGGTCGATGAGGGCGCCGGGGACCTGCTCGGTGGTCTCGGCGAAGGCGACGAGGCGGTCCACCGTCTCGGCCAGCTCCGCCGCCCCGCGCGGGCCGTGGCGCATCTGGCCGGCGATGAAAAGCGCCGACACGCGCCCGTGCACCAGCCGCGCCAGCGCCTCGCCGAGGGGCCGGGCGCGGGGGCGGTCGGGGTCGGTGGTGTCCAGCACCACCAGGTGGGCCTTGCGCCCGAGCGCCGCGCCGGCCGCCGCGAAGCCGCCGATGAAGGCGGCATCCTCGCTGCCGTCCAGCAGGTCGCGGGCGGCGTCGTCGGTAGCGTGGACGAGGGCGTCCGCCTGCGCCAGCCGCGCGGCGAAGCGGCCGGGGGCGGGGGTCGCCGCGCCGTCCGACCCGCCATAGGCGTGGGATGCCGCCGCCATGTAGGCGTGGCCGAGCTCCTCGCGCGCCTCGAACGCGCCGCGCTGGAGCTGCGCCTCGATGCCCGCGCCATAGGCGCCGGGGGCAGAGCCGAACAGGCGGGCGGGGTCCTCGCCCCGGCGGCGGGCGGCGGCGAGGGGATTTTCCGCGTCCTCCTCGTCCCGGTCCGCGACGGCGCGGACGGCGGCGTCCAGCAGGGCGATCTGGGTGGGGAAGATATCGCGGAACAAGCCGGAGATGCGGAAGGTCACGTCGATGCGCGGGCGCCCCAGCACGGCGGGGGGGAGCACCTCGATGCCGGTGACGCGGCCGGTCGCGGCTTCCCACACCGGCCGGCAGCCGAGGAAGGCGAGACCCTGGGCGATCTCCTCGCCGCCGGTGCGCAGGCTGGCGCTGCCCCACAGGTCCAGCACCAGCGCGCGGGGATATTCGCCATGCTCCTGGAGGAGGAGGCGCAGCGCCTCGTCGGCGGCCTTGCGGGCGAGGTCGCAGGCGGTGGGGGTGGGCAGCGTGCGCGGATCGGCGGTGAACAGGTTGCGGCCCGTGGGCAGCACGTCCCGCCGTCCCCGCGCCGGGGCGCCGGCAGGCCCGCGGGCACGAAGCGGCCGTCGAGGGCGTCGAGCAGGGCGGCGGTCTCCGCGTCGGCCGAGGCGAGGCGGGCGGGGTCGCCCTCGCCGTCCGCCGCGCGGCCGAAGACGTGGAGGCCGTCCTTCACCGCGAGGTCCTTCAGGTCGCACAGCCAGGCGTCGATGCGGCGCAGCGCCTCGTCCGGGTCGGCGCCGGCCGTGACGCCGGCGGTGGCGGCGAGGCCCGTTTCCGCCGCCGTCTCGACGATGAGCGCGGCGAGGCGCTCGCGGCGGCGGCGGTCGAGGCCGTCGGCCTGGGCATATTCGTCCACCAGCCGTTCCAGTTTCTGCTCCGCCTCGGTGAGGCCGGCGGCGGCCAAGGGCGGTGGCAGGTGACCGATGGTGACGGCGGCGAGGCGGCGCTTGGCCTGCGCCGCCTCTCCGGGATTGGAGACGATGAAGGGATAGACCACCGGCAGCGCGCCCATCACCGCCTGCGGGAAGCAGGCCGGGGTGAGGGCCACCGCCTTGCCCGGCAGCCATTCCAGCGTGCCGTGGGCGCCGAGATGGATCATGGCGTGGGCGCCGAGCCCCTCGCGCAGCCACAGGCCGAAGGCGATGAGGGCGTGGCGCGGCGGCAGGGCCGGGTCGTGATAGTCGGCGCGCCGGTCGAGGGAGGCGCCGCGATCCGGCGCGAAGGCGAGGGTGAGAGCGCCGAAGCGGGCGAGCCGGACGTGGAAGGCCCCGTCCTTCACATCCCGGTCCGCCTCCGGTGGGCCCCATGCGGCGATGACGGAGGCCTGCGTGGCCTCGGGCAGGCGGGCGAAGGCGGCCCGGTAGGCGTCCAGCGTCAGGGCCGGGGCGGGGGCGAGGGCGCCGAGCAGGGCCTTCGCATCCGCCGGGGCGGGGCCGATGGCGTAGCCGGCGCCGGCGAGGGCTTCCAGGAGCCGCCGCGCGCTCTCCGGCACGTCGAGCCCTACCGCGTAGCCGGAGCGGCCCTCCGCGCCCGGATAGTCCGGCAGCACCAGCGCCAGCCGCCGCCCGGCGCGGGGCGTCGCGGCGAGGCGGACCAAGGCGGCAACGCGATCAGCCACATGCGCCACCTGGTCCGGCTCCGGCCGGTTGACGGCGGCGGCGAAGGCGAGGTCCGCGTCGGCCTCGGCGAAATCCTTGAAGGAGAGCGCGCCGGCCAGCACCCGCCCATCCAGCTCCGGCAGCACCACGTGCATGGCCAGATCCGCGGCGGAAAAGCCGCGCGGGCTCGCGGCCCAGGCTTCGCGGGCGGTGGTGGCCGGGGCGGCCTGGAGCACGGGCGGTCCGCCGGCCGGGAACAATTCGGCCGCCTCCCCGGCGGCGAAGGCGGTGGTGGTGACGATGACCGCCGGAGCGAGTTCCGCCGCCGCCGCGCGCACGGCGGCGCGGGCCTCCGGCGCCTTCAGGCTGGGCACGAACAGGCAGAGCGGCGCGATGCCGCGCGCTTCAAGCGCGGTCGCCAGGGCATCGACGGCCGCCGTGTCCGCCGCCAGCCACTGCGAGCGATAGAACAGGATGAGGGCCTTGGCCCGCGCATCGGACCGCGCCGCGCGCCGGGCCTCGCCCGCCTCCAGCAGCCCGGCACCGGGGCGGTGGAAGGCGGCGGCCGGCACCGGGCAGGGCGGCGGGATGCGGCGGCAGACGGCGTAGTCCGCCGCGCCCGCCATGGTGTCCAGCAGCGCGCCCATGTTCTGCGGCCCGCCGGCGCGGAAATAGGCGAGCCAGCGTGCAAGCTCCGCCCGCGGCAGGGTGGAGAGGGCGGCAAGGCGCGGGTCGTCCTGGTCCTCCCCCGGCAGCAACGCGAGGGCGATGCCGCGCATGCGGGCCATGGCCGCGAGCCGCTCGGCGCCATAGCGCCACCAGTCGAGCCCGCCGAGCTGGCGCACCAGCACCACCTTGGCCCGGCTGGCCACCTTCTCCACCCACAAATCCACCGACATGGGATGGCGCAGGTCCTTCAGCCGCGCGAGGCGCAGGCTGGGCAGGTCGTCGCGCCGCGCCCGCCACGCGGCGGAGAGGGCCAGAAGGTCGCTGTCGGCGAAGGAGAGCGCCACCATGTCGCCGGGCGGCTGGGCAAGGTCGACCGGCTCGGCCAGGTCCTCCAGCGTCGTCGATGTGGTGGCGAGGATGTGCATGGGGTGCTTATCGCCTCAGCCGAGGATCGCCTGCTCCACCGCCGCGCGGTCGAAGCCCTTGAGGCCGATCACCACCAGCGCGCCGCTGCGCGCCTCGCCCGCGCCCCAAGGCCGGTCGAAATGGTGCGACACCCGCGGGCCGACGCCCTGCACCAGCAGGCGCATGGGCTTGCCTGCCACGGCCGCGAAGCCCTTCACCCGCAGCACGTCCGGGGTGCCGGCCGCCGCGACCACGCGCGCGGCCAGGGCGGCCGGGTCGGTGATCTCGGGCAAGGCGAGCACGATGCTCTCGAACTCGTCGTGGTCGTGGTCTTCCTCGTCGTCATGGTGGGTGCGGCGGGCGTCGATCCGGTCTTCCGCGCCCATGCCGAGGCCCAGCAGCACGGCGAGGTCGACCTTGCCGCCGGAGGCGCGCACCAGCTTCACCGCCGCCGGCAGGCTGCCGGCCACCGCCGTCTCGGCGGCGGCGAAGCCGGCGGCGTCGAGCAGGTCGCTCTTGGAGAGGATGACGAGGTCGGCGCAGGCGATCTGGTCCTCGAACACCTCTTCCACCGGGTCGTCATGGTCGAGGCTGGCATCGTCCGCCCGCTGGGCGGCCAGCGCCGCGAGGTCCGGCGCGACGCGCCCTTCCGCCAGAGCCGGCCCGTCCACCACCGCCACCACGCCGTCCACCGTCACCCGGCCCTTGATGGCCGGCCACTGGAAGGCCTGCACCAGGGGCTTGGGCAGCGCGAGGCCGCTGGTCTCGATGAGGATATGGTCCACTCGCGGGGTCAAGGCGAGGATCTGGTCGAGCGCCGGCACGAAGTCGTCGGCCACGGTGCAGCACAGGCAGCCGTTGGCGAGCTCGACGATGGTGTCCTCGGCGCAGCTCTCGATGCCGCAGCCCTTCAGGATCTCGCCGTCGATGCCCACGTCGCCGAACTCGTTGACGATCACCGCGAGGCGCTTGCCGCCGGCATTCTCCAGCACATGGCGGATGAGCGTGGTCTTCCCGGCGCCGAGGAAGCCGGTGACGATGGTGCAGGGGACGCGGGCGAGCGAGGTCATCAGGGCTCCTCGGGGAGGGAAAGGGGCGGGATGCGCGCGACCATGCCGCGCTTCAGGCTTTCGGGGCGGCCGCGCCAGGGCATGAGGCCGTCCGGGGCCTCGGCGAGGAGCCGGGCGCCTTCCATCAGGTCGGCGGCGGCATCGGCGGTGAGGTCGCCGAACACATAGGTCCAGCCGTCGCGGCGGACCATGGCGGCGGACAGCGCGCGCTTGCAGTTGGCGAGGCAGCGCACGCCCTTCACCACGATGCCGGGGGGCGCCGTCAGGGCGGTTGTGGCTTCGACGAGGGCCACGCCGTCGGCGGGCAACGCTCCGTCCGGGGCGCTGCGGCAGGTGGTGCAGACGAAGAGGGTGACGGCCGGCGGGTCGCGGCGCGCGGATGCGCTGGCGGGCGCGTCGGTTTCGGGGGTCGTCATCGGCGCGGTTGCCTCAGCCGCGCCGGCATCGCCCGAAAGGTCCGGAAGGTCGCTGCGCTCCACCCGTCGACATCCCAAGGTGCGCGCAATGCCCGCAGGCGCGGGCTTCAAAGGGACGCAGAACCGGAGCACCCCGCCCGGCGCGGACCTTGTCGAAGGCAGGTCTCCTGGCTCGCGGTTCCGCGCCCCCGCCGCCTTCCCGGATCACTCCAGTGGCGTCTGGCAGGGGCTCACCGCTTACAGTTGCGGGGGCAGCCACGGCATTGGAAGCTCAAAGCACGCGTGCCCCGGCCTTCCGCACCGCATTCCCTTTTGCGCCCGTGGTGCAGCACGGGACCTTCGACCCGGCCACTAAAGGCAGGGCGGGGGGGAATGTCAAATGGGGCGCGTCGCCACCGTGTCCCGGCTGACGAGGGCGTCAGCGGAAGGAGAGCCGGGACACGGCGCAAGGATTTGCCGATGGCGCCGCTTCCATCCGCCGTCATGCCCCGGACAAGCCGGGGGATGACGGCGGATTTTGCGAGGATGACGGTGGTTTGGTGCGGGCTGAACGACCTACCCCCGCCCGGCCACATAGGCGCGCCAGCCGCCCAGCGCCGTGATCTCCTGCGCCCGCTCCACCGCATGGGCCTCGCACAGGAAACCCGGCACCTCGCTGCCGTCCTCCAGCCTGAGCTTGCCGATGCCCAGCGGCGCCGGGATGCGGGCGACGAAGCGGCCGAAGGCGGCCGGCTCCAGCGCCCACACCTCCACCTCCAGCCCCGGCCCGGCAAAGCCGGGCTCGCGCACCACGCCCGGCTTCTGGGGCGTGGTGTCCGGCAGCACGAACAGGCGGTAGTCCGGCGCCGTGCGGCAGCGTTTCACCAGCACGCCGCCAGCCTGCGTGAGCTCGGCATTCAGCGGCATGCCGGTGAGGTGAGCCCCCACCACCGCGATGGGCACCGCGTCGGGAAGCGGGGCCGTCGAGGAGCGATAAGCGCTGAGCGGCAGATCGTTCGCCATGGGATTCCTCACCACGCTGTCTTCACAAGGCTTCGAGCACGGCGACGATGTCGCCGGAACGGATGGTGCGGCCGGGCGCGGCGCGGATTTCCCGCACCCGTCCGGAGGCGTGGGCGGTGATGGAGATCTCCATCTTCATGGATTCGATGATGGCGATGGTGTCGCCGGCGGCGACCATCGCCTCCGCTTCCACCAGCACCTTCCAGACGTTGCCCGGCACGTTGGCCGACACGCCGAAGCAGCCCTCCGGCATCTCGCCTTCGCTGAACGGCCCGGCGCCGTCCTCCACCACGAAGCTGTCGAGCCCCTCCGCCTTCCAGCGGGCGCGCTCGGCCTCGAACGCCGCCTGCTGGCGGGCCTTGCCGGCGGTGATCTCGGCGGCGTTGGCCGCAAGACCGGCCGCATACTCCGCATAGGAGAAGCGGCCTTCCTCGATGCGCACGGGATAGGCCCCGTGCGGGAAGGCGGCGCGGGCCTCCGTCAGCTCCGCATGGGAGACCGGAAAGAAGCGGATCTCATCGAAGAAGCGCAGCAGCCAGGGGGTGTCGCGGAATTCCGGCGTGCTCCGCCACGTGTTCCACATCTGGATGGTGCGGCCGAAGAGCTGGTAGCCGCCCGGCCCCTCCATGCCATAGATGCACATGTAGGCGCCGCCGATGCCCACCGCGTTCTCCGGCGTCCAGGTGCGGGCCGGATTATACTTGGTGGTCACGAGGCGGTGGCGCGGGTCGATGGGGGTGGCCACCGGCGCGCCGAGATAGACGTCGCCGAGGCCGAGCACCTGGTAGCTGGCGCCGAAGATGATGTCCTTCACTGCCTGCTCGTCGGGAAGCCCGTTGATGCGGCGGATGAACTCGATGTTGGACGGGCACCACGGCGCGTTCGGCCGCACCAGCTCCTGGTACTTGCGCATGGCCAGCTCGGCCTGCGGGTCGTTCCAGGAGAGCGGCAGGTGGACGACGCGGCTCGGCACCACCACGTCCTCGGCGCGGGGCAGGCCGCTCTCGATCTCGGCCAGGGCGTCGAGCAGGTTGGCGCGAGGCATCGCCGCGCCGTCATAGTGGATCTGCAGCGAGCGGATGCCGGGGGTGAGGTCGATGATCCCCGGCAGGCGTGCCTCTTGCACCGCCTGCGCCATAAGATGGGCGCGCAGGCGCAGGGCGATGTCGAGATGCATGTCGCCGAACTCGACCAGCAGATTGTCGTCGCCTTGCCGGCGGTAGACCACGCGCACCGGTCCATCTTCGCGCCGGGCGAGGATGGGGGAGCCGGGGTCGATGCTTCGCCGCGAGGGAGCGCCGCGCGGGGCTCCCTCTCCCACGACCGGGCTGTCTGTGACCATCGCCGCCGGTGCGGGCCTCCCCTCTCCCCTCGCGGGAGAGGGGGCGGGGGTGAGGGGGGGCGCCGGCGGAAGAGACCGGAAACCATCCGGACGAACGTCGCCAGCCCCCTCACCCGCCTCGCTCCGCTCGGCACCCTCTCCCGCGAGGGGAGAGGGCAAACCGGTCGCGCTCCCTCCGGACGAGGTTGGCAGGGCGCCCGCAGGCGTGAGAGGGCATTCGGGACTGGGATCATCCGGCCGAGCGAGGGGCGCGAAGCGCACGGTGTCGCCGGGCTTGAGCTGCCCCATCTTCCATTGCTCGTCGCGGGCGATCACCGCCGGGCAGACGAAGCCGCCGAGGGAGGGGCCGTCCGGGCCGAGGATGATGGGCATGTCGCCGGTGAAGTCGATGGCGCCGATGGCATAGGCGTTGTCGTGGATGTTGGAGGGATGGAGCCCCGCCTCGCCGCCATCGGTGCGCGCCCAGCGGGGCGTCGGCCCCATGAGGCGCACGCCGGTGCGGGCGCTGTTGAAATGCACCTCGTAGGTGGCGGCGAAGAGGTCGGCGATGTCTTCATCCCGGAAGAAGTCGGGCGCGCCGTGCGGGCCGTAGACGACGCCGATGGTCCACTCCCGCGTCAGCGGGGCGGGAGGGATGTTCACCCCGGCGGGAACGGCCGGGCGCGCCGCCTTCGGGGCGAGGTGGAGCGCATCGCCGCCCTTCAGCGTGCCGGTGGCATGGCCGCCGAACTGTCCCAGCGCGAAGGTGGCGCGCGAGCCCAGCACCACCGGCGCCTGGAATGCGCCGTTCACCGCGAGATAGGCCCGCTGCCCCGGCCCGGAAATGGCGCCGATGGCCAGCACCTGCCCGGCCTCGACCTTGAAGGCCGCATCGTGCGGGGCGGACGCGCCGTCCAGCGTCGCCGGCATCAGGGCGCCGCAGATGGCCACCCTCGCATCGTCGTGGAAGCGCAGGGTGGGGCCGTTGACGGTCATCTCCAGCGCGCAGGCGGTTTCCGCATTGCCCACCAGCGCGTTGGCGCGGCGGAAGGAATAGTCGTCCATGGGACCGGAGGGCGGCACGCCCACGTGCCACAGGTTGAGCCGCCCCGGCAGCTCCTGCAGGCTCGACTGAGCGCCGGGAACGAGCACCTCCACGCTCGACGGGCGGAACGCGAAGTCCTTGAGCGCGGTGGTTGCCACCTTGCCGGAAGCAAGCAGCTCCGAGGCCGCGATGGCGCGCAGATACGCAAGGTTGGTCTCGATGCCGCAGATGGAGGTCTGCGCCAGCGCCGCATGGAGCGCGGCGATGGTGGCGGGGCGGTCGGCGCCGGTCACGATCACCTTGGCGAGCATGGGATCGTAATAGGGTGTCACCTCCGTGCCGGTCTCGATCCAGCCGTCGATGCGCGCCCACTCCGGGAATTTCACTTCCGTGAGCAGGCCGGCGGAGGGCTGGAAATTGGCGTGCGGGATCTCCGCATAGACGCGCACCTCCATGGCCGCGCCCTTCGGCGTCAGCGGGCCGGCGGCGGATATGGGGTCCTCGCCCGCCGCCTGGCGGATCATCCATTCCACGAGGTCGATGCCGAACACCGCCTCGGTGACGGGATGTTCCACCTGAAGGCGCGTGTTGACTTCGAGGAAGTAGAATTCCTCGCGCGCCGGGTCGTAGATGAACTCTACCGTGCCGGCGCTCTCGTAGGCGACGCTCTCGCCGAGCTGCACCGCCGCGGCGTGGAGGCGGGCGCGGACGGCGTCGGAGAGGAGGGGGGCCGGGGTTTCCTCCACCACCTTCTGGTTTCGGCGCTGGAGCGAGCAGTCGCGCTCGCCCAGCGCCACCACCTTGCCCTTGCCGTCGCCGAAGATCTGCACTTCCACATGGCGGGCTTGCGAGACGAACCGCTCCAGATAGACGCGGGCATCGCCGAAGGAGGCCCGGGCCGTGCGCTGGACACGCTCGAACACGTCCCGCAGCTCGTCGGGGGTGTGGCAGAGCTGCATGCCGATGCCGCCGCCGCCGGCGGTGGACTTCAGCATCACCGGATAGGTGATGGCCTGCGCCGCCGCCAGCGCCGCTTCGGCGCTCTCCAGCAGGTCCGTGCCCGGCAGCAGCGGCACGCCACTCGCCTTGGCCAGCGCGCGCGCCGTGTGCTTCAGGCCGAAGTCCTTCAGGTGCTCCGGCTTCGGCCCGATGAAGGCGATGCCCTCCTGCGCCAGGCGCTGGGCGAAGGCGACGTTCTCCGACAGGAAGCCGTAGCCGGGATGCACCGCCTGCGCTCCCGTCGCCTTGCAGGCTTCGATGACGGCGTCGACGTTCAGGTAGCTCTCGGCGGCGGGGGCCGGGCCGAGCCGCACCGCCTCGTCCGCCTCCAGCACGCCGCGGGTGAAGCGGTCGGCATCCGAATGGACGGCGACCGAAGCGATGTTCATGGCGCGCAGCGTGCGGATGACGCGCCGCGCGATCTCGCCGCGATTGGCGATGAGAACTTTTTTGAACACGGCTCAGCCCTCCTCGCCGGCGAAGACGAGGACCTGGATCGGCGTCGGGTTGAAGCCGTTGCAGGGGTTGTTGATCTGCGGGCAGTTGGAGATGACGAGGAGCACGTCCATCTCAGCCAGCATCTCCACATAGTCGCCGGGGCCGGAGATGCCGTCGACGATGGCCAGTTCGCCCGAGGGCTCCACCGGCACATTCATGAAGAAGTTGATGTTGGGCACGATGTCCCGCTTCGACATGCCGTGCTTCGTCACCTCCATGACGAAATTCTCGCGGCAGGCGTGCAGATACTTCACCTGATGGCCGAAGCGCACCGTGTTCGCCTCGCAGGAGCAGGCGCCCGCCGAAGTATCGTGCCGGCCGCTCGTGTCGGCGGTGACGGTGAGCATCACGTTGCCTTCGGACGAGATCAGCCGCGTGCCGGTGGACACATAGGCCGAGCCCTGCACCCGCAGCGTATCCTGCGAGGAGTAGCGCTCCATGAAGTCGTCGGCGCGGTAGAACAGCGTATCCACCGCCTGCTGGCCTTCCAGGTCGACGATGCGCACCGACTGGCCCTTCTTCACCACGCAGGAGAAGGGCGCGTTGGCGGGCACGAAGTAATCGTGGAGCGCGGCGGAAGCATCCCGCACGGGGGTCGCGAAGAACTTGCTCATGAATGCCTCCCCTCAGCGCGCGGTGTTCTCGAAGCCGCGCACGGCCTCGATGGTGGCGGTGCGGCACAGGTCGTCCGCGGCGGGCGCGGGCGCGCTGAAGCGGATGGCCTCCACGGCGGGCGGGTCATAGGCGGGCGCCGGGTCCAGCGGGTGCGGGCAGTTGGAGAGGGTGACGACGAGGTCCATCTCGGCCCGCAAGTCCACGAAGTCGCCTTGTTGGCGCTGGCCCTCGATCCAGTGGAAGACGCCGTCGGCATCGGTGCGCACCGGGGCGAAGAAGGTGATGGCGGGAGGGATGTCGCGCCGGTCGTAGCCGAGCTTGCCGGCGGCGAGAATGAAGTTGTCGCGGGTGTTGCGCAGCACCTTGTCGCCATAGCGGGCGCGGTTGGAGGCGCTCGTGGAGCCGCCCACGAGGGCATCGTGCATGCCCGTGGTGTCCTCGATCAGCGAGAACATCACCCGCCCCATGTCGGAGAACAGCACGCGGCCCTTGCCCAGCGCCGAGGTCCATTGCACCTTCACCGTGTCGGCATAGTTCAGCCGCTCGGATCGATCCGCCGCCGCCCAGGCGATCAGGGAGACCGCCGCCGGCCCGTGCGCCAGATGGATGCGCAGGGCTTCGCCGGCCGCCATCCGCGTCGACCAGTACCAGCCGCCGGGAATGGCCTCCGTGTGGAGAACCGCGCTTTCGGGGATGGGGGCGCCATCCCGCGGCGTCGGGCCGGGCAGGGCCTTCGGCGCATGCTGCTGGCCGGCGGCCTTCAGGTCCTCGTACCGGCGCTTGTTCTGTTCGATGAACAGGCGGGTGTCTTCGCTGACGGTCATTGTGGTCTCCTCAAGCCGTCTGAAGCGCCGGGTCGTCCCGGCCGGGTCCCGAGGGAAGGGCCGGGTCGTCCCGGCCTGGGTTCACGGATTTCGTCTTGGGTTGGCCGGCAATTCTCTTGGGCCAGACCTCGATGTCCTTGGCGATGGTGGCGCCGTAGCGGGCTTTTTCTTCCGGCCGGTTTCGGCGGCGCTCGAAGGCGATGATGCGGGTGGCGAGGGTGAACGCCTCCTTCAGGTCGTGGGTCACCATCACCACGGTCATCTCGCAGGTGTTCCACAGCTTCAGCATGAGCTGGTGGATGTCGGCGCGGATGCCGGGATCAAGCGCGCCGAAGGGCTCGTCCAGCAGCAGGATCTTAGGTCTGCGCATGATGGCCTGCGCCAGCGCGAGGCGCTGCTGCATGCCGCCGGAAAGGGCCGCCGGATACTTGTCCTCCGCGCCCTTCAGCCCGACCTCCTCGATGAGGGCGCGGGCCTCTTCCTCCGCCGCGCGGCGGCGGGCGCCGAACAGGCGGCCGGTGAGGGGGGCTTCCCCCATCTCGGCGGCGAGCACCACGTTGCCCAGCACGGTGAGGTGCGGGAACACGGAATAGCGCTGGAACACCACGCCCCGGTCGGCGCCGGGCTCGCGGGCGATGGGCTGGCCGCCGATCAGCACCTCGCCGCGGGTCACCGTCTCCTCCGACAGGAGGATGCGCAAAAAGGTGGTCTTGCCGCAGCCCGAGGGACCGACGAGGGCGATGAAGGCGCGCGGCGCGAAATCGAGGGAGATGTCCTCCAGCACGATCTGGTCGCCATATTCCTTCCACAGGTGGCGCACGGAAATGGCGGTCATTTCGCGGCTCCGAACCAGGGGAAGAAGAAGCGACGGGCGCGCACCAGCGCGAAGTCCATGGCCACGGCGAGGAGGGTGATCCAGGCGACGTAGGGCAGGATCACGTCCATGGCGAGATAGCGCCGCACCAGGAAGATGCGGTAGCCGAGGCCTGAATCCGAGGCGATGGCCTCGGCCGCGATGAGGAACAGGAAGGCCGGGCCGAGCGACAGGCGCAGGGCGTCCATGAGGCGGGGCAGGATCTGCGGCAGCACCACGCGCAGCGCCATCTGCCAGGTGGAGGCGCCCAGCGTCTGCGCCTTGATCATCTGCTCGCGCGGCAGCTCTTCCACCCGCATGGCGAGGTCGCGGATGAGGTAGGGCGTGATGCCGATGGTGATGAGGGCGATCTTGGAGGCCTCTCCCAACCCCATGACGATGAAGAGGATGGGCAGGAGCGCCAGAGGCGGCACCATGGAGACCATGGCGACGAACGGCGCGAGGAAGGAGCGCACCACCGGCAGCATGCCGATGAGCACGCCGATGGCGAGGGCGATGGCGGTGGAGATGGCGAGCGCCGAGAACAGTCGCTCCAGGCTGGCCAGCGTGTCGGTCCACAACAGGTAGTCGCCGGTGCGCGCATCCGCCGTGAAGGCGATCTTCACGATCGCCTCGCCCAGCGAGCCGAGGCTCGGCAGGAGCTTGTCGTCGGGGTTGAGGGCGAGGCGCTCGGCGGAGCCCAGTACATAAGCAAGGATGACGAGGGCAAACGGCAGGATGGCGAGGAACAGCGCCGTTCCCCGATCCGGCCTGACATTGACGAGGCGCATCAGCGCTGCTCCTGAAGGGTGGATGGAAGCGGGCGGGTCCGAAGGCCGCCCGGCCCGGAGAACATGATGGGGAGGAGCCTCGCGCCCCGGCCGACTGGAGCGTCAGCGGAAGGAGAGCCGGGGCCCAGCGCACGGGTTCGCCGAAGGCGGCTCCTGCCAGCCGTGCTGGCAGGACAGGGCCTGCTGCGCAGGACTTTCCCCTGGGTCCCGGATCAGCGCTCAGGCTGCGCCTTCGCTTGTCCGGGACACGAGGGCGGCTCAGCCCCTCACAGCTTCCCGTCGGCGGCAGCCGCCATGAAGGTGTCGACGAAGCGGAACTTCACGTTCTTCGCATCGCCCAGCACCTTGCCGTCGGCGAGCGCGATGCCCACCGCGTCGGCGGACTTGGCGTTGGAGCCGAGCAGGTTCTTCTCGAACAGGAACTTGCGCACCCGGTCCATGGTGGTGCCCACTGCCGGGGAGCGCACGAATTCCACCGCGTCCGAAGCCTTGCCGAAGAGCTTGGTGGCGGCGAGCTGGCTGTCGAAGCCGGCCAGATCCGTGCCGGAGGCCTTGCCCATGGCGGCGCGGGCCGCCTTGCCAGCGTCCGTGTCGGCAGTGAAGAGGGCGGTCGTCTCGTACCAGATGCCCACCAGCGCCTTGCCGAAGTCGGGGTTGTCCTTGAGCGTGTCGGTGTTGGCCACCATCAGGTCCATGATCTCGCCGGGGATCTTGGATGAGTCGAACACGTTGTGCGCGGTCTTGTCGGCGAGGATCTCGGAGACCAGCGGGTTCCAGGTGACCACGGCGGTCACGTCCTTGGTCTTGTAGGCGGCCACCATGTCGGCGTCCGAGGTGTTCACCACCTTCACGTCGCGCTCCTTGAGCTTGATGCTCTCAAGCGCGCGGGCGAGCAGGTAGTGGGAGACCGAGAATTCGACGAGGTTCACCTTCTGGCCCTTGATGGCCGAGAGTTCCTTCTTGTTCTTCAGGATCACGGCGTCATTGCCGTTGGAGAAGTCGCCGACGATGACGGCAGTGGTGTCCACGCCGCCGGCGGCGGGCACGGAGAGGGCATCCATGTTGGTCACGGTGAGGGCGTCGAAGGCGCCGGCCGTGTACTGGTTGATGCTCTCCACGTAGTCGTTGAACTGCACCACGTCGATCTTGATGCCGTACTTGTCGGCCCACTTCTTGACGATGCCGGAATCGGCGGCGTAGCCCCACGGCATCCAGCCCACATAGATGGACCAGGCGACCTTGAACTCCTTCTTCGGCGCGGCCATCGCCGGCTGGGCGGCGAAGGCGAGGCCGGCCACGGCCACGGCGCCGATGGCGCGGGCGGCGAACGACTTCAAGCGGTGGGCGGAGGACGAGAACGGAGTGCGCATATAATTCCCCTTCGCTGGATACGATTGGGAACTGGCGGAAACCCGAGTGCCGCCAATTCCTTGGCCACTGAGGTCTCCCGGGCTTTTATCCCGCCGTGCACCCGCTGCGGATGTCTCCCGCAGCAGTGGCAGCTCTCGGACCAGCGCACCCTCTGGATGCCGGAACCCTAGCCACCAACTCGCCATCCTCAAAAGCAAGGCCCGTGCCAGTTCTTCCCTCCTGGAAATTCAACCACTTGTCGCGCCCCCGTACATGGGGCTGCGCTCCCGGCGGGCATGAGTGGGTTAATTATTAGGCATTATTGTCCATCTTGGTACGCATTGCATACATGAAAAGGCTCTCGCCTGGAGGCCGCCAAGGCGGGAAGATGCGGGGGGAGGAGAAGGCTGCCATGCTGACCAGACGAGCCTTCATCACCGCTGCCTTGGCGCTGGGCTCCGCCCCCGCTTTCGGCGCCGGTTACCCGCCCGTGCCCTACCGCGCCCTGCAGGGTATGATCGATGCTGCGGCCGAACGGGCGCGCCGCGATCATGGGGCGAAGCGCGCGGTGGTGCTCGGCGTGGTGAACCCGCGCGGCAACGGCCAGCTTCTGTTCGCCGGGGCGCACGGCCTCACCAATCCCGCGGGTCGGCCGCTGGCGCTCGATGGGGGAACCCTGTTCGAGATCGGCTCCATCGCCAAGGTGTTCACCACCGCCCTGCACTTTGCCCAACACGGCCCGTTCACCGGCACCCTCGGCGACTGGCTGGCGCCGCGCCGCCTCTCGCCGGGAATGGCGGCGATCCCGCTGGCGGCGCTGGCGCGCTACCAGCCCGGCCTTGCCCAGGACAACCACCGCGCAGTGGTGCCGCCCGGCACCATGGCCAGCTTCGACGCGCTCTTCCGCTACCTCGCGCGTGCCGCTCCGGCGGCCCCGCCCGGCACCTGCTATTCCTATTCCAACCTCGGCTGGTCCCTCCTTGCCATGGCCGGCGCCGGCGCCGGCCGGGGCAGCGCGCAGGACTTCGCCGAGCGCTACGACGCCACCCTGAAGGCCTATGGGGCGACCTGCGGGGCGACGCACACGGGCATCTTCCGGCCTGCCATGAAAGCGCGCCTGCCGCGCGCCTACCGCCGCAACTGGCAGATGCTGACACCTGACACCGACTATCGCCCGACATACCCGACAGGGGTGGGGTCGGGTGGCATTGTCGCCTCCGGTGTCGACATGCTCGCCTTCCTGCGCCACCAGATGGGCTTCTCGGAAGGCGGTCTCGATGATCCGGCACTGGCCTACCTGCAGGGCCCGGTCTTCGCCGTGCCCGCCTGCGCCGGCGGGGGCGCGCCGCGCACCGCCTATGGATGGATTTTGTCGGATATTCCAGATGCTTCCGCCCCGGTGCGGGTGCTCACCAAGGACGGAGCGGTGGCGGGCTTCACCGCCTGGATGGGCTTCATCGCCTGGCAGGGCACCGGCGCGCCGTCTCCGTTCGGGGTGTTCGTCCTGAGCAATGCTCCCGGCGCGGCCCCCCTCGGCCGCGCCGCCCTGCGCCGCATCCTCTCCGCCTGACCTTGCCTTCCCTAAGGGCGCATAAAATCAGCCGAATTCCTCGCCATCCGTCCGGTCCTGCGGTAAGCGGTGCGGATCATCGTGGGGAAGGACGCGGCATGAAGGGGTTGATGGGTCTCGTGGCGGCGGTGGTGGTGTGCGCCGCGCTCTATATCGCGGAGACGCTGATCGCCCCGGTGGCGTTCGCGCTGTTCGTCATCGCCGTGGTCTATCCGCTCAAGGCCGCCCTGGCGCGGGGGATGCCGGATCTCCTCGCCGTGCTGGCCACCCTCGTCATCACGCTGTTCGTGGTGGGCGGGGTGTCGTCGGTGGTGGTGTGGGGCTTCAGCCATGTGGCGGCCTGGGTGTTCCAGAACACCGGCCGGTTCCAGGCGCTCTATGCCCAGGCGGCGGAGTGGCTGGAGGGGCACGGCTTCGTGCTGGCCGGCCTGTGGGCCGAGCATTTCGACGTGCGCTGGCTGCTGCGCGTGTTCCAGGACATTTCCGGCCGCCTGCAGGGGCTGGCGAGCTTCCTCGTCTTCACCTTCGTCTATGTGCTGCTCGGCCTTTTGGAGGTGGATGCCGCGAAAAGCCAGGTGCTGCGGCTCGGCCGATCCGGGCGGGCGCCGTTCCTGCAGGCGGCGCTGGCCGACACGGCGGCGAAGCTGCAGAAATACATGGCGGTGCGCACGCTGATGAGCATCGCCACCGGCGCGGTGGTGTGGGTGTTCACCCTCACCGCCGGGCTGGAACTGGCGCTGGCGTGGGGCGCCATCGCTTTCGCCATGAACTATATTCCGTTCATCGGCCCGTTCGTGGCGACGCTGCTGCCAACCCTGTTCGCCCTCGCCCAGTTCGAATCGTGGGAGATGGCGCTGTTCGTCTTCGTCTGCCTGAACCTGATCCAGTTCCTGTCCGGCAGCTACCTGGAGCCCCGGTTCGCCGGCAAGGCGCTGGCGGTCTCGCCGTTCCTGGTGCTGCTGTCGGTATTTGTCTGGGCCTTCCTGTGGGGCATTGCCGGCGCCTTCATCGGCGTGCCGATCCTGATCGCCGTCCTCACGTTGTGCGCGCACCATCCCTCCACCCGCTTCGTGGCGGAGCTGCTCTCCGGCCAGACGGTGCCCGAGGAGGCGTGAGGAGGCCTTCGATGGAGGTCGCCCGCATTCTCCGGCGTGGCCGGCTGCTGCCCTCCGGACCGGGGGTGACCTACCGGGCCGGCGGCAGCCCCGCCGCCACCCTCTGGACGAGATAGGGAAAGAACGGGTTGGAGGACATGCGCACCAGCATGTCCACGCCCACCACCAGCGACCCGAACTCTCCCCGCGCGGCAATGTCGCCGAGGCGGATGCCGAAGGTGTCGGCAAGGTCCGGCTCCAGGCCATAGAGCCCGTCGGAGAGCGGGAAGGGCAGCGCCACGTGGGACAGGGAATAGACGTCCTCCGGATAGGTGAGGCCCAGGGACGTGACCGTCTCCTGCGTGGAGCCGGCGGGGGTCTCGCGTGCCTCCATGTCTTCGGTGGTGGTCGAGGCGTTGGCGATGACCGCGGTGCGGAACCGGCGCGGTGCCGGCGGCAGCAGGCGCGAGAGGGCCGAATCGGCGGTGCGCGTGAGCAATTCCTCGAACTGGCCGCCGCGGTTGATGTCGAACAGCACCAGCTCGCTGCCATTGTCGTCGAGACGCGCGTGCAATTGCTCGATGACCGCGCGGGTGCTCACCGTATGATCGAGCACCGACTGGAAGGTGAGGACCGGCGCGAGCCCGGCGAGCCGCCCGGCGCGCAGATGCCGGTCGATGTTCGCCTGCAGCGTCTGCGTCAACAGGAAGGACTGGCGCGCCGCATCTACGGGAAATGAATTGTACTTGAACGGGTTGAACTCGGGAATGATGTTGAGCCAGGCGGCCTTCGCGAAGGCCGGGAAGATGGCGGGCAGCCCGGCGAGGCCGGCGAAGCGGGCAAACTCCGTCACCCCCACCATGGGCGAGAGTAGGACGATGCGCGATGGCGCCACGAGGGCGGGATCGTCCAGCGCGTCGAGGGCATGCATGAGCGCCAGCGCCCCGCCGTTGGAATAGCCGATGATGTGCACCGGCCTGCCCGGCCCCGCGCGACGCAGGGCCTCGCGCATGGCGAGGCGGGTGGCGGCGATCCAGTCTTCGTAGTCGGCCTGCGTCAGCGCCCCCGGCACGGTCCCATGGCCGGGCAGGCGCAGCACGATCGAGATGAAGCCGTGGTCGGCATAGAGCCTGGCGAGGTGGCGGTGGCTGTAGGGAGAATCGGTGAGCCCGTGCAGGAACACCGCCGCGCCCGCGGCCTCCCCCTTGGGCTCCAGCACGTAGGTGCGGTTGAAGTCCTGGGCGAAACGGCCGGGATAGATGGGGCTCGCGTCATAATAGCGGTTGAAGCGCACGCGATCGGCCGGCGGCAGCTTGTCGGTCACGTTCGCGCGCACGGCGGCGAAGGCCGTGTCCTCGGCCCGCAGGTAGGCGGCAAGGTCCGAGGTCGCCAGCTGGGCGCGGCTAAGTTCGGGCGGCACGAAGGTGTGCCACGGCTCGAGCGGCGGGCCGCGCTGGGAATCCACTGCGCGCACCACGAAGATGGTGGCGACGACGGCGACAATGAGCAGGGTGACGATCTTCGCGGTGCGCTTGGCGCCCCGCCACGCCGGTCCGATAACTCTCATGTTGCCCACGTCCCCCCGGCCGCTTCCGGCGGCGCCGCGAGCCTATGGGGCGGCGCGCCGACGGTAAAGCTGCGGCAGGGGGCGGGGGGAAGGCGTGGCAGGGGACGGCCCCTGCATCTCGGTAGCGCCGCTGCGCGCCGAGGCGTTGCCCGCGGATTTGGCGCAACCCGTTGCAGAGAGGAGGTCGGATGCCGCGCCGCGTCCGGGTGCCTCGCCGGTCGCGTCCTGTTTCGCCAGATGCTGTCGGCGTGGCCCGGATGCGTGGCCGCCCCTTGAAGCGCGGGCCCTGTATCGCTATGTGCGGTGTGGCCAGAAAGGCAGCCAAGCCATGGAAAACTTGAAGCTCATCGCCCTCGACGAGGAGGATCTCGCCATCGTCTCCGCGCATCTGCAGGATGCGGTGGTGAAGATGGAAGATATGGGTTTCCTGCCCCGGCTCCAGCGGTTCGCCATGGTGCTGAACCGCTTCGACTGGGACCAGAAGGTCTGCGCCAACGAGACGGTGCGTCGTCGCACCGGCCTGCATTTCGAGCGGGTGCTGGAGGCGAAGTGCCGGGGCATGGACGAGGCGCGCCGGACCGGCGTGCTCAATCTCCTGGCTGTCACCTTCCTTCCCGGCGAGGCGCCATCGGGCCATGTGCTGCTCACCTTTTCCGGTGGCGCGGAAGTGCGGCTCCACGTGGAGTGCATCGAGGCGGGGTTCCGGGATCTCGGGCCGGCCTGGGGGTGCACCCATGCACCCAAGCATCCGCTGCCCGAGGATCCGGCTGCGGACAAGGGCACGGCAGCCTAGATCATTTCCCCGTTTCGCGGAATCGGGAAAATGATCCAAGTTATTGCGTAGACGCGTTTTTTACGCGAACCGGTCCCCGCTTCGCTCGAAAGCGCTCAAGGCGCGCGCGTTTCACTTCAGGCATTGCCGGGGCGTTCGGATTGCGATCGCCGGAGTCCCCAAGCCGGCTCCGGCGAAGCCGGCCGTGCGCGCAAGTCCTTGCAGGACTGTGAAAAAATTTGTCAAAATGATGTGATTTCGTGCGGCATTTTATCGCTGCGCGCTGTGCTAGAGTCCAGCGCTGATGCAGCGCTGCCATGCAGATGGTGTTTCGGTGCCGCTTAGATGAAGGGTTTGACCTGGCGCACAGCATTCAGGCTTCGCAAGGGGAGGGTCAAGCATGTTGCACAGGCAGCTTACCTCTGCAGACCGAAGCAGGGGGCGCTTATTTTATTTCATTATCTTTCTGGTATCGGTGTGCATCTGGATTATTCTCGTCTCGATTGATTTTTCCGAGCGGATTTTTAGCCTAAATCGAACCTATGAATCGTTGCATTTGGATGAGATTTATTCTGGTTTCGTGGTCGCGACGTTCGCCCTGATCGCCATATTGGTCGTGCACGAACGCCGCCTCCGCGCGGAGATCGCCGAACGCCGATATGCGGAAAAGGCGGCACGGGATGCAGCCCATTTCGACGCCCTGACCGGCATCGCGAACCGCGCCCTGTTTCAACAGGAGTTTGGTCAGGCGCTGAAGCGCGCGGAACAGAGCCAGACGCGGCTCGCGCTTCTGGTGATCGATATTGATCAATTCTCGACCGTCAACGACATGTGGGGTTACAGTGCGGGAGACGAAATCCTGTATCTTGCCGCGACGCGACTGCGCACATGCCTGCAAGGCGAGGATTTCGTCGCGCGGCTTGGCAGCGATGAGTTCTCTATGCTGTTCCCGATGCTGTCTGAGGAGCCGGATAAGCTGTTTCGGTTGGCGACGCGTGTCCTGAATATTTTGCACGAGCCCTTCGTCTATCAGGACAAGCAGGTCAAGATTACCGCCAGCATCGGCATCAGCAAGTTTCCCCGTGACGGCGTGACGGAGACCGTGCTCCTCCAATGCGCGGAGACCGCCATGTGGCAGGCGAAAGCCGCCGGGAAGGACCGCTACGCCCTTTATGACCCCACCCTCGATGAGCGTCGGCGCGCGCGGCTTGCGATGGAGGCCGATCTGCACGATGGCTTCGAGCGGGGCGAAATCATCGCCCACTATCAGCCGCTGGTGGATCTCGCGAGCCGGCGGATCATGGGGTTCGAGGCCCTCGCCCGGTGGAACCACCCCACGCGCGGGCTTCTGGGTGCGCCGGCTTTTATCCCCATCGCCGAGGATGCCGGGCTTGTGGACACCCTGTTTACCGCGATGCTCAGGCGGGTGTGCGAGGACACGCGGGAGTGGCCCGCGGAATTTACCGTTGCCATCAACCTCTCGCCCATGCAGTTGCTCGATCCCCAATTGCCGCGCCGCATCCTCGATCTCCTCTCGGCCATGCAGGTGCCGCCCCAGCGCATCGAGCTCGAGATCACCGAGACTGCCCTGGTGCAGGATTTTGAGGCCGCGCGGCGGAGCATGTCGGCTTTGAGGGCGGAGGGCGTGTGCATGTCCCTCGACGATTTCGGCACGGGGTTTTCCAGCCTGCGGCACCTCTACGAGCTGCCCATCGACAAGATCAAGATCGACCGGTCCTTCACCGCCCACATCGTGGATGATCCCCAGTGCCGCAAGATCGTCGCTTCCATGCTCGGTCTTGGCCGCTCGCTGGAGCTTGTGACCGTTGCCGAGGGCGTCGAGACGCCCGAAGAGGCGGATTGGTTGCGCGGCCAGGGCTGTTCGCTGGGGCAGGGCTACCTGTTCGCCCGCCCCATGAGCGCCGCGGACGCCGGCGCACTGGCGCACGCCGAGGTCCGCCGCTCCCTGGCGCAGCGCCAGGCATAGAGGCAAGGGGAGGGCCGGCGCGGGCGAAGGCCTCGGTTCCGCCGGATGCGAGCCGACCGGATAACTCTTTCTCCCCTTGAGGTTGGAGCCGGATCGGCTGGCCCGCCCCCGGGCAGGCCCAAGGCAGGGCTTCCCTCGCGGGCGAACCTGCTCTAGCAAGGCGGCATGCCGATCCGCCTTTCGACCGAACAATCCGACTTCTCCGAGCGTTTCACCGCCTTCCTCGGGTCCAAGCGCGAGGCGTCGGTGGACGTGCAGGACCAGGTGGCCGCCATCATCGCCGACGTGCGCGCGCGCGGCGACCGGGCGCTGATCGATCTCTCCCGCACCTTCGATCGGGTGGACCTCGAGGTCCTTGGCCTCAGGGTGACCGATGCCGAGCTCGACGCGGCGCTCGTCTCCATCCCCGCGGACACGCGCGAGGCGCTCGTCTTCGCCAAGGGGCGCATCGAATCGCACCACGCCCGGCAGAAGCCGACCGACGACAGCTATACGGACAGCGCCGGCGTGGTGCTGGGGCACCGCTGGACCAGTGTGGACGCCGTGGGGCTCTATGTTCCCGGTGGCACGGCGGCCTATCCCTCTTCCGTCCTCATGAATGCGGTGCCGGCCCAGGTGGCCGGCGTGCCGCGCATCGTCATGGTGGTCCCGGCCCCTGACGGCGAAATCGCGCCGCTCGTGCTGGCGGCGGCGCGCCTTGCCGGCGTGCACGAGGTGTATCGGGTCGGCGGCGCGCAGGCTGTGGCGGCGCTGGCCTATGGCACGCAGACCATCAAGCCGGTGGACAAGATCGTCGGCCCGGGCAACGCCTATGTGGCGGCGGCCAAGCGGCAGGTGTTCGGCAAGGTTGGCATCGACATGGTGGCCGGCCCGTCCGAGGTGCTCATTCTCGCCGATGGCGAGGCGAACTCCGACTGGATCGCCGCCGACCTTCTCGCCCAGGCCGAGCACGACACCGCCGCCCAGTCCATCCTCATCACCGATTCGCCGGCCCTGGCGGACGCGGTGGAGAAGGCGGTGGAAGGCATGCTCCTGAACCTCCCGCGCGCCGCCATCGCTTCGGCCTCCTGGCGCGACCATGGGGCGATCATCCTGGTGGAGAGCCTGGCCGCGGCCATCCCGCTGGTGGATCGCCTCGCTCCGGAGCACCTGGAGATCCACGCCGCGGCGGCGGAAGACCTCGCGGCGGAGGTGCGCCATGCCGGGGCGATCTTCATCGGCGCGTTCACGCCGGAAGCCATCGGCGACTATGTGGGCGGCACCAACCACGTCCTGCCCACCGCTCGCTCGGCGCGCTTTTCCTCGGGCCTTTCCGTGCTCGACTTCATGAAGCGCACGTCCATCCTGAAGCTCGATGCGGATGCCCTGGAGAAGCTCGGACCCGCCGCCGTGCGCCTGGCTGGCGTCGAGCGGCTCGATGCTCACGGCCGATCCGTTTCCATCCGCACCAACCGATGACCCGGAGCCAGAGGCGATGAGCGACAAGCCGGCAGCCCGCCCATCGGCCCGCCTCTGCGCGGTCACCCTCGACGATGCGTCCATCGGCCATGCCAGCGCGGACATCGACCACGAGCGCGCGACCGCCATCTGGGACCTGGTGGAGGACAATTCCTTCTTTCCGTGCGGCGATCCCGGCGAGGGGCCTTACAGGCTCCACATCTCGCTCATGGAGAACCGGCTGGTGCTCGACATCAAGCGGGAGGGCGGGGAGCAGGTGGTGCAGCATCACCTTTCCCTCGCGCCCTTCCGCAAGGTTGTGAAGGACTATTTCCTCGTCTGCGAGAGCTATTACAACGCCATCCGCACCGCCTCGCCGAGCCAGATCGAGGCCATCGACATGGGCCGGCGCGGCCTGCACAACGAGGGGTCGACGCTCCTGCGCGAGCGGCTCGACGGCAAGGTGGAACTCGATTTCGACTCCGCGCGGCGCCTCTTTACCCTCATCTGCGCGCTGCACTGGAAAGGCTGAGCGGCGATGGAGCCCCCTGCGGCGCCGAAGCGCTCAGCGCGGCCGCAATCGGTTCTCTTCATGTGCGGGCAGAACGTCGTGCGCTCCGTGATGGCGGCGGCGCTGGCGAAGCACCTGTTCGGCAAGTCGCTTTATGTGGGCTCCGCGGGCGTGATCGCAGGCGACCCCGACCCCTTCGTCACTGCCGTGATGGAGGAGATCGGCCTCGACGTGCACCGGCATCGGCCGCAGAGCGTGGAGGATCTCGAGGAATATGAGGGCCTCAGCTTCGACCTTGCCATCTCGCTCTCCCCGGACGCCCACCATCGCGCCCTGGAACTGACCCGCACCAACGCGCTCGACGTGGAATACTGGCCCACCTCGGATCCCACCGGCGAGGGGGGCAACCGCGAGCAGCGGCTGGAGGCCTACCGCGCCGTGCGCGACGAGCTGGAACAGCGCATCAGGACCCGCTTCCGCCATCCGTAGGATCGGACGGCACTTGCGGCGAAGCCCTGCAATCCCTGGTTTTCGACGTCACCCCGCTGGCAGGACAGCAGCACCGGCCGGGCAGGGGACATGGCCGGCAGACTCGCCGGTTTCGCGCCTCTATTTCACGTCAAAAAATTGATTATTGACGCAATTCACTTCGCATATAAGATCGCTGGAAATTATAGGTTGTGAATTATGACGATCATTCGCGGGCGCGTCCTGAGGGACAGCTTCTTCTTCCTTCTCGCCTACGGCGTCATCGTCGCGGCGATCGTGTTCGGCTGAGCGGCCGTTCAGCTCACCGGCCGGGGCCGGGGCAGGGCGAACCGCGTGGCGATGCGATCGAACGCCTCGGCGGTGGCGGGATCGATGGGGATCCCTTCCATCTGCCGTTGGGCCGCCACCGTCCATTCCCGATCCCCGGGTGCCATCACCATGTCCCCTGGTGCGGGGCAGGAGGCGCGCAGGGTGTCGCGGTAGCGTTTCATCGCCACGTCGAATTCCATTTCCGTCACGAAGGCTCCCGGTTTCAGAGCCATGACGAAGGCCCCCACGTTGCGTGGCGTCGCAAAGTCCGGGCCGCCCATGGGGGCGATGTCGAAGGACAGCCGCGCCCCTGCCAGCACGGCGCTGAACACCTCCACCACGCCGGCAAGCGCCGCCCCCTTGAAGCCGAAGGCCGCGCCCAAGGGGGCCAGCATGTCCACCGCATGCGGGTCCGTGGTGTCGTGGCCGACTGCGTCCGAGGCGACCTCCGGCGGCAGCGCCTGCCCGAGGCTGCGGTAGAGCAGCACGCGATTGTAGGGGATGGCGCTGGTGGCCATGTCGAGCAGCCAGGGGTCTTCGTCGCGCACGGGCACGCCCATGGCGATGGGATTGGTGCCGTGGAAGCGTTCCGCTCCGCCGTGCAGGCGCACGAAACTGTCGGAATTGCAAAAGGCGAGCCCGATGAAGCCGTTCTCCGCCGCTTCGAGCGCATAGGCCCCGGCGGCGCCGAAATGGGAGGAATTGCGGATCGCCACGGCGCCGATGCCGTAAAGGCTGGCTTTCTCCATGGCGAGGTCCATGGCGGCATAGGCCGCGCGCGCCCCGTGGCCATGGTCCGCATCGAGCGTCGCCACCGCCGCGGCGCCTTGATGGAAGCGCAGGTCCGGCGCTCCCTTTACCCGGCCGCCGGCAATCACCGTGACATAATGGTCCAGCAGCCGCACGCCGTGGCTGTCCACACCGAAGCGCGATCCGTGCAGCATGGCGCGGCTCGCCGCGGCGGCCGTGTCGGCGTCCGCCCCGGCGGCACCGAGGGCCGCCTCGCAGAAGGCGAGCAGCCCGTCGGCGCGATGCCGCTCAATCGCCGCCGGGGCGGGAGCGGTGGACTCGGTCGAGGGCGGCTGCTGCGTACCGTGCTGCGTCATGGCCATGTCCTGAGGGGCAATTCCCCGCCACCGGTGCTGTGCGGGAAGGAAAGTTTGGGTGTTTGGTGTACACACCAAACATTCATCTTGTAAATATCCGGCGGGCGCGACGATCCGCGCGGCCGCCGGATGCGGGACAAGTCCTTGGCCGGCTTGGCATGTGCCGTGGCGTCGGGCACGTTTCGCACGGCGGGGCACCGAGGTGTCCTCGCGGCGCGCAGCGCGTGGCAGGCGGGAATTGGGGGAGGGGGCGCGGAATGCCGGTAGAGGTGTCTCCATTGGTTCCGGAGGGACCTGCGTCCACGGCCACGCCGAAGGCGGAGCGGCAGGCGCCGAGCGGCATTTCCCCCCGGTTGCATGAACGCGCCTTCGACATCCTCGCCGCACAGATCGCCTCGGGCGTCCTGGTCACCGGGGAGCGCCTGCTCGAATCACGTGTGGCGGAGCGGTTCGGCATCTCCCGGGCGCCGGCGCGGCAGGCGCTTGCGCGTTTGGAGCGTCTCGGGCTGGTGCGCCGCGCCGAGGGGCACGGCTTCATCGTGGAGCGCCTTTCGGGCACGCTGTCCGTGTCGTCCGCCGACGTGGCGGCGGGCGACGCGCCGGTGCAGCTTGCGCCGGAAGCGTCGTGGGAGCGCATCTATCGCAGTGTGGAGCAGGAAGTGGTGGCGCGCACCGCCTTCGGTGCCTGGCGCGTGGTGGAGAACCATCTGGCCGCGCATTACGGGGTCAGCCGCACGGTCGCCCGGGAGGTCCTCTCCCGCCTGCATCAGCGGGGTGTGGTGCGCAAGGATGCGCGCCTGCACTGGCATGCCCCGGCGCTCACCCCGGCCTATGTGGCGGAGTTGTTCGACATGCGCGCCATCCTGGAGCCGGCCGCGCTGCTGAGGGCTTTCCCGCATTTGCCGACCGAAACCATCCCGCGGCTCAGGAGCGACCTGCTGGACGCCATGGAGACGCCGTCCGCGCTTGATGCCGCGCGGCTCTCCGGATTGGAGGAGGATCTTCACGTGGGCCTCATCGGCCATTGCGGCAACGCCACCCTGATGGAGGCGCTCGGCACCTGCCACACGCTGCTGGTGGCGCTGACCTTCCTGTACAGCCGCGAACCGCGTTTTCATGCGCAGGAGCCGGTGCTTCCGGAGCATCTCGCGGTGGTCGAGCACCTGGCCGCCGGCCACCCCGACGCGGCGGCGGAGGCCCTGCGGGACCATCTGAAGGGCTCTTTCGGTCGCGCGCTCGAGCGACTTGACCGTGTGCGGCGCGACTTTGTGCCGGAACCCGTGCCCTATCTCGTCGCCGTCTAGGAGTGGACAGGCCGGCCGGGCCATGGTCACCGGCCCTACAGATGCCCGGAAGTGCTGCCGCATGAGTCACATGGGCGTGACGCCACTGGTGGCGCCGCCTGCTCCCCCCATTTCATATACGGCAAGGCTGGCGTCCGGCGGGCGAATTTGGCTAGAATGAATTTGTTCGCCGGCGCACGGCCCGCCAGCATGCGGTCATCCCGTCGCAGGCGTTTCGGTGGAGAATATCCATGTCGTCCCTCGTTGCCGCTTCCGCCTTCGCCCTCGCAGCGTTCGTCATGGCGTCGGCCCTTGCGCTGCGCGCCCAGCGCCGTCAGGCGGTACCGGTGCGCGTGCGCGCCAAGCGCGGCCAGAGGTGAGGGCCGGCTCGACCATTCGCGGCAATCCCCGCATCATCTCCTTCTGATCGGCAGGGGGCACCGCAGTGGCCGGGCAGTCCGTCGGCGGTGGCTCCGGCGCGCGCATCGAAATCGGTGTTCAGCGCGTCTCGCAGCTCTTCAACATGCTGGACCCGTTCCCGTTCCGGGAGCGGGATCTCGATCCGGATGCGGAAGCGTTCATCGTCGAATGGGCGCGGGAGCTGCCGCGAAACGCGCCCATCCACATCCTGGTCCATCTGCCCGCCGACGAGGCCGCGTCAGCTGAGGGGCGCGGGCTCGCCGAGGCGCTCAGCCACTACTTTGCCACCCAGGAGCGGACCCTTGCGGCCGAGCTGCGGGAGTTGTTTCGCATCGGGCGGCTGTCGCTGGCCATCGGCGGCGCGGTGCTCGCCGTCTGCCTCGCGCTGGCCGGGCTGATTTCGGACGTCATGGGGTTGGAGCGGCTTTCCGGCTTTGCCGGAGAGGGGCTGCTGATTCTCGGCTGGGTTGCCCTGTGGCGGCCCATGGAGATCTTCCTCTACGACTGGTGGCCCATCGCGCGCCGCCGCGCGCTCTACCGTCGCCTCGCGGCTGCGGAGGTGCGCGTGCAGGCCAACGGTTAGGACGCCGCCTCCCAGGCGCACCGGTCTCCGGCACCGGTCCGGCGCCGGCTTTCGCGGCCGGCGCGGGTTCTTCTGGGTCGGGGCGCCCGTCCTCAGGCGGCGGCGAGGGCGGCGCGGGCGTGGCCGCGAATGCGCTCCACCATCGAGCGTAGACCGTTGGAGCGCTGCGGCGTCAGATGCCCCTCGAGGCCGATCTGGCGGAAGACGCCGAGGATATCCGTCTCCAGGATGTCCTTGGGGCTGTGGCCGGACACCAGCGTCAGCAGCACCGCCACCAGTCCGCGCACGATATGCGCGTCGGAATCACCCTGGAATTCGATGATGGGGCCGGTGGGGGTCTGCCGGAGCTCGGAGATGAGCCACACCTGGCTGGCGCAACCCTGCACCTTGTTGGTTTCCGTGCGATCCGCCTCGGGAAAGGGCGGCAGCTTTTTGCCCAGCTCGATCACGTGCCGGTAGCGGTCTTCCCAATTGTCCAAAAATTCAAAATCTGCAATGAGATCGTCAGCATTCATGAGGTCAATTCCTCGTCCCGTCCCACACCTCCGCCGCACGGCGGCCGAGCGCAATACCGCTCCTTGCGGTGCAGCATAACACAGCCGGCAAAGACCTGCGCCCGATTTATCCGCGAGGGCGGGCCGCGCGGTGCCGAAAGGGCCGGGCATCGACCCGCTTCCGCCCGGCCGGATGCACCGCTGCGCTTCGTTTCCCTAGCGTTCTTCTTCCTGTCGCTCTACCGCGACCACCCGCCCGCGTTCGACGGCGAGCGCAAGGCGCCCCGCCTTGAGCGCCAGCGCGCGATCCCCGAACAGCTCGCGCCGCCAACCCTTCAGGGCCTGCACATCCGCATCGTCGCTCACGGCGATGCGCTCCAGGTCCTCGGTGGTGGCGATCACCTTGGCGGCCACCGCATTCTGCTCGGCCGTCATGCGCAGAAGCACCTTCAGCAGCTCCACCGTTGCGCTTGCGCCATTGGGCAGCGGCTTGTCGCGCTCGATGCGCGGCAGCGTCTTCGGGTCGCGGGCGAGACCGCGCCGGACCGCATCCAGAACCGCCTCGCCATAGCGCGAGCGCTCGAAGCCCTTCGGGACCGAACGCAGCTCGGCCAGTTTTTCGGGGCTCTGCGGCTGCTGCAGGGCGATCTCGCCGATCACGTCGTCCTTGATCACCCGGCCGCGCGGCAGGTCGCGGGCCTGTGCCTCCCGCTCGCGCCAGGCGGCCAGCTCCACCAGCACCGCCAGCTCCCGGGGCTTGCGCACGCGTGACTTCAAACGCTCCCACGCGGTATCCGGATCCTGTTCATAGGTGGCCGGAGAGGTGAGCACATGCATTTCCTCGCCCACCCACTCGCCACGGCCACGCGTTTCGAGGTCGGTGGTGAGCTTGATGTAGATGTCCCGCAGGTGCGTGACGTCGGCGATGGCGTAGGTGATCTGCGCCTGACTGAGCGGCCGGCGCGACCAGTCGGTGAAGCGGGACGACTTGTCGAGGTTGTGGCCGGTCGTGCGCTGCACCAATTGGTCGTAGGAAATGCTGTCGCCATAGCCAAGCACCATGGCCGCCACCTGGGTGTCGAACACCGGATGGGGAATGAGTCGCGCCTGGTGCCAGATGATCTCGATGTCTTGCCGGCCGGCATGAAACACCTTCATCACCCGCTCATTCCCCATCAGGCGGTAGAGGGGGGCGAGGTCGAGGCCGTCGGCGAGCGCGTCGATGAGGATCGCCTCGTCCGGCGAGGCCACCTGCACCACGCAGAGCTTCGGCCAGAACGTGGTTTCCCTGAGGAATTCCGTGTCGACGGTGACGAAAGGATGGCGGGCGAGGCGCTCGCAGGCCGCAGCCAGCGCCTCGGTCGAGGTGATCGGATCCATGCGCAGACCATACCCATGCCGCGCCGTCGGGAAAAGGGAATGTGGCGCGAATTTGTCACGCGGTCGGGCCGCCTGGCTTCAGCGTCCCCGGCCATGGCCGGATGTCCGGCAGGCAGCGGGCGAAGGCGCGCGCTGCCCTTCGACCATCATGCGACGCGGAATGCGCGTCCGCGACCGTCGCCGGCACCTGTAGCCGAGGACCCGCTCAGGCGACGGGACGAGGTGTCACGCCACCGTCGCCCGGGCGAGCCGCAGCGCCTCCTCGGCCGTGCCGGGGCGGCCGAGGAGGTAGCCCTGCAGGTGCGAGCAGCCCTGCTCGGTCATGATGCGCCTTTGGGCCTCGGTCTCGATGCCTTCGCCGGTGCAGCGCAGCGAGAGGGTGCGCGCCAGGCTGGTGATGGCCTCCACGATGGCGCGGCTCTGCGCGGAGTGCTCGACCTCCTCCACGAAGGAGCGATCCACCTTGATGCGGCCGATGCGCAGCATCTTCAGGTAGCGCAGCGAGGAATAGCCGGTGCCGAAATCGTCGAGGGTGATGGTGATGCCCTCCTCGCGGAACTGGTCCAGGGTCGCCCGCACCATGGGGCCTTCCAGCAACAGGGTGGATTCGGTGATCTCGATCTCCAACCGCTCCGGGGCAAGGCCGGAGGCGTCGAGGGCGGCGCGCACCTGGTGGAAGGCCTGCGCGCCGCGGAACTGGATCGGCGAGAGGTTCACCGCGACGAACAGGTGGGACGGCCACTGGGTGGCGGCGCGGCAGGCCTCCTTCAGCGCCCACGCTCCGAGCGGAAGAATCAGGCCGGTTTCTTCGGCGAGCGCGATGAATACGTCGGCCGGCACCATGCCCCGCTGGGGATGGTGCCAGCGCGCCAGGGCCTCGAACCCGGCGAGGGCGCCGCTCTCCGCCTCGAAGATGGGCTGGTAGGCGAGATGGAGCTGCCCGTCCTTCCATGCGGTCTGGAGGTCGAGCTCGAGGGCGCGCAGTTCACGGGCGTTGCGCTCCATTTCCTCCTGGAACACCCGCGCCACGCCGCGCCCGTCGCCCTTGGCGCGGTAGAGGGCGAGGTCGGCATTCTTCAGCAGGCTGACGACGTTGGTCCCATCCCGGGGCGAGAGGGCGATGCCGATGCTGCAGCCGCCGAGCAGCCGGTGGTTGTCGATGAGGTACGGCTCGCGCAGCAGCTCGATGATCGACTGGGCGAAGTCGAGCGCCGCCGCGTCGTCGGTGACGCCCCGGCTCAGGATCGCGAACTCGTCGCCGCCGAGCCGCGCGACGGTGTCGCCGGGCGGGAGCCAGCGGCGGATGCGCTCCGACACCCGCACCAGCATCGCGTCGCCGAGGTTGTGACCCAGCGTGTCGTTCACCGCCTTGAAGTAATCGAGATCGAGGAAGAGCAGGGCGAAGGGCTGGGCCGGCGCGGGGCCTCCCACCAGATTCTCGATCTGCTCGGCGAAGCCCAGGCGGTTGGTGAGGTGGGTGAGAGGATCGCGGCGGGCGGCGGCGTGCTGCGCGTCGGCAAAGGCGCGCTCGTCGTTGACGTGCCGCACCAGGCTGTAGCTCACGAGGCCGATGGTGAGGCAGATGAAGCCCGCGGCGACCGCGATGGGCATCAACCGCCCCCACATCACGGCGGCGACGGAGGCGGTGCCGTCGGTCACGGCGATGGCGAGGGGCAGGCCGGCGATGGGCCTGACGGCGGCGATCCGGGACTTGTCGTCGAACGTGCCCGCCGGCAGCTGTCCGGTGAAGCCGGGTCCGAAGAGGAGCCGAGCCACGCGCTCCCGCACGGCGTCCCCGCTCGGCGCGGCGCCGGTGCCGGCGGGGGAGCGTGCGAGCACGGCGCCATCGGCGCGCACCAGGGCGATGAGCCCCTCGTTGCCGAGGCGGATGGTGCTGTAGAAATGCTCGAAATAGGATTGCTCCATGGCCCCGAGCACGAGGCCGAGGAAGGCGCCCTCGGGCGTGGTGAAGCGGTGGGCGAGGTAGATCGTCACCGATCCGGTGCTGCGATTGGTCACCGGCTCGCTGATGAACACCGGCGGCCCCCGCATGGTGCTCAGGCTGCTGAAATAGTCCCGGTCCGCCACGTTCACCGCGGGAATGGGCCAGTAGCGGGAGAAGTTGATGAGGCGACCGCTGTCGTCGATGAGGGTGATGGCGTCCAGATAGGGCAGGCCCGAGATCTTCTCGTGCATCAGCTGGTGGACCGCCTGCGTACCCATCTGCGCGGCGAGTTCCTCCCGGTTCGACAGCTTCTGGGTCTGGATGTGATCGATGATGTCTTCCTGCACGATCTGCAGGCTCTGGAAGGCGCGGGCGGTCTGCTCCGCGAGGGTCATGGCGAGGTTGTCGAGTTCGCGCCGCCGGTCCTTCACGCCGTCATCGCGCAGCGTCGACATCAGGACGCCCGCCGCGACGATCACCACGAGGATGAGCAGCGCCGCCAGGATGACCAGGGGCATGGTTCCCGGTATGCGTCGGAGAGGTTCGCGCGCACCGCGCTCCAGTCCGTCCACCGTTGTCATTCGCGCCTCACGCCCGACACGCCGCGTTGCGTCCTCCGTCGCGTCACCGCCTTGCGCTGCCAGTGACTCGCCAGAGGCATCGGGCGAATTCTAAGGAGGCATCGAGCGATGCGGCGAGGAAATTCTAACATGTGGCGAATCCAGCTGAACAGCACTCCGGCTTGACAAGGGGAAGGGCGCATGCACCTTCGCCCCGCCTTACACGCGGACTTTCGTGCCGTGGCGCGCGGAAACGCCGCGCCCGGTGCGGGATCGGCGCCTCCGGTGTCCAGAGCGCTGCCCGGGCTGCGCGCCGGGCGCCGGACACCGGGCTTTCCGCCCCGCGTGCCATCCCTTCAGCCTTGAAAGGGCAACCCATGCACCGCTACCGCTCCCATACCTGCGGCGCGCTTTCGACCGCCGAGGTGGGCGAGATCGTCCGCCTGTCCGGCTGGTGTCACCGCATCCGCGACCACGGCGGCGTGCTGTTCATCGACCTGCGCGACCATTACGGCCTCACCCAGGTGGTGGTGGACCCCGACAGCGCCGCTTTCCGGGACGCCGAGAAGGTGCGCTCGGAATGGGTCATCCGCATCGACGGCAAGGTGCGCCTGCGCCCCGAGGGCACGGAAAATCCCGACCTCGCCACCGGCGCCGTGGAGGTCTATGCCGCCGAGCTGGAAGTGCTGGGACCGGCCGCAGAGCTGCCGCTGCCGGTGTTCGGCGACGTGGAATATCCGGAGGAGACCCGGCTCAAGTACCGCTTCCTCGACCTGCGCCGCGAGAAGCTCCATCGCAACATCATGACCCGGGGCGCGATCATCGACGCCATGCGCTCGCGGATGAAGGCGCAGGGCTTCTTCGAGTTCCAGACGCCGATCCTCACCGCCTCCTCGCCGGAGGGCGCCCGCGACTTCCTGGTGCCGAGCCGGCTGCATCCCGGCCAGTTCTACGCGCTGCCCCAGGCGCCGCAGCAATACAAGCAGCTGATCATGATGAGCGGCTTCGACCGCTACTTCCAGATCGCCCCCTGCTTCCGCGACGAGGACCCGCGCGCCGACCGCCTGCCCGGCGAGTTCTACCAGCTCGACCTGGAGATGAGCTTCATCGAGCAGGAGGACGTGTTCGCGGCGATGGAGCCGGTGATCACCGGCGTGTTCGAGGATTTCGCCGCCGGCAAGCCGGTGACGCAGAACTGGCCGCGCATTCCCTACGCGGACGCCCTGCGCAAGTACGGCACCGACAAGCCGGACCTGCGCAACCCGCTGGTGATGCAGGCCGTCTCCGAGCATTTCCGCGGCTCGGGCTTCAAGGTGTTCGCCCGCATGCTGGAGGTGGAGAAGAACGAGGTGTGGGCCATCCCCGCTCCCGGCGGCGGCTCGCGCGCCTTCTGCGACCGCATGAATTCGTGGGCGCAGGGCGAGGGCCAGCCGGGCCTCGGCTACATCATGTGGCGTGAAGGTGGGGAGGGCGCCGGCCCGCTCGCCAACAATATCGGCCCCGAGCGCACCGAGGCCATCCGCGCCCAGCTCGGCCTCAGGGCGGGGGATGCCGCCTTCTTCGTCGCGGGCGACCCGGACAAGTTCGTGAAGTTCGCCGGCCTTGCCCGCACCAAGGTGGGCGAGGAGCTGAACCTGATCGACAAGGACCGGTTCGAGCTCGCCTGGATCGTCGACTTCCCCATGTATGAGTGGAACGAGGACGAGAAGAAGGTCGAGTTCTCCCACAACCCCTTCTCCATGCCGCAGGGGGCCTGGAAGCGCTGAAGACGCAGGACCCGCTCACCATCAAGGCGTTTCAGTACGACATCGCCTGCAACGGCTACGAGATCGCGTCCGGCGGCATCCGCAACCATCGGCCCGAGGCCATGGTGAAGGCGTTCGAGATCGCCGGCTACGGCGAGGAGACCGTGGTGGAGCGCTTCGGCGGCATGTATCGCGCCTTCCAGTACGGCGCCCCGCCCCATGGCGGCATGGCGGCGGGCGTGGACCGCATCGTGATGCTTTTGTGTGGCACCACCAACCTGCGCGAGATCTCCATCTTCCCCATGAACCAGCAGGCTCTGGACCTGCTCATGGGGGCGCCCGCCGAGGCGACGCCGAAGCAGCTGCGCGAACTTCACATCCGGCCGATGCCGGCTGCAAAGTAGGGACCAAAGTCGATATGGCTCTCCCTTGGGCATCCGGAGCCGTGGTCGGCACGTCTGGGTTGCCCCAAGGGGAGGGCGCTATGCGGATCTTGGGCAGCTTGCTTGTTGTTGCATCCTTGGTCTTTCCGGTTGCCGCACGGGCCGACGAGGCATCCGACAAGGCCGCTTTGGCGCGGCAGGCGGTTGACCTGTCGATTGCTCCCGGCCTCGACGGGCGGATCGCGCGGATGATCGGGCAGGCTGTCGAAAAGCTGCCCGCCGACAAGCAGGCGCAGGCTCGCGCCGATCTGCTGAAGGCCGCCGCCGGCACCCGCGAGGATCTGGTCGGCGTGTTCGCCACCTATTATGCCGGCGCATTCACGGTCGCCGAACTCAAGGAACTCTCCGCCTTCTATTCGAGCCCCGTCGGCCGCAAGGTCGTGCAGGTGGAGGAGAACAAGCCGGCGGCGGTGGATGCCGCCATCCAGCAGCAGATCATGAAGCTGGTGGCGCTGGCCAATACGCCCGCCCCCGTCCGCTGAGGGTCGGCGACGAGGGCAGGCGACGAGGGGCCGCCTGGCGGCATCCCCTCGCCAGGCCGCAGAAGACGGACCCTACGGTGCCGACGCCGTTGCCGTGAAGCTGAACGCTTCCAGCAGCATCGACGGATCGAACGCGGCCGCAAGCGCCAGGAGCGGCACCCGTTCCTTTGGCGTGGCGGTCACGGTCAGCGTGCCGGGCTGGCGCACGAAGGCGACCACCGCGCTGCCGAGGTCCGCGGCATCCGGCGCCGCCTCGGTGAGGTCGGCGACCATGCTCTCCACCATCTCCACCACCTGCCGGCGATACTCTTCTTCGCTCACGCCCTCGGATGCGGCGAGCTGGGCGAACATCAGCCGTGCGAGACCGAGATCGGTCAGCGTCACCTTCACCGGCCCGGCGGCAACCGTCGGCAGCGCTGAAATGAAGCCGGTGGCATCGGAGAAGGCGGCCGGCGGCACGTCGCCGATCGCGCTCTCCACCGAGAGCCGGAAGGCCTCCTTCACCTCCGCCGTCGCCGGCGCGACGGTGAGCGTGCGGGCGCTCGCGTCATAGGCCGCCTTCAGCGCGAAGGAGACGGTGGCGCGCTTGATGCCCGCCGCGGCGAGGTAGGTGAAGGGCTCGCCGTCGTCCGCCCGGATCGGGCCGGAAACGTCGGTGAGGGCGAGGTCGAGCCGGGTGGGCAGGGCGCCGGCGGACCCGCCCCAGGACAGGGCGAAGGCGCCGATCTTCACCGGCTCGTTCCTGGCGTCGCCCTCGCCGTAGGGGACTTCCACGCCCGACAGCTCGATGCCGGAAAACAGCTTGAACAGCATCAGCGCCGAGACGGGAGAGGGCGCGTTCTGCTCTGCCGCGAGACGGCTCAGCTGATTGAGGTCGAGCCGGCGGATGGCGAAGCGCCCCACCTTGCCCGGCGCGCCGCCGGCCCCGGCGCCCTCCATCCCCTCGAGGGAAACCTCGTCGATCACGCTCGCGGCGAGGCCCTCGATCCGCATGCTGGCGATGCGGCCCTTCTGGCCGTCCTGCTCCGTCTCCACGCCCGATGCCGCCAGCGTGCGGAAGGCGATGCCGTCGATGATGTCGCGGGACAGGTCGAGGGCGCGGCGGCGCTCGTCCGGCGTGAGCTGGCTGCTGCTCTTGAGCTGGAGATCCCGCAGCGCGGTGGTTCGCTTGGCGTCGAAGGCCGACGGCCGGATGCCCACCTGCTCCATGAGCAGCGAGGCGGCCCGCATGCGCGGCCCGTTGTCCTGGGTGAGCACGTAGGGACCGGTCACCACCTTGCCGTAGATCAGCCCGTAATTGTCCATGCCCGCCGACGTGGCGCCCGGCGGGTTGGTCGCGGCGAGAAGGGGGGCGGTGTCGATGCGCGCCGCGACGATGCCGTCGATTCGGCCGCTGATCCGCCCCGGGACGGGTCCCGGCGCGCGGTCGGCGCCGTCGGAGGGCGGGGTGAAGGCGAAAGTGACGCGGTCGACGATGAGGCTGCGGATGGTGCCGGCATTCACACCCTCGGCGGCGATCTCGGAGTAGTTGACTTCCACCGGCTGCGCCCCGGCGGGGACGATGCGCCCCTTCACCTCGGGGATGGTCACCTTGGCGGCGGTGGTGGCCGCGATCTGCCGAAGCGCCACCCGGAGCGCACCGAAGGGGCCGTCGCCCTCGCCAGCCGCGATCAGCGTCATGGGGCCGGTATACTGGTCGATCATCACCTTGGGCAGCGTGTAGGTGACAGTGCCGCCCGCCGCCGCCTCGCCGGTGAGGGCGACCTCCAGCCCATCCACGTCGAGCGCCTCGACGGACACGCGCCGGTCGTGCGGCCGCTCTCCGCCCCGGGCGAAAAGCCGGGCGATCTTCAGGCTCGCCCCGCCCTCCGGAGAGACGATGGAAATGCCGCTGACGGTGACTGCCCGCTCGCGCGGATCGAAGCTCGCATCGGTGAAGGAGGCCTTCGCGCCGGTCTCGCGCAGGGCGGCGAAGGCTGCATCCACCTCGGAGCGCACCTTGGCGCGTGTCCATTCGAGAAAACCGAACCAGCCCGCGGCCGAAAGCACCACGAGAACAGCGAGGCCGCCCGCGATCCTGACGACGATTTTCCTGTCCATGTCCATTCCTCTCCGTCACCGCCCGATCGCAGGTCCGTCATGCGTGCGCAACATAGACCAATTTTTGCGGTCGACCGTGACATAAGGATGCGCGGCGGCTAGGTTGCAGCCCCATTTTGCCAAGCTGGCGCGTTTGAGGAGGGGGGACGGGTATGGCGTCCAATATTTCCGAGGATCTGCGTTCGGGCGCGCTCGTCTATCACCGTTTGCCGAGGCCGGGAAAGCTGGAGATCCAGGCCACCAAGCCGCTGGGCAACCAGCGTGATCTCGCCCTCGCCTATTCCCCCGGCGTCGCCGCCGCCTGCGAAGCCATCGCCGCCGACCCGCTGCTGGCCGCCGAGCTCACCATCCGCGCGAATCTCGTCGCCGTCGTCTCCAACGGCACGGCGGTGCTGGGCCTCGGCAACATCGGCCCGCTCGCCGGCAAGCCGGTGATGGAGGGCAAGGCTGTCCTGTTCAAGAAATTCGCCGGCATCGACGTGTTCGACATCGAGATCGACGCCCTCACCGTCGAGCGGATGGTGGACGTGGTGAGCGCGCTGGAGCCCACCTTCGGCGGCATCAACCTGGAAGACATCAAGGCGCCCGAGTGCTTCGAGGTGGAGCGCCTGCTGCGCGAGCGGATGAAGATCCCGGTCTTCCACGACGACCAGCACGGCACGGCCATCATCGTCGGTGCCGCGGTGCGCAACGCGCTGGAGGTGGGCAACCGCAAGATCGAGGATCTGAAGATCGTCGCCTCCGGCGCGGGGGCGGCGGCGCTCGCCTGCCTCAACCTGCTCGTCACGCTCGGCGCGAAGAAGGAAAACATCTGGGTCTGCGACATCGAGGGCCTGGTTTATGAGGGCCGCAACACCCTCATGGATCCCTACAAGGAGATCTACGCCCAGAAGACCGACAAGCGGACCCTGGACGAGGTGATCGACGGCGCGCACATCTTCCTCGGCCTGTCCGCCGGCGGGGTGCTGACGCCCGAGATGGTGAAGAAGATGGCGGACCACCCGCTCATCCTCGCCCTCGCAAACCCGACCCCCGAGATCATGCCCGAGCTCGCCCGCGAGGCGCGGCCCGACGCCATGATCTGCACCGGCCGCTCGGACTTCGCCAACCAGGTCAACAACGTCCTGTGCTTCCCCTACATCTTCCGCGGGGCGCTGGACGTGGGGGCGACCGACATCAATGCCGAGATGAAGATGGCGGCGGTGGAGGCCATCGCCGCGCTCGCCCGCGAGACGCCCTCCGACGTGGTGGCCCGTGCCTATGGCGGGGAGACCCGCTCCTTCGGTCCGGATTCGCTCATTCCCTCGCCGTTCGACCCGCGCCTCATCCTGCGCATCGCGCCGGCGGTGGCCAAGGCGGCCATGGACACCGGCATCGCCACGCGGCCCATCGCCGACATGGACGCCTATATCGAGCGGCTCGACCATTTCGTCTTCCGCTCCGGCTTCATCATGCGGCCCCTGTTCGCGCAGGCGAAGCGCAACATGAAGCGGGTGGTCTATGCCGAGGGCGAGGACGAGCGGGTGCTGCGCGCCGTGCAGGCCGTGGTGGAGGAAGGCATCGCCCGTCCCACCCTCGTCGCCCGCCCCAACGTGCTGGAGGCCCGCATCAAGCGCTTCGGCCTGTCCATCCGCACCGGCCACGATTTCGACCTCATCAATCCCGAGGACGATCCGCGCTACCGCGACTATGTGCGCACCTATGTGGAGGTGGCCGGCCGCCGCGGCGTGACCCCGGACGCGGCGCGCACCCTCGTGCGCACCCATCCCACGGTCATCGGCGCCCTCATGATGCATCGCGGCGAGGCCGACGCCATGCTGTGCGGCATCGAGGGCCGCTTCACCCGGCATCTGCGCCAGGTGCGCGACATCATCGGCCTCGCGCCGGGGGTGAAGGAACTGGCGGCGCTGTCGCTGCTCATCACGCCCAAGGGCAACTTCTTCATCTGCGACACGCAGATCCAGACCGAGCCCACCGCCGCCGATCTGGCCGAGATGACCGTGCTCGCCGCCGCCCACGTGCGCCGCTTCGGCCTGGAGCCGCGAGTCGCGCTTTTGTCCCACTCCAACTTCGGCAGCCACGAGACGCTCTCGGCCAAGCGCGTGCGTGCGGCCCTCGCCATCGTGCGCGAGCGGGAACCGGGCCTGCAGGTGGACGGGGAGATGCAGGCGGATGCGGCGCTGGTGGAGGATATCCGCCGCCACAGCTTCCCCAACTCGTCGCTGAACGGCGTCGCCAACGTGCTGGTGATGCCCGACCTCGACGCCGCCGACATCGCCTACAACATGATCAAGGTGCTGGGCGACGCACTCCCCGTGGGGCCGATCCTGATGGGCACCGCGAAGCCGGTGCACATCCTCGGCCCCTCCATCACCGCCCGTGGCATCGTCAACATGACGGCCGTGGCGGTGGCCGAGGCGCAGACGGCGGGTTGAGCCCCCGCCAAGACGTCCCGAATGGATCGTCGCCGGCCTTCCAGGAGCGTTTGAATGGCCACGTTCCGGGACGGGCGTCATGCCCGGCCCCGGTCCGGGCCCCCGGGGGGGCATAGCCGGGACACCTTGAAAAACGGTGCTGGACGGCAGGACATGAATGGCCGGAGCCATGCCCGGCCATGGCGGTTGGACAGGGGTCTGCCGTTCCGGCGAGGACGGCGCGTCCCGCGGATCGCCCGCTTCAGGCGGGGCGACGCGGCGGGAGCGGCGGGCCGGTGGGAGCGGCGGGCTGCGGCGCGTTGCCGGGCGTGACGGTGCGTCCATTCTCGCCACCGCCCCAGGCGGGCAGGAGATCCTGTGGGGTGAGTTCGAGCGCGCCGGACTGGCCGGCGGGTGACGGGCCGGGGACGCCGGCCGGCGGGTTCTCGCGCTCCGTCGACCCGAGCGCCTGGTAGAGCCATTTCGCCCCCACCTGCGCCTTTTCCGCGAGATGGGTCGCCATCTGCCCACCCACCGCGCAGGCCTGCGGCTGGCGTTCGCAGAAGCCGCGCATGTCGGCCACCACCGACTGCGCCGCGCCGAGCGCGTCGAACACGCTCACCGCCTGCCCATCCGAGCCCTTCAGGCCAAGGGGCAGGAGCAGCAGCACGAGGCCGATCCAGAAGGCCAGGCGAAACAGGAAGAACATGGCTCCCTCACTCACGGCGCCGGAGGTTCCGAACGCCCTCGAAAGATACCAGAACGGCGCCCCGGCGGGGGTCCCGAGGGCGCCGGCCCCCGACGACTTTTCAAGACATCGTTAACGCTGCGGCGCACCAGTCGGGCGATTTAGCGTTCGCTTAAAGGCTGGCGTGGCATGGTTTTCCCAGCGGGCGGCGATCTTGCGGGCAGGGGCACCCCGCAGGGAATCGACCCGCGGCGGATCACTTCACAGGGGGCGACGTGCGTCACCTCGGCAGCGGCGAGCAGGGCGAACCATTGCGCAGGGCACCGGCGTCCGACGCCGGCGGCGACACGCTTCCGCGCCTCGCGGTGCTGGGCCGGGTCACCGCCGCGGTGCTGGCGGCGCTGGGCATGCTCGCGCTGGCCTGCGGCGCCATCGCGCTGGTGTCCCAGGTTTCTGGCCTCATGCGCGGGGCCGAACTCAACGCCCTCATCCTCCTGGCCTCCGGCCTCGTCTGCGGCGCCCTCGCCGCGGTGGCGGCGGGCATCGCGCGGGCGGCGGGCCGCGCGAGCGAGACCGCCGTGCCGGCCGGTTCGCTCCTGGTCACCAGCCATGGCCCGCGCGGCGACGTGCTCGCCGTGGACGCCAGGGACGGCCCCTTCGCCGATACCCCGGCCGAGGCGCTGCTCGGCCAGATGCTGTTCGACCGCGTCCTGGTGGCGGATCGTCCCGCCTTCCTCTCCGCGGTGCAGGTCGCGGCGCGTGGCCGGCCGGTCCTGCTCAACCTGCGCCTGCGCTGCGATACGGGCGCCGATGTCGCTCCCTCCTTCATGACGCTGGAGGCGCGCTGCCAGCCGCTGCGCTCGGGCGGGGTGCGAGTGGTTTGGTCCGCGCCGTGGCAGGCGGCCAATGTCGAGCGCCTCAAGGCGGACGCGGCGGCCCGCGCGCGCGCCGAGGCAGAGGAGGCGAACGCCGCCAAGAGCCACTTCCTCGCCGCCATGAGCCACGAGCTGCGCACGCCGCTCAATGCCATTCTCGGCTTCTCCGAACTGCTCGCGAGCCCGTCCGGCGCGCCGCTCGATGACGCCCGCAAGCAGGATTATGCGCGCATCATCCATGAGAGCGGCCAGCACCTGCTGGGCCTCGTCAACGACATCCTGGACCTCTCGCGGGTGGAGGCGGGGGCCTATGTGCTGGAACGCGAGACCATCGATGTCGCGGCCCTCGTGGAGAGCTGCGTCGAGATGGTCGCCCTCGATGCCGGCCGAACCGGCGTCGCCGTGCGCACCCGCGCGCCGGCCCGCCTGCCCGCCATCGATGCGGACCGCAGGGCGCTGCGGCAGATCGTGCTCAACCTGCTCTCCAACGCCGTGAAGTTCACCCCCGCCGGCGGGCGGGTGCAGGTGGCGGTGCGCGCGCAGGGCAACGAGCTCACCATCCGTGTCCGCGACACGGGTCCCGGCATGCGCGCCGAGGACGTGGCACGCCTCGGCGAACCTTTCTTCCAGGCCGGGGACTGTACCCAGCGGGCGCGGGGCAGCGGCCTCGGCATCGCGGTGGTGAAGGGGCTCGTTAAGCTGCATGGGGGAGACTTGCAGGTACACAGCGCGCCCGGGCGCGGTACCAGCGTCATCGTCGGCCTGCCTCTGGCGGAGGCGGACGGCGCCATCCAGCCCGGATGGACGAACGACGTGGTCGCGCCGTTCCCGGCCCGGCTGGACGAGGCCCGCGTGAAGAGGTTGGCATGAGGCTCGAACCGGTTTTGCAGGCTTCCACGCAGGATGTCGCCGCCGAACTGCCGCCGGCGGACGAGGCGGAACGCGAGGGGCGCCGGCTCCGGCGGCTTGATTTCGTCGCCGGGGCGGTGGCACTGGCCGCGTCCGGCGGCTTCCTGGTGAATGCCCTGCTGCTCCAGGCGCCGCCCCCCGGCGCGCCCTTGCCCGAGGCGCGTCCGGCCGGTGCCATCCAGGCTCTCGACCGGGCGAAGGCCAGCCGCACCACGGTGCCGCTTCCGCCGGCCAACCCCATGGCCGGCACCGTGCCATCGGGCGGCGCCACCAACGGCTCGCTGGGCTATCTTTCGGTGCGCACCACCACGGCCGAGGCACCGGTGCCCCTGGTGCCGGCGACGCCCGGTCCCGGTCTGACCCGGACCGACCACCGTGCCGATTCGGTGCGCCGCCCGCTGGCTGCCCTCGGCACGGCGCCGGACGTCACCGGTACCCTGAGGCCGCCCGGCGAGGTCCCGGCCTCGCCGCGCATCCTCTCGGTGCAGAAGGCCCTCGCCAAGCTGGGCTACGGCCCGCTCAAGGTGGATGGACTGCCGGGAGGGGAAACCCGCAGCGCGGTGCTGCGCTTCCAGCGCGACCGCAACCTGACCGCCGACGGGGAGGTCTCCGACCGCCTCGTGCGGGAGTTGGCTGCCGTCTCCGGGATGCCGGTCAACTGATGCGGGGCCCCGTGCCATGCGGCTGAAGAGCGATATCTTCGTCTCCGCCCTCATCCGCCGCGCCCAGGTGGAGGGCGCCTATGCCGTCATGGTCCGGCGTGGAGCGGAGGAGGCGGGCGCCATCTTCGTCAAGGTCTCACGCCTCGACGGCACCGCCGCCCTCTACGGCCCGGCCCCGCAGAGCGCCTTCGACGACTCGTTCCCGGCCGACCGCAAGTTCGCGATGATCGTGGAGCCGGGCCGTCCGGAGGCGGATGCCGACGCGCGCCTCGTGCGGGAGCTGAAATTCGATCCCGACATCTATGTGGTCGACATCGAGGATCGCGCCGGGCGCCATTTCCTGGATCTCGTCACGCCCTGAAGGGCCTTCCCACCCGCGCGTGCGGCTTGCTCGGGGTCGGATGCACGCGCGTGGCCGGGGGATGGTTGCGCGGCGGCTCCTGGCGTACGGGGGGCACCACGTGAGCGGTCCACGTGCGGCGTCGCAACTTCGGGCATTTTCGCAGGACGCGGCGCGCCGCTCGCGGGACCATGTTCACGTACAGCACGGTTCGGCGCCTTGACGACACGGGGCTTGCTGGAGCCGCCTCGTCGTCTTCCCCTGCGTCATCGTTAATGCGCCGTTAACGCCTGCGAAACCATAACGGCGGTCGCGACGTTATGGTCACGGCTCCCGTTTGCAGAAGGAGGAGGGCATGAGTACGGTCATTGCGTTCTCCACGGCACGCCGCACGCCCGTTCGCGGACAGGCAAGCGGGCGTCGGCGCGCCGAGGCGGAGCGCCCCGGAGGGGCGGAGATCGTCATTCTTCCGGTGGTGCGCATCGAGCGGCACGATGCCGACGCACCGGGCTCGCCTCGATTCGGATCAGCTGCCATCCGTCCCCACTGAGGCACACAGGGCGCGGTGCCGCCCACGCGTCGGCGCATCGCGCCGCTGCGGTTCCAGCCGCAGCGCTGATTCCATGGGCATTCGTCCGTTCGGTCGCTTCGCCCGCATCGCCTTCATCGAATCGATCGTTTGCTGCCGCGTCCCGGCGGGGCGTCTCTCCGGGGCCGGATTGTGCTCGGCCTGGGCTTCTCGTTGTGGGCGCATCAGCCCGTGGCTGCTCTCCGCGGCGGCTCGGGATAGTGGCAGAAAATGTTCTCGAATGTCGCAGCGGGCATGGGCTTGCCGAACAGGTAGCCCTGCCCGTCGGTGCAGTGCTGTGCCTTCAGATAGTCGCGCTGCGCCTCGGTCTCGATGCCTTCCGCCGTGGTCTCCAGGCCAAGCGCCCGCGCCATGTCCACGATGGCTGAAATGATGGAGGCGTCGCGTGGGGACTGCAGCATGTTCTGCACGAAGCTGCGGTCGATCTTGATGCGGGTCAGGGGATACTGCGTCAGCAGGCTCAGGGACGCATAGCCCGTGCCGAAATCATCGAACGCCACTTGCACACCCATGTCGCGCAGGCGGTGCAGGGCGTCCAGCACCGCATCGTCGCGGGTCAGCACGATATTCTCGGTGATCTCGATCTCGAGCGCGTGCAGGGGCAGGCCGTGCCGGGCCAGCGTTTCCGTCACCGTCTTGGGCAGGTCGCCGGAGCGCAGCTGAACACCGAAGAGGTTCACGGCCATCCGGAAGTCCGTCGCACCGCGGCGAATCCAGCGGGCCGCCTGCGCGGACGCCTCGTCGATGACCCAGGCCCCGACCACGGTTGCCAGCGGACCGGCCTCCAGCGCGGGCAGGAAGGCGGCGGGAGGCAGAAGACCGCGCGTGGGATGCAGCCACCTTATGAGGGCTTCGGCGCCAGCGACAGTATTGTCGGACAGCCGGATCTGCGGCTGGTAGAACAGCAGCAGCTCGCCGTTGGTCACTGCCCTGTGGAGTTCCATGCCATAGACTCGGCGCTCCGCAGCCTCCGCCCGGAATTCCTTGGCATACATGGATGAGCGCCCGCTCCCGCCGATCTTGGCCTGATACAGGGCGAGGTCGGCATTGCCGATGAGCTCGACCGCCTCTTGCGCATGGCGTGGCGACAGGGCGATGCCGCAGCTCGCGGAGATGCGGACGTCCTGGCCGCCGACGGGGATCGGCTCGGCCACCTGCGCGAGCGCGCGGCTGGCCAACTGGCGCGCCTCCTCCTCCTGGACGGGGCAGGCGAGGATGGCGAACTCGTCGCCGCCGACGCGCGCGACGGTACAGTTCTCGCCGGCCGCGCACTTTAGCCGGGCCGCCACCGAGTGCAGGATCTCGTCGCCGGTGGCCGGCCCGAGAATGTTGTTCACGTCCTTGAAGCCGTCGAGGTCGAGCATGATCACCGCCGACGGCTCCGCTGCGAGCAGGACGGCTTCGACGTTGCAATAGAACTGCTTGCGATTGGGCAGTCCGGTAAGGGGATCGATCTTGGCCAGGCGGGACAGTTCCATCTGGTCCGGCACGGAGGCGGCCGCCGCGGCCTCATGCGCTCGGGTGGCTTCCTCGCGGATGCCCGCCACCTCGACGCGACGCAGTTCCAGGCGATCGCTGGCCATGCGCGCCAGCTCCCGCAAGCGCTTGCGATCTTCCGGCGCGAAGTGCCGGTGGGGCCTGGTGTCGATGATGCAGAGCACGCCGAGCGCACGGCCGGCGAGGGATCGCAGGGGGACGCCGGCATAGAACCTTACGGCGTGCTTTCCCGTCACCAGCGGGTTGTCGTGGAAGCGCTCGTCCTTCAGCGCATCGAGTACCACCATCACGTCGTCCTGCGTGATGGCATGGGCGCAGAAGGAGACGTCGCGCGCCTTGTCCATGTCGTCGTCGGTACCAACGCTGGCGGCGAAGAAGACGTGATCGCTGCCGATCATGTTCACTGCGGCGATGGGCATGCGGAAAATGCGCACCGCGATGCGGGCCACCGGGTCAAGGTCTGGAAGCGGGCGCTCGTCACCGAAGCCGTAATCAAGGAGGGACGCGAGCCGCTCCTCTTCGTCGTGCGGTATCGGCGGGCATCTCATTGGGGCGTCCCTTCCTGTGGCTGGGAAGGGTCGACGCCGATCAGCGTCGACGCAGTTGCCGTGCTGCCGAATATTGAGGCAGCCTCGCAAGCTTAGACAACTTTGTGTTGCTTTCAAGTGGGGGGTTTTCTTTTCCGAGCAGGGGCCGGGGTGGCGGACACCCGGCTGCTGCCCCATCGCGCCGGGCGCAGCGCCCGGGCGGCCCGGCCGGCCTTGCTGCCGACTTCCCGCTGTCCTCGATCAAGGACCGGGGAGCGCCGCGCGGACTGAGCGGCGACAGTCGCGCGATCATCATCCCTCGTGGCCGCCATTCAGGGTGATCAGGTGGCGGACGAGAGGTGCCGTGCCGGTGATCTGGAACGCCAGCAGTTCCTTCTGCACGTCGGCGTCGGCGTGGGAGGTGCGACGGTGCTGGCGCAGGTGCTCGGCCCAGGATTCGACAAGGAACCACTCGACGACAAGCGTGGGGGCGGCCGCATCCTCCGTGACCCCCCAGGCATAGGCGCCGTCGCGCCGTCGCGCGAGGGACAGCCGGCGCAGCGCGGCGAGGAACGCGATGCGATCGTCCGGGCTGACATGGTATTCCACCTGGATCAGCACCGGGCCGCGATCGCCTTCCACCGGCGTCGCCATCATCGGCTCCGGCCAGTGGTTCGAGGGCGCCAGATCCGCCTCCCCCTTGGGCAGGCGCACGCGATGGGCGAGGAAGCCGGTGAGGACAAGGCCGGCGCCGGAAATGGTGAGAGTGGTGGCGAGCCCGATCTGCTGGGCGATGAGGCCCCAGGCGAGGCTGCCGCCGGCCATGGCGCCATTGAAGACGGTGAGGTAGACCGCCAGCGCCCGGCCGCGCACCCAGTTGGGCAGGATCGACTGGGCGGTGGCGTTCAGCGTCGTCAGCGCGATGATCCAGGCGCCGCCCATGGCGATGAGGATCGGCACCGCCGCCCAGCGGGGCGGGGCGAGGGCGAGCGCGCCAGCGGCAACCCCGCTGACGATGGCGGCGGCCAGCATCAGGCCATCGGAATCCAGCCGGTCGCGCAGCTTCGGCAGAGCCAGCGCGCCGAGAATGGCGCCCATCCCGACCGAGCCGAGCAGAAGGCCGTAGAAGGCGGCGTCGCCGCGCAGCAGGTCGCGCGTCACCAAAGGCAGCAGTGCCCAGATGGAGCTGGCGAAGGCAAAGAACACCACCGCCCGCAGCAGCACCACGTGCAGCTCGCGGCTGGAGCGGGCATAGCGCAGGCCGGCGCGGAAGGCGCCGGCGAAGCGCTCGTCCAGCGCGTCCTCGGCGGCGGGCGCCCGCTTCCACCACGCCAAGGCGGCGATGACGACGACATAGCTGGCCACGTCCACGCCATAGGTCACCGCCGCACCGAACGCCGCGAGCAGCAGTCCGCCGGTCGCCGGACCGATGGAGCGGGCGATGTTGATGCCCAGCGAGTTGAGGGCCACCGCGCTCTTCAGCTCGCCGCGGGGCACCAGCTCCGGCACGATGGATTGCCAGGTGGGCGCCACCAGCGCGGCGCCGATGCCGCCGAGGAAGGTGAGGCCGATGAGGGCCGACACGCTCATCAGACCGGACGCCGCCAGCAGCAGGAGCGAGAGGCTCACCATCGCCAGCAGGAGCTGGACCACCATGAGGAAGCGCCGGCGGTCGAGGATGTCGGAGAGCACGCCGGCGGGGATGGCAAGGAGGAAGATCGGCAACATGCCGGCGGCCTGAACGGCGGCCACGGCGGCCGGCGAGGCGGAGAGGTCGGTGACGAGCCAGGCGCTCGCCACGTCGCGCATGAAGGTGCCCGTGTTGCCCAGCACCGTGGCGCCCCACAGCACGGCGAACAC